>CAJUGL010000006.1 GCA_910586515.1 uncultured Acetatifactor sp.
TCTTTGGTTTTGCCTTGATTTCGGGCCAAAAATCAGGGAGTTTCGCAATTACCTAATGTATTTTAACCCCGCGCAATTTTCCTGTGGCTGACTATTCCAAATATTGGAATTCTTCCAGAAAGTGGATGCAGTTATACAGCACCAGCACATCCATATCCCCCAACTTCTCATATTCTTCCATAAATCCAAAGAGCCTTCCGTTAAAATACCTCAGATCCATCACATATATTTTTTCGTAATAAGGCATCAAAAGCGGGATTAAGCAGTTTGCATAGGAATCCTTGATCACAAACAGGCTCTTTTTGCTGCGGTATCCCGTATCTATCTCCACGAATGCATGATTATCGTCCAGAAAGAAGCCGTATTTGTTCTTCTTGTCCAGATAGGAAGTCTCATAACAACTGTCCGCAGTCCTGCCGAAATCATAGGTCACTGACTCCGGATGCCCGTTCTCTTCCGGAAAATAGAGAATTCTGTCCCCCTGCATTTCCAGATTCACTTTCGAATGCAGAGTTCCCAGAAAATCCTCCGATGCCGTTTCCATGTCCTCCGGCTTCCACCTGTCCGCGGATGTTCCTCCGCTCTCGGCCCAGGTCAGGTAACCGTAGTACGCCCCCAGACCGGTCCAGTGATGATCCGTCCTGTAATAGAGTTCTTCTCCCTCATGCTGCGCAAGCTTTGTATAAATATCCAGATAATGTTCCTGGCCTACCCTGCTTTTCACCCGCTCCAAAAACTTCTCCTGGTCATAAAAAGACGCAAACGGAGGAAGCTTGTCCGTGAGAATATTATCGGCTGTAGGCACAAGCATCACATCCGCGTCCCACCGCTTTACCAGCTTCTCCAGAAGCAGCAGCTTCTTTTCCTCCTGGACGGAAGAGTAATCCCCAGGCAGATGCCGTTCTATCAAATAGCCGTCCCGGGCAAGATAGACGCCGTTGATCTCCTTTTTCTGCAGACTGACGTCCATATAAGTCTTTAGGGCAATCCACTTATCCCTGCCCACAAACTGTTCCGTCAGATAGGTTTCATATTCTCGGGTATACCTGCCGGAAAGCAGGGACTCTGCGGAATATTTCGGTCTGGAAGCCAGCACCTTGTTCTCCGTCTCCGAGTAAAGCCGATCCCCCTGAATCAAATCCGCCCCTGTCAAGGCAAGAAGAATCGCGGACAACAATATAATGGTAAAAACCGCGCTTCTTTTTTCTTCCATACAGTCTCCTCCATATACGGCTGAACGCTATTCTAAAAGCGGAAATACAAAAACGGATTGTAGGATGCATCTACTATTCCCGCGATAGACAAAAGCAGCAGCGCGGCCGGTATTATTTTCTCCCCAAAACGGCAGACCGCAATACAGGGTCCGGTTCCGGCTCTCTTCAGCCGTCCTGCCATCATCCCCGCAACAGGAGTGGCTGCCGCCGCAGCAATGAGGAACAGCGCGCCGTACTGCCTGCACAGATAGAAAGCCTGTGTGTCTGCCAAAGGTACCATCTTTCCCCACAGAAATCCTAAATACCGCATTATCCCGGCCGGACTCTCCAGAGCAAAAAGCACCCATCCCGTCCACACTACTACAATAGTATACAAAATGCCTATTCCCCGAGGCAGCCAGGATAAAAGCCTGCCCAGAAACAGCTTCTCCAACACCAGCGCAAGGGCAAACCACAAACCCCAGAACAGAAAATTCCACCCTGCGCCGTGCCATATGCCCGTGAGAAGCCACACCACGAATATATTCATCAGCTGTCTGGGCAGCCCTCTTCGATTTCCTCCCAGAGGAATGTACACATATTCCCGAAACCAGCTGCCCAGGGATATATGCCATCTGCGCCAGAATTCCGTAACGGATGCGGAAACGTAAGGATGACGGAAGTTCTCCGGAAAACAAAATCCCAGCATTTCTCCCAATCCGATAGCCATATCCGAATAACCTGAAAAATCGAAATAAATCTGAAAGGCAAAAGCCGTAATTCCCGCCCATGCGGTAAGCACACTCATCTCCCGGGGATTCAGCGCGGAAACCAGAACCCACAGCTCGCCCATCTGATTCGCCAGAAGCACTTTTTTCCCAAGCCCCATGCAGAACCGCCTCATGCCGCTGCTGACAGCCGTCACGGTAATCTTTCTGGCGTGAATCAGCGTCTCCACATCCCGGTACTTCACAATGGGGCCCGCGATAAGCTGAGGAAACATAACCACATATACCCCGAAATCCAGCAGATTCTTCTGGACTTTCGCCTCCCCCCGATAAACGTCGATGGTGTAGGACATTGTCTGAAAGGTGTAAAAGGAAATGCCTATGGGAAGCGGCAGTTTCAGCAAGGGCAGGCTGCTGCCCCACAGCGCATTCACCGTCTGTATGAGAAAGTCCGCATATTTAAAGAAACACAGCACGGAAAGATTGATGAGAACGGAAGACAGCAGCACATACCTGGCCCTTCTCTTTCCCCTCAGCCTCCCCAGAAGCAGCCCATGCGTATAATCCGCAACTGTGGAAAACAACATCAGCAATACATAAACCGGTTCCCCCCAGGCATAGAAAAACAGGCTCCCGAAAAAGAGAAGGCAGTTTTTCATCCTCCCGGGAACCAAATAATACAAAATAAAAAACAAGGGCAGAAAACGAAAAAGAAAAGCTACACTGCTGAAGACCATTTCAATGTTCTCCTAAACTTACTGTTCCGGAAGCGCCGCAAACCCTAACCGGCGCTTCCGGATTATGCTGATTCGCAGATTTTCGGATTCCTGCCGTGATTTACTCCGCGATAGCCCGTATAGCGTCCAGAACCTGCTGATTTGCGTTCTGGCACTTGGTGAGCGCTTCCTCCTCGCTATCCGAATCAATGGCAGACCCGCCCAGCTGTACAAAAATCACGTAATCCCCGATCTTCTCCACCTTGGATGCCTGAATCTTGCCCAAATTCTGCGGGTACTGCATGGTATCTGCCACCAGCGCTTCCCGATAGGCATTCAGCGCTTCCAGAACCGCATCCCCCTTGTCCGCCTTGGGCCTGACAATGATCAGGGTGTCTACATTTGCGCTGATCATGGGAGACTCAGCCATAAAATCATCATACATATCTGCGGTTATCCCGTAAAATGTCTCCAGCATATCCGGCTCCATGGGCATATCCGGCCAATATTCCTGCTGTCCCACAGCCTCCACAGCTGCGGTCCTGAGATTGGTCATCTCCTCACTCCAGCCTGTCTGGGCTTCGTCAAGTCCTGCCCCTTCTCCATTGTCATCCGATACACTGTCTTCCGATTCCGTATCCGCAGACGAGGAGTCTTCCTGGCTCCCGCTCTCCTCTGCGGAAGTTTCCTCCCCTGCGCTCTCCGTCCCCTGAGTCTGTTCCGTCCCCGCGGAACTTCCGTCCCCCTGGCCGCCGTCTCCGCATGCCGTAAGGCCCAGCGCAAGAATACCTGCGCACAAGTAAATCACTGACTTTTTCATAAAAATTCTCCCTTTCCGCAGCGCTCTCTGCTTTGAGCACTGCTCAATTTCGTTATAGAGTTTGACCTTATTCTCTATCCATTACACATGTTATACCAATTTCCTCCAAAAGGGAATCAAAATTTTCTTAATTCTTTTTTATTTTCTACCGCACATTAAGTATTCTTATTGTGCGGTAATTTTCGTTGCTTTTTCTCCCCGGATGGCGTATGATAAGTGAAACACACGAAACAACAGCTCAGATAAACTGCCGCTTTTGTGTATTATGTGCAAAGTCCAGCTAAAAAATGTCAATTTACTAAATAAATCAGCATCTGCTCCGCAAAGCGCCCCAGAGGATTTACGGACGCATCCCCTTCACGGACGGAAATTCTCTGACCATTTCCTGGGCCGGGCCGGGCAGATGCGGAACTATAAATAAGGAGGCCAATTTATGAAAAAAGGTTCTTTCCGCAACTTTAAAAATGGTTTTGAGACAGTCAACGGAGGGCAGGATGCCCCGGCAGGGGCGAAGAAACCCGCAGGAAAAATAGCCGCAGCCGTGATTCTGGTAATTGCCGCGCTGTTTCTCGCCGCTAATTCCGCCTACGAAATCAAAGAGCAGGAGCAGGCAGTCCTGATCACGCTCGGCAGGGCCCAGGCCGTCACCGAACCGGGACTTCATTTCAAAATTCCGCTCATCCAGCAGGTGCGAAAGGTGAACACCACAATCCAGGGCTTCGCCATAGGCTACAGCACCGGAGACAACGCCACCAACGAAGACGAATCCCTGATGATCACCTCGGATTTCAACTTTATCGACGTTGATTTCTACGTGGAATATCGATACAGTGATCCGGTGAAAGCGCTGTATGCTTCCAGAGCCCCTCTGGATATCCTGCGGAACATCAGTCAGAGCTGTATCCGCACCGTTATCGGCAGCTATCCTGTGGACGATGTGCTCACCACAGGCAAAAACGAAATCCAGGCCTCCATCAAGGACATGATTCTCAAACGTCTGGAGGATCAGGACATCGGCATACAGCTGGTAAATATCACCATACAGGATTCCGAACCGCCCACAGTCGAGGTTATGGAAGCCTTCAAGGCAGTGGAAACCGCCAAACAGGGCAAGGAAACCGCATTGAATAACGCCAACAAATACCGCAACGAACAGCTTCCCTCCGCCCAGGCCAGGGCAGACGGCATCATCAAAGACGCGGAAGCCCAGAAAACCGAGCGCGTCAACGAAGCTACCGCCCAGGTTGCCCGTTTCAATGCCATGTACGCGGAATATATCAAAAACCCCATCATCACCAAGCAACGGATGTTTTACGAGACCATGGAAGATGTGCTGCCTGACTTAAAAGTCATCGTGGAAAGCGGCAGCGGCAATATGCAGACCATCTATCCCCTGGAATCCTTTGTCGGCGGCAATGACGAAGCCCCGGACGCGGGCAGCACAGCCCCCGCCGAAAACAGCACTGAAAACAGCGGAGCGGATGCGGAATAATATATCCACAGCAGCTGCTCCGAAAGGCGCCCCAGAGGATTTACGCACGCATTCCTTCGCGGGCGGAAATTCTCTGACAATTTCCGGGCGCCGGACGGAGCGGATGCGGAACTTTAATCTATTCACAGCAGCTGCTCCGAAAGGCGCCCCAGAGGATTTACGCACGCATTCCTTCGCGGGCGGAAATTCTCTGACAATTTCCGGGCGCCGGGCGGAGCGGATGCGGAACTTTAAATAGGAGGTAAAATGATGAAAACCATGAAAAGAATTGCTCTGATCGTAGTATTGTTCGCTGCTCTGCTTGCGGGCGCATCCAGCCTTGTAGTCACTCAGGAAAACGAATACAGCCTGATTCGGCAGTTTGGCCGCATAGATCATATCGTAACGGAGGCTGGCATCAGCTTTAAGGTTCCCTTTATCCAAAGCGTGGACACCCTGCCCAAACAGGTTCTGCTCTATGACCTGCCCTCCTCGGACGTCATTACCAGCGACAAAAAGACCATGATCTGTGACAGCTACATTCTGTGGCATATCTCAGACCCGCTGAAATTCGCTCAGACCCTGAACTCCTCCATCGCCAACGCGGAGGGCAGGCTGGATGTAATCGTCTACAACTCTACCAAAAATGTCATCAGCAGCACTTCCCAGGACGATGTGATATCAGGGCGGGACGGGGAACTGTCCGCAGCCATTGTCGCCAATATCGGGAATTCCCTTGAACAGTACGGCATGGAGCTGCTGGCCTTTGAGACGAAAAAGCTGGATCTGCCCGGCGACAACAAAGCTTCCGTATATGAGCGGATGATTTCAGAGCGTGACAATATTGCCGCCACCTACACGGCGGAGGGCAGCTCCGAGGCCCAGATCATCCGGAATACCACGGACAAGGAAGTCACCGTCCTTCTCTCCGAAGCCGAGAAGGAAGCCGCCATCCTTGTGTCAGAAGGCGAAGCAGAATACATGCGCATCCTGTCCGAGGCCTACAATGACGATTCCAAACAGGAGTTCTACTCCTTTGTGCGGAGCCTGGACGCGCTGAAAACCTCCATGCAGGGAAATCAGAAGACTGTCATCTTGTCTCCCGATTCTCCCATCGCACAGATCTTTTACGGAAAATAGAGCTGATTATAGAGGAAAGGGCTGCCCGGGCAGCCCTTTTCACCTCTCCCAGATCAGTCTGTCATGTTCTCTGCCTCCCAGCATCACCAAGCTCTCTCTTCTGAACCCAAGCTTTCCGCACAGTCTCAGGGAAGGAACATTCGCCGTCTCCACCAGGGCCTGTATTCTGTGAAAATCCAGGGCTGCCTCGGCATAGGAGAGAACTGCCCTGCACACTTCCTCCCCATATCCCTTCCTCTGCCAGGGCACGCCGATGATAAAGCCCAGCTCCGGTTCCTCATATCCCTCCCTGTAGGAAATTCCCGCCCTGCCGATGACCGCGCCGCTCTCCTTCTCCAGCACCGTCCAGACGCCGAATCCGTAAAAGGCATAGATCTTTTCTCTATACTCCCGGACATACTGTTTCTCCTGTTCCACATCCGGGTACAGCCCCTCCATATATCTGGTGATGGCCGGATGGCTGTATATCTCATAAAATGCCTCTACGTCCTCCGGCACGGTCTCCCGGATAAGACATCTACCCGTTTCCATAATATGCCAGGGCAGGCCTTTCAGCCTGCGGTAGACCCGCTCCACATACTCCGGCTCCAAATCTTCCGGATCCTCCACGGCAAACATAAACCGGGAAAAATCCTGCTGCCTGTTGCCGGAATGAAGGTAGATCAGCACTGCCCCGCCGTCTCGCCGCAGCTCTTCGCCAACCTCCGCATCATCCGTCACATACAGCACATCCTCCGTTCCCTCCCCGGAAACCGGCAATTCTCTCAAATAAGCCACTTTTATCCACTTCCCTCTTTACGATCTCTTTCTTTTACGCTATAATTATACATTATTCAAAACAGAAAGGACATCTATTATGGCAAAAAATCCGATTGTCACCATTACCATGCAGGACGGAGGCATAATCAAACTTGAACTGTATCCGGACATCGCCCCCATCTCCGTAAACAATTTCCTCAGTCTCGTCAACAACCGCTTTTATGACGGCCTGATCTTCCATCGGGTCATCCGAGGCTTTATGATCCAGGGCGGCTGCCCCGACGGTACCGGCATGGGCGGTCCCGGGTATCACATCAAAGGCGAGTTCCTGCAGAACGGCGTGGCCAATGACCTGAAGCACACTGCAGGCGTTCTGTCCATGGCCCGTTCCCAGCATCCCGATTCCGCAGGCTCCCAATTCTTTATCATGCACAAAAACGCGCCCCATCTGGACGGTCAGTACGCCGCATTCGGAAAAGTAATCGAAGGCATGGATGTGGTGAACCGCATTGCCGAGACATCTACCGACAGCTATTCTGACAGGCCCTATGAAAATCAGGTCATGGAAAGCGTAACGGCGGAAACCTTCGGCGTGGAATATCCGGAGCCGGAAAAACAATAAAACCCAGCGGGAGCCTCATTCATATTTTGTTTACAATTCATTCAATGATTATTTAAGGTATTATCATGATTTATCCATTTCTTTCCCTTATACTTAAATCATCGAACAGAACACAGCATAGCAAGGCCAATAATTGCTTACTAAATAACTTTTTCATAATAATGCCAGGAAACGCAGGTTTCCTGGCATCCTCCCTTTTCGGCACTTTTCTCTTTCCGACTCCCGCAGCTTTACCCCAAAACGAACACGCTGTTCCGGACTCCTCCCAAAATCCGTTTCCCGCAAAGCCAGGACAGCCCCTGCCGCGAAGTAAGAACTACACCTGTCTGAAGTTGCCATCTCCCTGAACTACAGAATTGCGCCTGTCTGAAGTCGCCATTTCCCTGAACTACAGAATTGCACCTGTCTGAAATTACCATTTCTCTGAGCTGCCCGCAAAAAACGAAAAAAACCCCCATAAAAGGAGGATGCCAGGGAGCTTTCACCCCCTGGCTATAATTATGAAAAAGTTATTCTGTAAACTGTGGCTGGCTTTGTCATTTGCTTTCGTTTATAGGTATAGTATAAACGGAAGAAATGTCTAAACCATGATAATAATTCAAATATAAATTGAATGATTTGTAAACAAAATATGAATTACGCCTTGCCCACAGATCCGAACAACTCCATCTTCTCCTTCACGGTATCCTTGATGGCCTGAGCGCCGGGCGCCAAAAGCTTCCGGGGATCAAAGCCCTTACCCTGCAGGTCCTTTCCTTCCTCCACATATTTACGGGTAGCTGCCGCAAATGCCAGCTGGCACTCCGTATTTACGTTAATCTTTGCCACACCCAGGGAAATTGCCTTCTTGATCATATCCGCAGGAATGCCTGTTCCGCCGTGAAGCACCAGAGGCATGTCCCCTGTGAGCTGCTGTACGGCATCCAGAGTCTCGAAGCTCAATCCCTGCCAATTCTCGGGATATTTGCCATGAATATTGCCGATGCCTGCTGCCAGGAAATCTACGCCCAGATCAGCGATAGCCTTGCACTCCTTAGGATCGGCGCACTCGCCCATTCCTACCACGCCGTCTTCCTCGCCGCCGATGGAACCCACTTCCGCCTCAATGGAAATACCCTTGCCGTGTGCGGCGGCAACCAGCTCTGTGGTTTTTGCCACGTTTTCGTCAATGGGATAATGGGAACCGTCAAACATAACGGATGAGAATCCTGCCTCGATACATTTGTAGCAGTGCTCATATGAACCATGGTCCAGATGAAGAGCAACGGGCACGTCGATGTCCAGATCTTTCAACAGACCGTTTACCATACCCACTACGGCATGATAACCGCCCATGTACTTCCCTGCGCCCTCGGATACGCCCAGGATAACGGGGGACTTACATTCTTTTGCGGTCAGCAGAATGGACTTTGTCCACTCCAGATTGTTGATGTTGAACTGTCCCACCGCATAGTGGCCCGCTTTTGCTTTTTTAAGCATCTCTGTTGCAGAAACTAGCATAATAAATTACCTCCATTTTATCTTATATTTGACAAGCCCCTGCCTCCTCCCTCAGGAGAGGACAGGCGCCGCCTGATCAGCATTAATTGGTTCATTTATTTGGAAGGCGGTTTTCTTACCCTGATGTCAATTGCCTTACATACATTTCTGATCGTCACTTTTGTATGGCTGCCGCCGTTTTCGCCATCCAATGTCCACGCCACCGGTTCCTCCGACTCCAGCACCAGTTCCGCGGTCCGGAAGCAGTACATGGCGTCTGTGTTGATGTCCCGGTTCAGCAGGGATATCATGATATTATTCAGTTCTACCGGATTTTTGGGCCTTCTGATCAACGTCACTTCAAAAACTCCGTCATCCAGCTTCACATTTTTACCTGTAATATTTTTAAAGCCTCCCACAGACATGGAGTTCGTAATCATACCGAAGATAAAATCATCTTCTACGGTCTTCCCCTCCCAGCTTGCCTTCACATGAAAGGAACGGATAGACGGCAGACGCTTCATGCCTTCCAGCAGATAGGCCATATGCCCCAGCACATTCTTCATGTCCTGCGCAGTCTCATAAGACACATCTGTAAAGATGCCGAAGGCTGCGATATAGACAAACACATCGTCCACATCATCGTAATGAAAGGAACCTATGTCGCACCGGAAATTCTCCCCCTGAACAATGGCCTCCGCTGCCCGCACCATGTTTTTGGGCAAGGAAAGACTTCCCCCGAAGTCATTGGTGCTTCCGGCCGGAATATAGCCCACAGGCGTCTGAAAACCGCTCTGGGTCATTCCGGTCACAACCTCGTCAAGGGTACCGTCCCCGCCGCTGCACACCACAAGATCATACTCATCCCGGCGTGTGGCTACGGCGTCCCTGGCATCTCCCCTCCTGCGGGTGGGAACTATGGTAATCTCATAACCTGCCCCGGTAAAGATATCCAGAATATCCGCCAGCTTGTTCCTAATCCTCGCTTTTCCGGCTTTCGGATTGTATACAAAAAGCAGTTTCTTATTCATCATTCCCGTTACTTATCCAGGTTTTCAACGAAATGAACCATTCCCTCGATCGCAACATCCTCGTCTGCGCCCTCGGCGGAAATCTCCAGGTTCTCGCTGATATCCAAACCCAATGTCATCATGCCCATTATGCTCTTGGCATTTACCCTGCGCTCATTAGACTGAATATAAATGGCACTTTCATATTTGCTGGCCTTCTGAACAAACAGGGCAATATGCCTTGCCATCTGTTCATCTTCCAGGCTGATGCTGATACTCCTCTTTTTCATTTCCTTTCCTCCTCCTGCACTTAAGTGCCTTCCGTTCACTTAATTTCTTATTTTTTCTGCAAGCTCGCTCAGCCTGCGCAATCTATGGTTTACTCCGGATTTTCCCAGAACAGGATCAAACAATTCGCCCAGCTCCTTTAACGGCACATCCGGATTTTCCAAGCGGATCTCTGCCATCTCACGCAAATTGTCCGGCAGATTCTGAAAACCGTAATGAATCCTGATATACTCGATATCTTCTACCTGCCTTGCGGCAGCGCTTACGGTCTTTGCTATATTGGCGGTCTCACAGTTCACACGCCTGTTGACCGAATTACGCATTTCTTTCCAAATGCGGAGATTTTCCATATTCATCAGGGACACGGAAGCGCCGCAGACATTCAGCAGCTCCACAATTCCGGCTCCCTCTTTCAGATAGAGCACATGGTATTTCTTTCGGAGAATAATCCTGGATTCGATATGAAATCCTCTGATCAGTTCCTGCAGCTGCAGGGCCTTTTCCCGGTTTCTGCAGTCAAATTCCAGATGATACCCCTTTGCCGGATCGCTCATGGAGCCTACGCTCAAAAAAGCGCCTCTGAGAAAAGCCCTCTGACAGCAGGAATTCTTCAGCAAAAGAGAACTCACCGGCCTGTCCGGATCCCCGATTTTATGCAGCAGTCCCTGGATATCCTGCCCGGACAACTCTGCATCCGTATTTATATTATATGCTTTTTTCAATAATGTAAAGCCTTTTCTGACAACAGCTTCATTTTCGGTCTGAAATCCGATCCTGTAGCCGCCTTCTTTCTCCCGCCCAATCTGCCCGCAAAAATTCATCAGCGCGGCAAGTTCTGCCAGCTGGCAGTGTCTCGCCGGGCTGAAGCGTCCGGCAAGTTCTTCCTTAACCTCACCCGAAAATGACATACTATCTCACCTCAGTCTGATGCCGCCGGACAATTATCCGCATCATTTGCCCTGGCGGCCGATATCACGGTGATACAACTTCACCCCATACTTTCCGCGGTCCTTGATCCGCCGGTAGAGTTCATTGGCAAGAGTGACGCTTCTATGCTTGCCGCCTGTACAGCCTATGGCAACCACGAGCCTGTACTTGCCTTCCTTTACGTAATTGGGAATCAGGAACTGCAGCATATCCGTAAATTTCGTCATAAATTCTTCCGCTTCCCGGAAACTCATCACATACTCCTGCACTTCCCTGTCATTTCCCGTCTTGTATTTCAGTTCTTCTATATAAAACGGATTGGGCAGAAAGCGGACATCCATCACCAGGTCCGCGTCCGCCGGGATACCATGTTTAAAGCCAAAGGACAAAACAGTCACCATCAGGCTGTTGTATTCTGCATTCTCTACAAAAATTCGTTCAATTTCCTCCTTCAGCTCCCTGGTGAGCAGATGGGATGTGTCCAGCACATAATCCGAACTTCGCAGAATATTGTCCAATACCTTCCGTTCTGCCCTGACACCGTCCTCCACTCTGCCGTCCGCAGCCAGAGGATGAACCCGCCTGGTCTCCTTGTAGCGCTTGATCAGAACATTGTCGTCCGCATCCATAAACAGGATCTCCAGATTATAGCCGCTCGTTTTCAGCTTCTCCAGCATTTTGGTGGCATCTTCAAAATTCTGATCCGAACGCACATCCAGTCCCAACGCTACCTTGCCGACCTCGCTGCCCGGCACGGAAACCAGTTCCGCAAACTTTTCCACCAGCGAAACCGGAAGGTTGTCCACACAGTAAAATCCCGCATCCTCCAACATTTTAAGGGCGGTGCTCTTGCCGCCGCCGCTCATTCCCGTCACCACTACAAATCTCATGGTACCTCCGCCTGTCAATCCAACATCACAATCTCCGGCTCCAGTTCCACCCGAAACCGCTCCTTAACCTGCGCCTGTATTTCGGCGATCACAGCCTTCACATCCTTCGCCGTGGCGTTTCCGGCATTGACAATAAAGCCGCAGTGCTTTTCGGAGACTCTGGCTCCGCCGATCTGGAACCCCTTAAAGCCTGCCTCCATAATCAGCTTGCCCGCAAAATGTCCCTCCGGACGCTTAAAGGTGCTCCCGGCGCTGGGATATTCCAGCGGCTGCTTTTCCCTGCGGCTTGCGGCCAACTCCTCCATCCTGTTGCGGATGGCATCCCTGTCCCCCGGCTCCAGACAAAATGTCACCTCCGTCACCGTAAAGGGACTGTTCCTGATCACGCTGCTGCGGTATGCGAATTCCATGGTTCCGTTGTCCAGCTCCATAATCTCGCCTTCGCGGCTCACCACATTCACCTGGGTCACCACCTGGCTCATCTCGCCTCCGTAAGCGCCGGCATTCATCACTACGCCGCCCCCCACAGTGCCCGGGATGCCGGAGGCAAATTCCAGGCCGCTGAGACCATGCTCCATGGCCGCCCTGGCCACCTGCGCCATGGTAGCCCCCGCCTGGGCCACAATGCGGCAGCCCTCCACCGCAATATTGCTCATCTTCTGCCCGATCTGCAGAATCACTCCGCGGTATCCGGAATCATTCACCAGCAGATTACTGCCGTTCCCCAACACAAAAAAGGGGACACCCGCCATCCCCAGATACCGCCGAAGATTCTTCAGCTGCTCCGCATTCTCCAGCTGCAGAAAGCAATCGGCAGGTCCCCCTATCCGAAAGGTAGTATGGCCTGCCATTGGCTCCTGCAGGGAAATATTTTCCCGAGGCACAAATCTCTGTAATGCCTCAACTACTGCTTCACTGATCATTTAACCGACATCTCTTTTCCTTATCGTTTTGGCGCATCAAAGCAGGATCAGCGCCGCTGCGCCGTAAATCCCGGCATCATTCCCCAACTTCGCAAGGGCAAATTTTGTCTCCTTACATTTTCCGAAAGCATACTTCCGGAAACAAGGTTCCACGTAGGACAGCAGTATCTCTCCGGCTTTGGACACACCTCCGCCGATGACGAAGACCTCCGGGTTCACCACGGCCGACACCATGCCCAGCCCCTTGCCCAGGTAGTCTCCAAACTGTTCCGCAATCTCAATGGCAGCCGAATCCCCTGCCTTCACTGCATCAAATACCGTCTTTGCGGACAGATAGTCTCTGCGGAGCATGGTGGGTCCGTCATATTTCTCCAGATACCTTCTGGCCAGACGCACAATGCCCGTTGCCGAGGTATACTGCTCCAGACAGCCGCTGTTTCCGCAATTGCAGGGTTCCGTCTCATTGTCCTCCAGATGAATATGGCCAATCTCACCGCCTGCGCCAAAGGCACCTGTGAGAAGCCTTCCGTTCACTACGATTCCTCCGCCCACTCCGGTTCCCAGCGTCACGGCCACCATACTTCCGTAGCCCTTGCCGCCGCCCTGCCACATTTCTCCGTACGCAGCGGCATTGGCGTCATTTGCAGCTTTCACCGGTACATTAATATATGCGCTCATGGCCTCGGGTATGTTAAAACTTTCCCAACCCAGGTTCACCGCTCCGCCCAGAAGCGTTCCCTGATCATCCATGGGTCCGGGCACACCTATGCCCACTCCTGCCAGTTCCTCTTCCCGGATATCTTTTTCTTCCATCTTGGCCCGGATACTCCTGCCCACATCCGGCAGAATGGACGCCCCCTTATTGTCCTTTACCGTGGGAATCTCCCATTTGTCCAGAAGATGTCCCTCCGTGTCAAAAAGCCCCATCTTTACGCTGGTGCCGCCCACGTCAACTCCAAAAGCATACTTACTCATTCTTCTCTATCCTTTCTTATGTTTACCGCATCGTGTTTACCACATCGGTTCTTCTTCTCTTTTCTGGGCAAAAGAATTCTGTACACGGGAATAAAGCTCCTGGGCCGCATTGTATCCCATCTTCTTCTGCCGGTGATTTACCGCAGCCGATTCGCAGATTACGGCCACATTTCGCCCAGGCCGGATGGGAATATTGTAACAGACCACCTTGTTGCCCATATATTCCGTATAATTTTCCTCCAGCCCCAGCCGATCATATTCCTTATCCCTGTCCCAGTCTTCCAGGCGGATTACCAGGTCAATGCTCTGGGTGTCCATGACCGCCGACGCGCCGAACAGAGCCTTCACATCCACCACGCCGATTCCCCGCAGCTCAATCAGGTGCTTCAGCATATCCGGCGCGGAACCCACCAATGTATCGTCGCTTACTTTGCGGATCTCCACCACGTCGTCCGTGACCAGCCGATGTCCCCGGCGAACCAGCTCCAGCGCGGCCTCGGATTTGCCTATGCCGCTCTCCCCGGTAATCAGCAGCCCTTCCCCGTAGACATCCACCAACACGCCGTGAACGGAAATACAGGGAGCCAGCTTCACATTGAGCCACCTGATGGTCTCCGCCATAAAGGCCGACGTGGACTTTTTGGTGGAAAGCAGCGGAACCCTCTGGGCCAGCGCAGTCTTCACAAAAATAGGGTCCGGTTTCAGCTCGCGGCAAAATACCACGGCCGACACATCATAGCTCATAAACTCTTCGTATATCTCCACCTTGCGGTCATCCGGCATGCTCTCCATGTAGGAATATTCCACAAACCCGATAATCTGCAGCCTGGCGGCATCAAAATGCTCGAAATATCCCGCCAGCGGCAGCGCCGGGCGATTTACATCCGGCTGAGTGATGCGGATGTCCTTCACATCTATCTCCGGGGTTAGATTTTCCAGCTTCATCTTCTCAATCAATCGGGTCAGTCTGACACTTTCCATGCTGCTTTTCTCCTGTTCGTCTTCCGCGTTTCGCTTCTTTAGAATTATACCATAGAAAAGTTATGATGTGAAGTGCGAAAGACGAAGTACCGCTACGTTTTTTCCCCATCCAGCGCATGTCCGGAGGAGAATGACGGTCAGCTGACTGAGATGCCCTGAACAGCAGCTAGTTTTCCGCGGAATCCTTTCTGAAAAACCGATATATTTCCTCTGCGGCCCGGCGATTTATTTCCGGCAGCGCGGACAGTTCCTCAACGTCCGCGGCTCTGATCTCCTCGATGGACTTAAAATGGCGCATCAGAGCCTTCCTTCTGGCGGGTCCCACGCCGGGTATATCATCCAGGACGGACTTCACCTGCGCCTTGCCGCGAAGCGAACGATGATACTCTATGGCAAATCTGTGCGCTTCATCCTGAACCCTGGTAATCAGCTTGAAGCCTTCGGAACGAGTGTCAATGGGCAATTCCACATTGTTGAAGTACAATCCTCTGGTGCGGTGATTGTCGTCTTTGACCATTCCGCACACGGGAATCGCTATCTTCAATTCCTCCAGCACGGAAAGCGCTATATTGACCTGCCCCCTGCCGCCGTCCATCATCAGGAGATCCGGAAACTTGGTGAAACTGCCGTACTCCCTGTCAATCGCCTTCTCCTCCAGCTCCCGGTTTTCTTCCAGCCCGTGCCGGAAACGTCTGGTCAGCACCTCCCGCATACAGGCATAGTCGTCCGGCCCGGATACGGTCTTGATGCGGAATTTGCGGTAATCGCTGGGTTTCGGCTTTCCCTTCTCGAAGACAATCATCGATCCCACGTTTTCAAATCCGTTTATATTCGATATATCGAACGCCTCCATGCGTTCGATATGGGCAAGCCCCAGCAGCCCCGCAATCTCCTTCGCCGCGCCAATGGTGCGCCCCTCCTCCCGTTTCAGCCGTTCACGGTCCTGCTCCAGAATATGCTTCGCATTCTGCGCTGCCAATTCCACCAGTTTTTCCTTGGATCCGATCTTAGGCACGCGTATGTAGGCCCTGGCTCCCCTTCTCCCGGACAGCCACTTTTCGATAAGCTCCCGATCGCCGATCTCATATTGCAGCATCAGCTCCCTGGGAATAAAGGGGGTGCCCGCATAAAACTGCTTCACAAAATTCTCCAGCACCTCCGCTCTGCCCTCGGACGACACATTTGTCATATAGTAATGTTCCCGTCCGATCAGCTTGCCGTCCCGGACAAAAAACACCTGCACCACAGCCTCTCTCTCATCCTGGTACATGGCAATGACATCCTTGTCATCCCCTGCGCTGTCGGTGATTTTCTGCTTCTGAGATACCTGTTTTACGCTGTTGTAGAGATCTCTGTAGCCTGCCGCCGCCTCAAAGTCCAGGTTCTCCGCGGCGGCCTTCATTTTCGCCTCCAGATCGTTCAGAATAAGGTTGTAATTGCCGCTCAGAAAATCCAGCGCCCGGCCTACCTGCTCCCGATATTGCTCCCTGTCGATGTACCCCTGGCAGGGCGCGTCGCACTGTTTTATATGATAATTCAGGCAGGGACGCTCCAGTCCGATGTCCCGGGGCAGACTCCGGCTGCAGGTCCGCAGATGGTATAGCTTGTTCAGCAGTTCTATGGTGTCTTTCACGGCTGCCGCGCTGGTATAGGGTCCGAAATATTTTGATTTATCCTTCTTCATGATACGGGAAAACATTACCCTGGGATAGTCTTCCCCCACGGTGACCTTGATGTACGGATACGTCTTGTCATCCTTCAGCAGTGTATTATACTTGGGAGAGTGTTCCTTGATCAGGTTATTCTCCAGTACCAGGGCCTCCAGTTCGGAATCCGTGACAATATATTCAAACCTGGCAATCAAGGATACCATCTTGTCAATCATCGGACCCCTGCCGATATTTTCCCGAAAGTAAGACCTTACACGATTATGCAGATTAATCGCCTTTCCCACGTATAAAATGACATCCTTGTCATCTCTCATAAGATAAACGCCCGGTTCTTTGGGCAGCTTTTTTAATTCTTCCTCAATATTGAACATGACCTCACTCCAAAAATCTGTCTATGCCGTTGGCTATTCCCTCGGCAATCTTATCCTGATAATCCCCGTCTGCCATCAGGGTATCCTCCTCCGGGTTAGTCATATACCCCATCTCCACTATGGTGACCGGAACCTGACACCAGTTAATGCCGCTCATGGTATCTGTCTCCCACACGTACTGCTTTTTGCATCCCGTTGCCTCCGTCAGCCCCTCCAGCACTTCATCCGACAGGCTCCTGCTCTGCTGGTAATACTCTGCGTTATAAGGGTTTGAGGAAGTCTGGCAGATCGTCATTGCCCCGTGGACGGAAGAGTTTTCGGAACCGTTGGCATGAATTCGGATAAAGGCGTCCGCCGAAGCGTCATTCGCCACCTGGGCCCGCTCGCTGTTGCTCATGTCCACATCATGGGAAGTTCTGACCATGATCACCTGATAGCCCCGCTGTGTGAGCACAGTCTCCAATTTCTCCGCCACCATCAAGGTAAGCTCGTACTCTTTCAGACCGCTGGCCACTCCTGCGGTTCCCCCTGCCACCTTTGCCTTGGTCTCCGCAGCGCCGGGACCTATAGGTTCCTTCTCGCTGTTGCCCTTCTGCTGATGTCCGGCGTCAATCACCACCACAAACCCATTCTGCCCCGGAGAGTTCTCCCCGCCGCTCTCCGCCCCGGCCCGGGAAGCTTCTTCCGATTCTCCTTCCCCGGAAGTTCCGAAGGCTCCATCCGGCTCCCCGGGAGTCTCCCCGTCTTCGCTCTCCGCCCCGGCCCGGGAAGCTTCTCCTGATTCTCCTTCCCCGGAAGTTCCGAAAGCTCCGTCCGGCTCCCCGGGAGTCTCCCCGTCTTCGCTCTCCGCCCCGGCCCGGGAAGCTTCTCCCGATTCTCCTTCCCCGGAAGTTCCGGAAGCTTCCTCTCCTCCCCTCTCCGATTCTTCCCTGGAATCTTCTTCCTCTTTCCCGGATATCGAAGTTTCGGAGACTTCTCCCGCTTCTCCTTCTGCCGAAGTTCCGGAGTCCTCTCCCGATGTCGTCACCGCCTGCTCCTTTAAGTCAATTCCCGCTATGACATTCTCCAAATCCCTCGATTCGTCCGACTGCCGCCCGCAGCCGCCGAAAATCAGCACCGCAATCAGCGCCAGCAACAACGTTTTTCTTCTTTTCATCCCATTCCACGCTCCATGCTTCTTCACGCGCAAACAAGCCTTCTCCCGTCTAGTGGAAAAGGCTTGCCGCCGTCCTTAATCTATTCTGCCATTGGAAAACCGCCCCACAGGTCTGCCGCTCTCCCCATCGTCTGCCGCTTCCGGCTCATTTCCCGCGCTGGATGCCTCCGGTGCTTCGCCGTTCTCCTGTCCCGATAAGTTTTGCCCGGCAATGTTCGTTTCCGCTAAGCTGTCCTCTCCGAAAATCCGGTCCGAAACCGTCTCTCCGGAAAAAGGTTCTTCGCTTTGCCCCGCCTGAACCTCCGACGCCCCGGGCTCCGCATCCGCCTGATTTTCCGCTTTCTTATCCTTGTCGGATTCCTCCGGCTCCGGCAATCCCTTTTCCTTCCGGAAAATCTCCATAAATTCCTTGCCTGTGATGGTCTCCTTCTCGATCAGGAATTCCGCCAGCTTATCCATAATCTCACGGTTCTCCCGCAGCATGCCCAACGCTTTCTCGTAGCTTTCTTTCAGGATATCCACCACTTCCGCATCAATCTCTGCAGCTGTGGTGTCGCTGCAGTTCAGCGCTGTCCTGCCCTCCAGATACTGACTCTCCACCGTAGCCAGCCCTACCAGGCCGAAGCGCTTGCTCATCCCGTATCGCGTCACCATATTCCGAGCAATATCCGTCGCTTTTTCGATATCGTTCGCAGCTCCGGTGGTTACGGTGTCAAACACCACCTCCTCCGCAGCACGGCCGCCTACCAGGCCTACCAGCATGTCCCGAAGTTCAGCCTCCGTGTTCAGATACTTCTCTTCTTCCGGCACATGCATGACATAGCCCAAAGCGCCCATCGTCCGGGGCACAATGGTAATTTTCTGCACAGGCTCGGAATTCTTCTGAAGCGCGCTGATCAGGGCATGCCCAACCTCGTGGTAAGACACGATCTTGCGCTCCTCTTTGCTCATGATGCGGTCTTTCTTCTCTTTTCCCACCAGCACTACTTCCACCGAATCAAACAGATCTTTCTGGCAGACGTAATCCCGTCCTTCCTTTACCGCGTTGATAGCTGCCTCGTTGATCATATTGGCCAGGTCAGACCCCACCGCTCCGCTGGTAGCCAGAGCAATGGCATCCAAGTCCACAGTCTCGTCCATCTTCACGTCCTTGGCGTGAACTTTCAGGATCTCCACCCGCCCCTTCAGATCAGGCTTGTCCACAATGATCCGCCGGTCAAAACGCCCGGGGCGCAGAAGAGCCTTATCCAATATTTCCGGCCGATTGGTTGCGCCCAGGATCAGAATTCCCTTGGAGCTGTCGAAACCGTCCATCTCCGACAGCAGCTGGTTCAATGTCTGCTCCCGCTCCTCGTTTCCGCCGCCGTACTTGGAATCACGGCTCCGGCCGATGGCGTCAATCTCGTCGATAAAGATAATGCAGGGCGCGTTTTTCGTCGCTTCCTTGAACAAATCCCGCACACGGCTGGCGCCCACGCCTACATACAGCTCAATAAAATCGGAACCCGTCAGGGAGAAGAACGGCACATGAGCCTCTCCTGCCACCGCTTTGGCCAGCAGCGTCTTACCCGTACCGGGAGGTCCCACCAGCAACGCCCCCTTGGGCAGCCTGGCGCCGATCTTGGAATATTTGCCGGGATTATGCAGGAAATCCACCACTTCCACCAGACTTTCCTTGGCCTCGTCCTCTCCCGCCACATCCTTAAAGGTGACGCCGGTCTCCTTCTGCACATACACCTTGGCATTGCTCTTGCCCACGCCCAGAGGACCGCCGGAACCGCCCATCTTCCGGAATACCACGCCCAGCAATATCCACATCAGCACAACCGGAAGAACCACATACAGCAGAATATCCAGTATTCTGCCGGAATTGTCGCTTAAAACACGATTTCCGTCAATGCCGTGCTTTTCCATCCTGGCCGTAAGGGTATCCAGATCCTCCATGATCACCGTGGAGTAGGTCAGCTTCGCATTGCCGTAAAAAGGATACGGCGCCATGGGCGCTGGCGTTTCCGGCTGCGTTCCCTCTCCCTTCTTCAGGGTAAACAGAATCTGCCCCGTGCTCTGTACCTCAACAGCCTCCACCTCGTCCGCATTGACATATTCCAGAAACTTTGTATAGCTCACCTCCTGGGTATTGCCGCTGCCGCCGAACAGCAGATTCCACAACATAAACACAAGCAGGACCGTGCTCAATCCCGCCAGAAGTACCATCATGAGATTGGGCCGTCTGGGCGGCTGATTGCCGTTGCCGCCATTGCCTCCGTTACCGCCTCCCTGACCGCCATTGTTATATCCGCCGCCGTTATCGTACTGGTTCATTTGATTGTCCATAGTATAACTCCGTCTCCATATCCACCGCTTTACTCTAAAGTCTCATTGCCATTATAGATAGAACTTATTGATAAATCAATAGGATAATTGTGAAAAAAACAAATTATCTCTTAAAGATTTCTAAACATTTTGTCCTTTGCAGAATATAGACCAGAACATAGAACTGTTACCTTTTTTCATCTCAATGTGGCATTCCCGAAAATTCTGTGGTAAAATGTTTACCGTTAAGAATACTGCGGTACCAGGGTCAGCATACTTTTTGACCCCGATATCCTACTATGGCAAAACAGGAAAGCGAGGCTGGTTATGAAAATTGGATTTGACAACAGTAAATATCTGAGCATGCAGTCGCAGCACATCAAGGAGCGCATTGTCCAGTTCGGGGACAAGCTGTATCTGGAATTCGGCGGAAAACTCTTCGACGATTATCATGCCTCCAGAGTACTGCCCGGCTTCGCCCCCGACGCAAAGCTGCAGATGCTGCTGCAGCTGTCCGAGTATGCCGAGATCGTTCTGGTGATCAGCGCTGCGGATATCGAAAAAAATAAGATTCACGGTGATCTGGGAATCACTTATGATGTGGACGTGCTGCGCCTGCGGGACGAATTTCTCACAAGGGGGCTCTATGTGGGCAGCGTAGTCATCACCCATTACCAGGGTCAGCACAGCGCCGAACAGTTCAAGGCAAAGCTTGAAAAAAAGGGGATAAAAGTATATCTCCACTATATCATCGAGGGATACCCCGCAAACGTTCCCCTCATTGTCAGCGAGAACGGCTACGGAAAAAACGATTATATCGAAACCACCCGTCCCCTGGTTGTGGTCACCGCTCCCGGCCCCGGAAGCGGCAAGATGGCCACCTGCCTCTCCCAGCTGTATCATGACAGACTTCGGGGCATCAAGGCCGGCTACGCCAAATTTGAAACCTTCCCCATCTGGAACATACCGCTGAAGCACCCCATCAACCTGGCTTACGAGGCAGCCACCGCGGATCTGAACGACGTGAACATGATTGACCCTTTCCACCTGGAAGCTTATAGCGAAACAGCGGTAAATTATAATCGGGATATTGAAATATTCCCTGTGCTGAACGCCATATTTGAAAGCATTTACGGCAGCAATCCCTACAAATCTCCCACCGACATGGGCGTGAATATGGCCGGCAACTGCATCATTGACAACGAAGCCTGCTGCGAGGCGTCCAAAATGGAGATCATCCGCCGTTATTATACCACCCTGTGCAGAATGGTGCGGGACGACGCCTCCGAGAACGAATTGCTGAAGATCGAATTGTTGATGAAACAGGCTAAAATCACCCCTGCGGACAGAAAGGTCACTTCCGCGGCCAAAAAGCTGGCCGAGGAGCTGGGAATGCCCACCGCGGCCATCGAACTGCCGGACGGTCAAATCATTACCTCCAAAACCTCGGACTTCCTGGGCGCATCCGCAGCTCTGCTGCTGAATGCCCTGAAGCATCTGGCAGGCGTGGCCCATGATATCAGACTGATCAAACCCGAAGCCATCGAACCCATCCAGGATCTGAAGGTCCGCTATCTGGGCGGGCAGAACCCCCGCCTCCACACAGACGAGGTGCTGATCGCCCTCACCCTGGCGGCCTGCGCGGACGACAATGCCCGGCGCTCCCTGGAACAGCTCCCGAAACTGAAAGGCTGTCAGGTGCACACCTCCGTAATGCTCTCCGAGGTGGACACGAAGATTTTCAAGAAACTGGGCGTGGATCTGACCTGTGAGCCGATTCAGACTGCCCGGAAGAAATATTAGAATAAAGCGAATATACCGAAAAGGAACCGGATACGCTGCCCGCACCCGGTTCCTTTTCTTCGCCCTGATTGGCTTTGCTTTCTCTTCCTGCTATTTAAAGTTTCTTCAGGAAATTCCCGTCCACGCTGACCCCTTCGTTAATGACGATAAATGCGTTGGGGTCATATTTATGTACCACTGCCTTCAGCCTGCCCACCTCATACTTGGACAGCGTCACATAGAGCATATGAGACTGCTGATGCGTATAGGCGCCCTGGGTGGTCCACTTTGTCATGCCCCTGTAAATCTCGTCAAAGACCGCCTTCTCCAGTTCCGCCGTGTCCGCCTTGGTGATGATATTGGCCTCCACATTGATGTTCTGCGTATGCACTTTGTCCATCGCGGTGGAATACACTGCCGCATAAATGATACAGTATACCACAATTTCCACGTCAAACAGGAAGAAACACACCCCGTACAGCGCAAGATTCAGAAACAGCCCTGCCTTGCCCACGCTGAAATCCTTCTTCCATCTGGCCAGAATCAGCCCCACCACGTCCATGCCGCCGCTGCAGGAGGCCATTCTCAGCATGACGCCGATCCCGCTGCCGGAGATGATGCCGCCTACCACGCAGGCCGCCATGGTATCCTCCACAATCCGGGTAACCGGTATCAGCGAGAGAAATCCGGTCATGGCAGTAACGGTAACCAGGGTCTTGAAGAAAAACGGCTTCCCCAGCCGGGTAAAGGCAATGATGAACAGGGGAACATTAATCATATAATAAATCAGACCCGCCACATCGAATCCCCCGAAATCCAGCCCCAAATACCTGGCCAGAACGGTACGGATAACCTGCGAGCAGCCCATGACGCCCCCTGAGTACAGCCCTGCGGGCACGATGAACAGGTTCACCCCCAGGGCGTATACAAACGCAGCCGCCACGCAGATCAGCGTCCTCTTTATTTCGTACAAAAACAATTCTTTGTTCATTTTATCCCAATGCCTGTTCCACTTTCTCCTTCAGTTCCGCCGCAGGCATTGAACCCACAAAACTCGCCGCAGCTTTGCCGTCCCTGAAAACGATAAACGCCGGAATGCTGGATACCTGAAGGCTCTTTGCCAGCTCCATGTTCTCGTCAATATTACATTTTCCCACCTTGATCCTGCCCTCGTACTCCGCCGCAATCTTGGCCACCACCGGCCCCATCATCCTGCAGGGATTACACCAGTCCGCATAGAAATCCACCAGCACGGGAATTTCCGACTGCAATACCTCTGCCTCAAAATTGTCCGCAGTAAACTTATATTCCATCTTTCCCTCTTTTCTGCGCCGCTTTTTCCCGGGGAATTCTGCCCTTGCGGCGCTCCGCGCAGTTCCCCTTTCCGCAGTCCCCCCGAATGCGCTCCTCTCATGGGTGTCCGGAAATCCTTTCTTCCGCCTTGTCCTTATTGGCGGATATCCGTTTTCTGTTCCTCTGCATTCCGTACAATGACATACTTGCAGATGGGATTCCCCATTGCGGAAAATTTCTCCTCGTACTCCGTCATTACATTGCCCCGCATCATCTCCTCGTCGGCGTGAAGATCCCGGGTACAGGACTCCAGTCTCCAGGCCGGCGACGCCTCAAGCTCCTCAAGGGCAAAGTCAAAAAGAGCCTGATTGTCCGTCTTGAATTCAAGCCTGCCCTCAGGCTTCAGCATCCGGGCAAACCGCGCCAGAAACTCTCTGGAAGGCAGCCTGCGTTTCGCATGCCTGTCCTTGGGCCATGGATCGGAAAAATTCAGATAGATTCTGTCCGCTTCCCCCGGCCCGAACACCTTTCCGATGTCCTCCGCATCCATCCGCAGAAACTTCAGATTGGGAAGCTCCTCCTGCTCCATCCTGCTCACGGCCCGCAGCAGAACGCTGGAATATTTCTCTATGCCCACATAATTCACAGTCGGATGCTCCTTAGCCATAGTATGGATGAATTTTCCCTTTCCCATACCTGCTTCCACATGAACCGGCTGTTCGTTTCCGAAGATTTCCTTCCATCTGCCGGCGCACTGAGGCTGCACTTCCTCCTGTATCACATAAGGGCTGCGTGAAATCACCTCCCTTGATCCTGTAATATTGCGTAATCTCATCTTTCTCACTTTTCTTTCCGCTTGCCATATTTAGGTAATTCGATACTATACTTACTGTACTTTAATTTCCCGGACTTGTCAATCCATACTTGCGTTTCGGGCCTGAATGTGTATAATTATGGGTAACAGTTCAGCGCCCTGTCTGAACTGATACAATTATGGGTAACAATTATGTAAAAAGATAATCAGCTCAGCTCCCCCGCAGCTGCGGCCGCTGCCCAGGCAGAAACGCATCCCGGGGGCAGCCGAATCGGGAGAAATTAATCATGCTTAGACAGTTTCGCCATACATGTTTATCCGTTCTGGCAGCCGCTCTTGCGGGAAGCCTTTTTCTCGGCTCGCCCATCACCGGGCTGGCCGATTCCGACACAGAGCAGCGGCTGGAAGAACAGCGCGCCATGCCTGTACAGTCCAATGAGATCCCCAACTGGCCCAACGGACCTGTGGTAGGGGCGGAGTCCGCCATTCTGATGGACGCGGAGACCGGTACCATACTCTACGCCAAAAACATTCATCAGCGCCAATACCCTGCCAGCACCACGAAAATACTCACCACCCTTATCGCCACGGAACGCTGCGAGATGGACGAAATCGTTTCCTTTTCCCATGACGCGGTGTTCGACACCCCCTGGGACAGCAGTCATATCGCCATGGATGCAGGGCAGGAGCTGACCATGGAACAATGTCTGAACGCTATATTAATCCGCTCCGCCAATGAGGTATCCTTTGCGGTAGCCGAACATATCACCCAGAGCACGGACTGGCTGGTCTTCGCGGAGATCATGAACCAACGGGCAGAGGAACTGGGCTGTCTTGACAGCCATTTCGTGAACCCCAACGGCCTGCCTGACCAGGACCACTACACCACCGCCTACGACCTGGCCATGATCGGCAGAGCTTTTTTTGCCAATGAAATGCTCTGCAAAATTACCCTGACCCGGCGCATGGAATTTCCCGCAACGGAAAAGCTGCCTCTGGGCAAGCTGGAAAACAACCATATGCAGATCATTCCCGGAGGCACCTATGCCTACGAATACCTGACAGGCTGCAAAACCGGCTACACTGACGACGCAAGAAGCTGTCTGGTCTCCTGCGCGGAAAAAAACGGTATGCGGCTGATCTGCGTGGTCATGCATGACGAGGCGCCCTATCAGTACGAGGATACCATATCCCTCTACGAGTACGGCTTTTCCAATTTCGAAAAAGTAAACGTATCTCAGTCAGAAACAAAATACAATATCGACAATACAGGACTGTTTTACAGCGGAAACGATATTTTCGGCAGTTCTCAGCCCTTTCTGTCCCTGGACAGAGACGACTTTATCCTTCTGCCCAAGACAGTCTCCTTCCGGGACCTGGACTCCGTCATCTCCTATGACACGGAAGACGAAAATCAGGCCGCAATCATCCGATACTCCTATAACGGCGTCGATATCGGTTCCGTGAGAGTTAATTTTTCCGCCGGAGCCCAACAAAGTGATCTTTTCGAAAATCTGCCTGAAACGGAAATTCCGGATAATTCCGTCCTCTATGTGAATATGACCGTAATCCTGATTACCCTGGGCGTAATCGCAGGGCTTATCCTCATCTGGCTCCTGATCCGCGCCGTCCTGAAAAACTATGCCTTTCTGGGCCGCAGAGAACGGCAGAAAAAACGCAGAAAACGCCGTCGGCGCAGTTCAGATACTTTTACTTTCCGGGATTGAGACGGGACTTTCGCACATGCTCGCTGCGCTTCTTCAGTAGCGCAGCCTCCTCAGGAGAGATCAGTTTCGTGGTCTTGACAATGTACACTCTATCGTCATCCGATTTTCTGACTCTGATTTTCCCCTTCAGATAACCGTGCTCCACGCAGTGGGCCAGACAGTAATAATTTCTCCCGTTCGGGCTGAACCATCTGATCTTTTTCCGCAGATTCCGACAGCAGAGATAGCATTTGCTGGACACTACCTCCCTGTCCGCAAAGGCCTCCGCCCTGCTGCCAAATTCCCTGCTGATAAACTTCGCGTAAGTGCCGAAGCGAACCCTGACTTCCGACGCTCTGTCCGCCGGCGGATGGAATACGTCATAGGACACATTCTTTATTATCTCCGGCTTCTCCGCCAGGATTTCCTCCAGAATCACGGCCGTATAGGCTGCGTCTCCTATGGCCCGGTGAAAAGGAATATCCTTCTCCAATCCCAGCAGGTCCACCGCATGCTCCAGGGCGCGTCTGGATTTCCCGTCCTCAAAAGCGATGCTGAACAGCTTCTGAACATCCAGAAAGGCTATGGGCCCTCCGGCGAGAGGTTTCATCCGATAAAATTTCATATTCCTCTGGAGTTCCGTCAAATCTGCGTTTCCCCAGGTACAGAACCAATAGGCATCCTCTCCGCACCAGGAGAGAAAATCCTCCGCAGCCTGAACAAAGGGTACGCCTGCCTCCAGCTCCTGCATTTGCAAATGAATCAGTTTGCCCGTAATCTGATGCATCTCATGGTACACCGCCGGCCTGATCAGCTGACTGAACTCTCCCAGCTTCTTCCCCTGACCGTCCAGCTTCACCGCGCCTATCTCCACAATCTCAAAAGGCAGGCCTGCCGCCTCCTCCCGCGCGGCATTTCCCTGATTCCACTCCAAATCCAATACAATATAATTCATGTCATTCCTTCCGCTTATTGATGTTCTATCCATGTGTGCACCAGCGAAATCCAGGAAGCGCATTCCTCCTGCACACCCGCGCCATCCCTGTTGGCAGTGAGCCAAGTGGCCAGAGAAAGCCCATGCCCGCCTCTGGGATACAGATGAAACTCCGCAGCCACACCCGCTCTGCGCAGCGCGCCTGCAAACAGCAGCGAATTTTCCACCGGAACCGCATCATCCGCAAAGGTATGCCAGATAAACGCCGGCGGCGTATGGGCGCCTACCTGATTTTCCAGAGAAAGAAGCTCCATAACCGGCTGGGACAGCTTTTCGGAAAGCGCCCGGGTCTGCCCGCCCACCAGATTCTCAAAAGATCCCCTGTGGGCAAACTCCCCGGCGCTGATCACAGGATAGCATAGAATCAGGCCGTCCGGTCTATAGATCTCCGTCTCCTGCTCCTGTCCCATGGCTTCCGCCAGAAAACGCCGATTCCAGAACACTCCCAGGGAAGCGGCCAGATGTCCGCCGGCCGAGCAGCCCAGCACAAAGATACGATTGGGCAAAATGTGCCAATTTTCCGCATTTCTCCGGAGCAGGCGAATACTGCAGGCCAGCTCCGTAAGCGCTGTGGGAAACACAGCCGGCGCGCAGGAATACCTCAGCACAGCCGCGTGATATCCCATAGCCAAAAAGGCCAGGGCCAGCGGCTCCGCTTCTCGCTCCGAGGTAAAACCGTAGCCGCCGCCCGGACAGATCAGCACCAATGGTCTGTCCGACACCGCCAGCTCTTCGTAATCTTCCTGAATATAAACCGTCAGCCCGGCATAGGGCTGAGAGCCATCCATCTTCACCGGATACGTCTCATGAATCATACCTTTTCCTCCGAAATTTCCGGGATTTCCGCGCATAAACACACGAAAATCCCCGGCTGGACTGCCTGTAAACGGCAGCAGTTCTCCTTCTTAATACGCCCGTCCCCAATATACCATCTTCTTCGCCGGCCTGCCGCAGCACACACAGGTCTCCGCAATCTGTTCCTGCTCAAAGGGCATGCAGCGGCTGGTGACGGCCAGTTTCTCCTTGATCCTGTCCTCGCAGGCCTGATCCCCGCACCACATCGCCTTCACAAAGCCGGATTTCTCCGCGAAAATCCGCTCAAATTCCTCCATGTCGGAGGCAGTATAGGTGTGCGCATCCCGATGGTTCCTGGCATGTTCCAGCATCTCTTTCTGAATGGTCTCCAAAAGTTCCCCGGCCTTTTCTTCCAACGCCTCCAGAGCCACTTCTATCTTTTCTCCGGTATCCCTTCGACACATAACGCATCGCCCTGCCTCCATATCCTTGGGACCGATTTCCACACGGATAGGATATCCGCGCATTTCGGCCTCAGCGAATTTCCAGCCGGGACTCTTGTCGGAATCGTCCACCTTCACCCGGAAATTTCCGCTAAGCCGGTCCCGCATCTCGTAAGCCTTATCCAACACACCCTCTTTCTTCTGCTGGATCGGTACAATGCATATCTGCACAGGCGCAACTCTGGGCGGCATGACCAGCCCCTGATTGTCCCCATGCACCATAATGATTGCCCCGATGAGACGGGTGGTCATTCCCCAGGATGTCTGATGGACGTATTTCAATGTATTGTCCTTATCCGCAAACTGAATGCCGAACGCCTTTGCAAATCCGTCTCCGAAATTATGGCTGGTGCCGGACTGCAGCGCCTTGCCGTCATGCATGAGCGCCTCTATGGTATAAGTGGCAATTGCGCCGGCAAATTTCTCCTTGTCCGTCTTCCGGCCCCTGATCACGGGAATTGCCAGCACCTCCTCACAGAAGTCCCCGTACACATTCAGCATCTGGATTGTACGCTCCTGGGCCTCCTGGGCCGTGGCATGGGCGGTATGCCCCTCCTGCCACAGAAATTCTCTTGAACGCAGGAAAGGCCTGGTCTCCTTCTCCCAGCGCACCACCGAACACCACTGATTATAGACTTTCGGCAGGTCACGGTAGGAATGGATATCATTTTTATAAAAATCGCAGAAAAGCGTCTCCGAGGTGGGCCTCACACACAATCTCTCCTGCAGGGGGGCAAGCCCGCCATGGGTCACCCAGGCCACCTCAGGCGCAAAGCCCTCCACATGATCTTTTTCCTTCTGCAGCAGAGATTCCGGAATAAACATGGGCAGATATACATTCTCCACCCCGGTCTCCTTGAATCTCCCGTCCAGCTGCTTCTGAATCAGCTCCCAAACCGCATAACCTGCCGGTTTTATCACCATACATCCCTTGACGGAAGTATAATCGATCAGCTCCGCTTTCTTTACCACATCCGTATACCACTGCGCAAAATCCGTCTCCATGGATGTGATCTCTTCTACCATTTTCTTTTCTGCCATATTTTCCTCCTCATTTCGCTTCTCCGTCCGCCGTCAGTTCCTGTTGCGTTGTAACAGCCGGACGAATGCTTTTTCCTGTAAGGCAAAACCGCCGGACTTCCATCCCCAAAGGGACCGGAAATCCGGCGGTACCACCCTGATTGACATAATTTCGTCCATCTCCAGTCTGTAACGCAGACCTGCGCCATGCTTTCTCCCTTTGCCGTATGGCAAATGCCGTCTTCGGCAAAAAGGGCCTCGCACAGAGCTCCGAGGCAGGTTCCGAATCCTCCGCATAAGAACCTCTCAGCCCCCACGCAGACAGACGATTTCCGCCATCCTGCATGCCGGTTCTCTCTCTGGAATGCTTTCCGATCCGTACTGTTCCTCTTCACAGCCGTAATTTCTATATACATAGTATAAATTGTAATGATTATAGTTCAGCGGCCAGAGTTTGTCAAGCGGAAAATGGGACCCGGCAATCAACAACCGCTTTTACCCGAAATCTTTATACAGAGTCAGATTCACGAATCCGTCCTCCACTTTTATCTCCGCCTTGTCCACCATCATGCCCACCAAAAGCAGCTCACTGGTCTCTCCGTAATTGCCCGAACCAGCCAGCTCCCAGTAAATATCCTCAATCCCGTTATTCCTCTGCTCTTTCAGACACTGCAGAGCTTCCAGCTGGTCTTCGCAGTCCGGCCGGTAATTGGCCCGAAAGGTAAACACACCCAACCCATCCCGTTTCTCCATGTCAGTACTTATCCGGTCGGCTCCTATGGATAAAAAAAACATAGTGAGTTCCGCCACAATCTTTGCCACTTTTCTCTGTTCGTCAAACATCATGTCCCTTTTTCCTCTTTCTCCCCTCATATGATGTCGGAGGCAAGCTCTTCCCGCAGGCAAGCCCGCATCAGTTTTTTGCCCTTTTGCCCCTGGATTCCTTATGTTCCAGCATTAAGCTTTCCAGCGCCGGCACCATGATAATCGCCACCCAGCCCGCGCTGAATCCGTTATTGTACAAATTTAATCCCCCGTACATCTGCGCCGTGCAGGTGACGATAGCCACATGGAGCATACCGGCCACTATCCCCGCGGCCACGCCGAAACGCCCTGCCATGGGCGAAAGTCCCACTGCAAAAATCGCCGCCAGCTGTATTCCCGGCGTTGTAGGCGCATAATGATTCAGGAAAGTGGAAAGATACACGCCGCAGAGCACGGGTATGTAATTCTTCACATGGACGCCGAAGGCCGCAAAGCCGAAAGCCGTCAGAATGGCGCCGGCTACAGGTCCTGACAAATCTCCGCCGATCAAATAGATATAGGTCTCGCAGAGCGCCCCCACCATAGCCATGTTCATCAGGGTGCTTCCCTCGCCCTCCATCAGGACGAAATCGGCCACCGCACGCCCGGGATGCTTCCAGATCTTCAGAATTCCCCGCAGCTCTCCCCGACTCAGGTACAGGCCGTATAAAAAGGTCAGCAGAAAATAGATATACAGTCCCGTCCCAAGCCACGCCGGCCTTCCCTCACGCCAGATGAGCACTGACTCACACTCAAGTCCGAAGGATTTCAGAATACACACCAGCACAAAAGCCAGAATGCCTGCCGAGAAACCTACATTGAACAAATTAAATCCCTTGTGCATGGAGGCTGTGTGCACCGAGAGTTCGGGAAGCGTAAAACCGATCAATATCCCCGCTCCCACCGATATCAGCAGATTGACTCTTTTGTCAAAGGGAAGGATGTAGATCAGCTCAGTCACCAGCGGAGAAAGGCTGGTACCGAACAGCGCCGTATACAGATACCTGCCCAGACGGGAGCCGTGCAGCTTGGCATAGAGCGACGCGCCCAACAGTATCGGCAGAATATTTACCGGATTCTTTCCCCACATGGCATATCCCACATTGATAAACATGGCCGCCATAGTCAGTCCCGTGAACTTCACCTTTTCCCTGTACAGCAGATACAGTCCCATTGCCATCACCAGCACTGCATTGGCAAGAGCCGCCCCGTATCCTGCCAGCTCAAAGTAATCGGTGATCAGCGCGTCCCGGGAAACAACGATGATCCAGAGTCCCCTGAGCACTTCCCCGGGTCCCTGTCCTCCCTCAACCATACCCACAATTCCTATCACTGCCAGCAGCAGCAGCGAAAACAGACTGAAATACTTCAATTCCCTGCCTTCCAGTCTCTTCCTGATCCTCTCTCCCTCCATTCTTACCTCCGTTTTCCGCAGAATCGATAATATTCAAACTGTTTTGCGCACAGTTTTCTTTTCCGATTAAGGAGAAAAGCTTCAGGTGTTATCCCCGAAGCTTCTTCAAAGCCTTCTCCCCGATCAGGCATTGCCCATGTTCCTTCAGCGGCATGGCCTGAGCCTCCTCGGCGGCAAACAGACTGCCGAACTCCATGGCCTGCACACAGGCTCTGCTGTATCGCTCATAGGATGCATGCCCTTTAAGCAAGTACAGATAATAAAGTCCGTTCATCTCATACAGCCTGCTGTCTACGGCCAGATTAGAGGGCAGCATGGAGGCATATTCCATTATTCTGCCGATTCCCGAAAACACAAATACGGCAAAGCCCGGACGGCTGGCCGGGGCAGGAGGCTCGGCGGCCTGGGTTTTCCCGGAAGCCTCCCCCGTATCTTCCCCGCCTCCTGCCGCGTTTATTCTCTCCCGCGTTTTCTGCAGGATTTTCTTCATCTCTCTCAGGCACTCTATAAACTGATCGCTGTCGCGGACATCCGGATCCCTGTCGGAAAAGGTCAAAATCAAACCCTGGTCAGGCAGCATCATAATCTGCAGGTCAAAGGCAAACTTGGGCGGCTTGTAGCCGACTTCCTCCTCGGCCTGCTCTATGATTTCCTGCACCACTTCTCTGGCCTTGTCGCTGCGCAGAATAAAGTCTTTATAATCAATATCATATTCTTCCAGTTCCTCGTTTGACAGAAAACATTTAACTGTTTTTTCATCTACTCTTTCTATTCTCATATCATTTTCCTCATCGGCAACAGCTCCGCCCCATAAAACATTTTCCGCAGTCAGACCGCCACGTTCGGGCCGCCCGCAGCTGCAGAAAGATTTGCAGACTACACCGTGAAACAACACCTCCGCGTGTCACCTTTATGATATCATGATATTCCGAATTTTTCAATTATATAAGTTTTCCATTCTGTACAATATTTTATACATTCTTTTATTCATATTTACGGCAAACCCCCCTGCTGTCACACAGGGGGGGCACAGATCGTTCTTTATTCCTTTATCCTCTGCCGCGGGAAGAATCGGATTTCTTCTTCAGGATAAAAAATCCTGCCGCTCCGGTGGCGCATAACAAAACGATAGCCACTACGGCGACGACGAAGACCCAATCAAGTCCCTTTTCTTCTTTCTCCGGCTCCTGTACGTTCTCTTCCTGGGAGGCCTCCCCGGAACCTTCCGCATCCAGTCCGAAATCTCCTTCTATGATATCCAGAGGCTCGGAAGCTTCCTCAGAACTGCTCTCCTGCTCAGGAGCGTCGCTTTCCGCGGGCTGCGGGCTTGGTGTCGTCCCCTGGGGCTTCACCGCCGCCCCTGAAGAAGCAGACACCACTTTCTTCGGCGGAGCAGTCGCCTTGGGTCTGCCTGCGCTGCCTCCCTGATTGCCGCTTCCTCCCTGAGAGCCGTCATTTCCTCCCTGGGAGCCGTCATTTCCTCCCTGGGAACCGTTATCTCCTCCCTGGGAACCGTTATCTCCTCCCTGAGAGCCGTTATTTCCTCCCTGGGAACCGTTATCTCCTCCCTGAGAGCCGTTATTATCTCCGGGTGTCTCAGTTGGCTGAGGCTGCTGAGGCGGTTGCGTTGGCTGAGGCTCCTGTGTAGTCACAGGCGGCGCCTGAGTGGCCGGGGGCGCCGTCACTACAGGGGCCTGAGTGGCCGGAGGCGCACTCACTACAGGAGCCTGGCTGGCCGGAGGCGCACTCACCACGGGCGCCTGAGTGGCCGGGGGCGCCGTCACTACAGGAGCCTGGCTGGGCTGCGGCGCCTCTGTTGCCGGAGGGACCTGAGTAGGCGTAACCGTACTGCTGTTGCCCGTATTAATGGTCACCGGGTCACCTTCCATGCCCTCCATGTTCTTCAGCTCCGAACCGTAGACATACTGCAGAGGATTTTCTCCGATGCTCACCGTAGCCGGCGCATCTCCGCCGCTGCTTCCCCGAACCACTACCCTGCCGATCTGCAGGGCGGAAGAACCCGGGGCAAACAGGGCTTTTGTCCCTGCCATGTAAACATTCAGCTTATTTTCCTCCGCATTGTAATAAGAACCAGTGATCTGGGCTCTGCTGTCGTAAAACTCGAACCCTACGTCCGCGGCGCCGTCAGGCTCCACCGTCAGGCTGAACTGGAGGGAGGAAACTCCCTCATCAGCCGCATGATCGGACACAAGGGTAACGCCGCCTGACCTGTCCACCTGAAACTCGTCGCCGCTGGCCGCAGATACCCGCATGGGCAGCATGACCGCGAACAGGATCATTGTCATAAAACCTTGCACTATATATCTCTTCATGTTCACCTCATCTTAATTGCCTGCGCTGCTGCCGAAATTGATCTTCGGCAGTTCATTCGGCATATCCACGAACAGGGTGTCGCTGACCAGTCTCTGCCCCTCGTTGGTTTCAGCATTGTTCACCCGGTACAGCTCCGCGCGCACTTTCGTTATTTTCTCCAGATCTATATTCTGATCCGGCTCTACCCAGTAAATCCATGTGCCCTCCGACACATCCTGAATATTGCCCGTATCCGGTACGTCCGCCAGAATAATCTGCTGCGCCTTGAGGTGACCGTCCCCATCTACTCCTCCCACAACATTGCCGTCCTGGTCAAACAGGATCAGAGAGTTGTAGGCCGGGTTGCCCTTATAGCTGCCCGTAAAGATAACGGAACCTGCGGGAATGACATCTCCCTCATTCTTACCGTAACGGTAATCCGCGCCCAGTTCGCCGATGGCCGGAATTCCGTCTTCGCGGCGGAAGTCCACATGGTCGCCGGTAGCGCCCAGTACATCCAGCTCAGAGATGAATACCGGAGCCCCCGAGGCAGTCTCCAGAATCAGCTTCACCGCGCCTGTGTCATAAGTGCCCACATACTTCTGGTCATCATTTGCAAAGTAAATGGTGCTTGTATTAAATGTTCTCTCCTCAGTCTGGTCCTCTCCCAGCGTCACGGTTCCCTGCACGGTACCCTTGATGCCGTCCGCAAAGTTCCCCTTGGCCGCGGTCTTCCAGCCGTCAGCGGTCTGCACCTGAATCTCGTATTTGGGCATAGTACCGTCTCCTGAAGTGTACTTAAAGCCCGCAACGGTAAGGTTCTTGTTGAACTCCAGCAGAATCTCCGGATGCGTTGCCTTTGCCGTGCCTTCATAGACTGTGCCGGCATTGCCGTCAATCATCAGCAGAGCAGGATCCTCTGTCTCAGGCGTACACAGCGTTCCGTTGCCGGATGTTCCGCCTGTCTCGCCCTTTGCCGTCAGATTCGTGGTTTTGATGGTCCAGAACGCTTTCTCCTGAGAACCGTCGTTCTCTATCTTCACCGCATCCACGCGCTTAGCCGCCGAGCGGTTGAGATATTTATCCACCACTGATATTTCGTACCAAACCATACGGTTGTTCATGTAAACCGTGTCGGTGAAGGTTGACTGTGTAGTAAAGCCTACCGGCGCCTTCTCCACATCTCCGCCGGAAACCGTGCATCTGACTATCTCATAGCCCAGCACATCCGCCGAAGGAATGTTTTTGGAACCAAGCTCGATCTTCACCTGATTTGCGTTGCCGGGAACCACTGCCGCCTTCACGGTATCCGCCACGGCCTCTGTCGTACCATCAGTACTGAGTCCGCTCTCGCCATTCGTCAGCGCATACACACGGGAATCATCGCACACATAGTAGATGGCTCTGGTTTCCTTTTCAAACTGCGACGCATACGCCACGGTGCCTTCGTCCGGTTCCAGACCCCAGCGCCGGAAGAAATCCAGTATATCCTTCCCGGCCGCCGCGCAGGCAAGACGCATGAAATCCTGCTCCTTGTCTCCCGCCAGCTTCAGTCCGCCGGGCGCCTTTGAGGGCGTTCTTGCGTACGTATCCACCCTGGCAAAGAACAGATTGGCAAGCTGCTCATTATAGTCCGCGTAGGTCTTGTAATTAAACCCTTTGTCATAGGCCAAGTGGAGCTGCCAATACATGGCCAGATGCACACTGCCCTTCGCATTCGACGTCACCCTCTCATAGATGCTGTCGTAATTATAGCGGAAGCTTTCATTGGTATCTTTCCCCTGAGCCAGCTGCGAATAGTAATTGTTGGTCACCTCCGCCACCGCGTAAGCGCCCTGGTTGATGCAGTGCCCGATCTCATGGGCCACACCCCATCCGAAATACAAACCGCTCTGGTACATGCCCGAACTGTCTGCCACCACCGGCTTTGCCGTCACCATTCCGGTAGCGGAACCCCACTCTATACCGATGTGGTTGCCCGAAGCATACATAAACGCGCCGGAGAACATTCTCTGATAACGGATATTCAGATGTCCCTTGGGAAGCTGATCCTTCTCCTCCGGAGCACTGCTGTTCAATCCCTTGTGCTGGTAGAACAGATACATCATATCTTCCATGGCCTGCAGGGAATCCGACAGCTTCTCAGCCATACCGCCGACGGAACCGCTGCCCAAACCTGCCAGAATCTGCTGCGCCGGCAGAGACAGCATCATGTTATCCATCATGATATCCGAAGCGCCCAATATACAATTCCCCTTGTCATACCCATAATTCACCTGACTGTTTTCCGAACCCTTGTGGAATTGGTTGTGCGCGCCCTCAATGCCGCCCACAAAGGTACTCAGCTCTTCCACATAAGCTCTTATCCTGGACATTCTCTCTTCTCCGGAAGTCCGGTACAGATCCAGCATGGGCACTCTGACGCCGCCCCCTACGCGCACGGCATACTGATCAGACGCACTGGCAGAACCAGAGTACTGAACATACAGCGCTCCGCCGCCCTCCACGCCCGACAGGCTTCCGATCTTGGGCACGGTGATCTTGTTGGCCCCTACCTTCAGCGTACCTGCGCTGGCAAACATGGGGCTGGACTCCGAATGGTACTGTGTGGCAATCAGCTGGAGTTCAGTGCTTTCTCCTGTCTTCTTGCTGGCATGTCCGACGTAGACGATAATCTCTTCCTGCGCCCCCGCGACTACGCCCAGAGGCTGCCATGCGTTGATTCCGCCGAATCCTCTGCCCGCATCCCTGGTGGTGATTCCGCTGTGAACGCTGATCACATTGCCCAGCTTCCGGTTATTCAGAAGCTCTTCCGCATTCTTCAGCTCAATCTCCAGCACGGCCAGATCCGGATGGTACTCGCCGCTGATGGGATCAATGGTATTCAGCTTCACCCGCAAGTCGTCGATAGTCTTCTGGGTTACCTCCGGCTTCAGCGTCATATGAAGGTCATCCCCGTAAATGGCCATGATCTCTTCCGTCAGTTCATCAAAGTAATAGAAATACACTTCCGCCACGGTAATGGTTCCGCTGGCCGAATACCGCGCAAGACCAAACTGCAGCTTCTTCACATTGGCCGGCTCAGGGAGCTTCGCCACATAGTAGATCTTGTTGTTGGCATCCGTCCTTCTCTGGAAAGAACATTGCCCCTTGTCAAGAAAGGTTTCTTTCCCCGTATCATCCCAGTAACGCACCTTCAGATAAGATAAACCGGTGTCTCCGGATGACAGATCATAGAAGGCAAAAGTATCCATATAATAGGCCTGGTCAAACTCATAAGTAATGCCCTGGTTATATCCCAGATTGTTAAATCCGCCGATATCCCAGGTAGCCGCATAGAAATGAGAGGTGGGGTTTTTATCCACGGTTCCCCATGCGGTTCCCTTCTCTGTGTCAAAAGGACTCTCTTTCATCTCATAGCCGGTGACTGCGCTGATAATGTGCGCCCCCTTCTCGCCCTCTCCCCCTACGTTGATCAGGTTGTATTTGGGCATCACCGCCGGATTGAGATCCGTGGTTCTGGCGGAAGCCTGCAGAGACGGTCCGCTCTCTCCCAGCTCATTCACACCGGTAAGATAGACAATATACTCTTCCAGATCTTCCAGGTCGAAAATGGTATAGCTGGTTCTGTCCTTGATTCCCTCAATCTTTTGGAAACTGTCCTCCCCGGCCTTCTTGTAAAACAGATTATAGCTGAGGGTATCCTTCATCTTCTTCCAGGAGACAACGATACTCTTGTATCCTCCGCTGGCGCTTACATTGTCCGGTTTGTCCGGCTTCTTGGTGGGCTTGGGCTCTGCCGTTACCGCCTCGCTGTATCCGCTGCGCCAGGTGCCGTTTACGGACTGAACCCTCACCGTGTATGTTGTATAATTCACCAGCTCTTTTCCGCCGAAGGAAGTCACCGTATAGGCATTGGAAGCCACCATCACGGTCTCTGTCTTTCCGCCTTCGGATATCTCCACCTCGTAGCCTGTCACGTTGACACAGGGATCCCAGGTCAGACTGATGGACTTGCTGCCCGCTTCAGCCTTCAGCTTCTCCGGAATATCCATCTTCGGCTCCGGAATACGGTTCTCCATATCGTTGACAAACTCCACTTTGGAGATTTCCGCCAGATTCGTATTCTTCTTCATGCCGGTAATGGTCAGCGTAACCTTCTTCACCGCAATCTGTCCGCCCAGGTCAACCCAGAGATTGCCGTTGGCATCCCGCATTACCGTCACTCTGGACTCTGCCACGAGTTCAAGTTCCCCCGAATTCACGTAAATCTCTTCGGTCTGTTCTTTTCCGTCCGCGTCTATGTAGACAATGTCAATCTTTGCCTTGTCTATGGAATTGCCTTCCCCTGCCTGATTATTATTGCCGGTCTCAATAATGATTCCTCCGGCGGCAGGAGCGTTCATTGCCACATTAAACTCTATCACCACAGGATTGGCATCGGAGATCTCTCCTCCTCCTGCAGGACTCAGGCTGACGCTTCCTTCCCCTGTCAGAAGATCCGCAAGATTTCCTGACACAGTCGTACCTGCTCCGGCCGCGGGCGTGATGGCCGCTATCGGAATAAATGTCTCGACGGTTGCCGTGGTATGTCTGGACAGCCCCTCGTAACCCTTGACAAAATACTCCAGGTCTACCAGGTCTACCCTGCCGTCGCCGTTCAGATCCGCAGCCGCGGCGCCGGTTCCCCTGCCTTCGATGGCATCCACCAAAGCCGCCCTGTCTGTCTCGTCAATCCTGCCGTCGCCGTTGACATCACCCACCAGCAGCACGCCGGGATGGTTTCCACCCTCCTCGTAGACAATCTTTTTCGAGTTCACAAAACCGGTCATCAGAGTAACCGCATATCCTTTGCCCTGCACCTGAATACTCTGGCTGTACGTGGCAAAGCCTTTTCCGGATACCGTCAGGGTATATGTCCCGTCCGCCAGGCCGGCAAAGCTTACACTGCCCCTGTCCGCCTCCTTCTCCTTCAGCTGAATGGTCTGGGTCTGAGCCTGCCCGGCTTCATTTGTCAGGCTTACAATAAAGCTCTCACTGTTATACAGTGTCAATGCGGATCCGATCGTCACATCCACCTGACCCATAGCTCCCCCCACAACCGCTCCGCCGGGCGTAGCCGTAGGCGCCTCTGTCGTCATCGGAGGCGCAGTAGTCGCCGCCGGCGACGTAGGTCCCACTGTAGGCGGAGCTGTGGTCACCTGCGGAGACGCAGTCGCTCCCGCCGGCGGCGCTGTGGTCACCTGCGGAGACGCGGTCGCTCCTGCCGGCGGCGCTGTGGTCACCTGCGGAGACGCAGTCGCTCCTGCCGGCGGCGCTGTGGTCACCTGCGGAGACGCGGTCGCTTCTGCCGGCGGTGCAGGCTCCACTGTCGGAGACTGCGTAGGTGTGTCCAAAATGTCATCATTTCCGTCACCGGAGACAGTGTTGTCCTCACTTCCTTCTCCCGGTATAGGCGCACCTGGCCCTTCTTCCCGGTCAGCATTTCCCGCGGTGCTGCCCCCCGGCGCCGCAGGCGCCCCCAGTCCTCCGTCTTCTGCCGCATCGGTCTGCCCGGAGGAATCTCCGGTTCCCTGTTCTGTCGACGGCGCTGTGCCCGATACCGCGTAAACCGTAAAACCTGCGCAGACTACCAGTATCACCGCCAACAACATTGCGATTCTTCTCTTCATACTCTTGTCCTTCCCTTTCCCCATTACTCAGCAGCAGAAAACGGTTGAACCGGCTTCCCTCTCTCCCGTCAGAAGCTATCCCCTTAAAAACTCTCCTCTCAGAAGCGCTCTGAAGCCTGTCCTGACGAATCTGCTGTCCCGGACCCCAATGCGGATCACGTTCTGCCCCGCCAATCAAAATGATCCGTAGAACATGACTGTGAATCGTAACAGTCACCTATGTCTGCCATAATTATACATGGAAACCTCCCTCCTTGCAACGAAAATTGTCATTTTGTAAACAAATAAATGGCTTTACAAATGGCTTAAAATAGCCGTTTTCAGGCACTTGGTATCAATTTGGCATATCATGTATTTGCCATATATCACACACCACAATATGTTGAAAAAAACAAAAAATGACACGAGAGTCGTTTTTCTCAAAGTGACGCCCGTGTCATGTTGCTTTTTGTAATTTTATATATATAGTTTCTTTATTCCGTTTTTATTGTCTACGCATTGTTTTTCAGTCCGAGCTGCATACCTTAAATTATGCCGAATTACTCCAATACATCAAAAGGCGTTCCGCATGCCCAGGGGCTTCCCACATCACAGCGGCCGTGATGGTACCGACGGGACACCACCTCCCCTGCGCCCTCAACCACCTCAATGCTGACCCGGCTTTCCTCCGCCCTGGCACAGCCGTCCAGTAAAGCCACAAGCGCATCCACGTCCGCATTCGTATAAAGCTTATCTTTGCTCATTTCCGATTCCTCCCTGCCGTCCCATCCGAACTATTCCGTCATACAGCTCGGATCTTCTGTCCCGAAACAGGCCCCGGCTGAAACGCATCTACCTTATCCTATCTTATCCTACGCTTATCCCATCCTGACTATTCCGTCATACAGCTCGGGTCTCCTGTCCCGAAACAGGCCCCAGCTGAAACGCATCTCCTTTATGGCCTCCAGGTCAAAGGTGTGCAGAATCACTTTCTCTGCCGTCCTGCCTGCATCCTCCAGAATCTCCCCGGTTTCATCGGTAATAAAAGAAGAACCGTAAAAAGTAAGAGAGGAGGACTGGCCTCCGTTTTCCGGAGATGGCTTCACCTGCTCTTCCCCAATGCGGTTGGCGGCAATCACCGGCACCACATTCGCGGCGGCATGGCCCTGCATGCAGCGGCGCCAGTGGGGCATACTGTCACAGGCAATGATGGGTTCTGAACCGATGGCAGTAGGATAAAGCAAGAGCTGAGCTCCCGCCAGGGCCATACATCTGGCCGCCTCCGGGAACCACTGATCCCAGCAAATGCCTACGCCGATCCTTCCCCAGGCTGTATCCCACACCCGAAAACCTGTATTTCCCGGTGCAAAATAAAACTTCTCCTGATAGTAATGATCGTCCGGAATATGGGTCTTGCGATATGTGCCAAGAATCTGACCGTCCGAGTCAATCATTGCCACGGTGTTGTAAGTCACATTTCCATCCCGTTCAAAAAAGCTCACCGGAAGCACCACCCCCAGTTCGGCAGCCAATTTCCGCAGGCAGCCCACCGCAGGACTTTCTGTCAGAGGCATGGCCAGCCTGTAGGAGTCATAGTTCCTCTCCTGGCAAAAATACCATGTCTCAAAAAGCTCCGGCAGCAAAATAATCTGCGCGCCTTTCGCCGCAGCCTCCCGCACCCGCTCTACGGCCGCTTCCAGATTCTCCTCCCGGGAACGATTACAGTACATTTGTACTGCCGCCACGGTAACACATCCGCTTTTATCGGGCCTTTCCTTCCGCTTTCCCTCCTCTGGATTCACACAGGCTTCCGCCATGTCTCTTCCCTCTCTTTCTTATTATAATCGTCTACCGAAACTTCCGTTCCGCCTTCCGCGCTTTTCTTATTTCGGTATCTGCTGGGTTATACAGTGGATATTCCCGCCTCCGATCAAAATATCCCTTGTGTAAATCTGAATAATCTCCCTGTCCGGGAAAAGTTCCCCCAGAACGGCTTTGGCCTCCTCGTCAGCCGGATCCCCAAAGCCCGGGACCACAATACTCCCGTTGGCGATATAAAAATTCACATAGGAGGCCGCTAACCGTTCACCGGGCGTCCGGACAGGCCCGTCTCCGCAGCAATCCAGCCCCTCACATTCCTCCTCGGTAACGGTAACGGGTTTCGGCAGGGGCAGCTTATGTATCCGCAGTTTTCTCCCCCTGGCATCCACTGCCTCTTCCAAACAGTTCAGGCAGGCTCCGGACATGGCGTACTGCACATCCTCCCTATCCTCCGTCCAGGCCAGCACCACCTCTCCCGGCGCGGTAAATGCGCAGATATTATCCACATGGCCATCAGTCTCGTCATTGTATATCCCGCAGGGGAGCCAGATAACCTTGGAAACATTCAGATATTTCTGCAGGTTCTCCTGGATTTGTTCCCTGCTCAGCTCCGGATTCCGCCCCTTGCCAAGGAGACAGGACTCCGTAACAATGCAGGTCCCCTCCCCGTCCACATGAATCGAGCCTCCCTCCAGAATGAAGTCCCGCTTGTCATAGATGTCCCTGTCCATCAGGTCGCAAAGCTTTCTCGCCATCTGATTGTCCTTATCCCAGGGAAAATACAGTCCGTCGTAAAGGCCTCCCCATGCGTTGAATCCCCAGTCTACTCCCCTTATGACACCTGCGTCATTTTTCACAAAGGTGGGCGCATAATCTCTGGCCCAGGCATCATTGCTGGACATCTCCACCACTCTGATCTGATCCGGCAGCATTGACCTGGCCTGATCATATTGCCTGCCGCCCGCGCATACCGTCACCTTTTCCGACTTTGCAATGGCCTCCGCGATCTGCACAAAGGCTTTCCTGGCCGCATAGCCTCCGTACTGCCAGGAGTCGGAGCGCTCCGGAAATATCATGATACAGCCCTCATGCCCCTCAAACTCCGCCGGCATGCGGAAACCGTCCGCCGCCGGTGTCGAATTCCTGATTATTTTCACAAAATACCTCCCCTGAACCGCTGTTCCGCCCGCAGTGCTTATCCGACTGCCGCCTATATACAACTATTATACAAAGATTTTATAATTCCTTAAGTCCACGGTCAAACTTTAGACACATTTTTCCAGTATCATAGATTTAACAACAATGAAGCTGTTGGATTTTAACAAGAAGGTTAGGGTTCTGTCAGCTTCGCCTACCAACAATACTGCTTCGGCAGTTTTACTATATACCTTTTACGTTTCATAATTTCTCTTTCTAAGACGGGAGCCCGGCATTTACGCCGGGTTCTTGTCTTATGAGAGAGCTTCTCCGTAATCTGTCAACTGTTTGGAAAGCCTCTGCCGCGGGAGCAGTCTCTTCTATATAAGAATACTATAAAAATACTACCAGACCCGCTCCCGGCAGTCAATAGATTGGCACGAAAATCCCCAGCAATCGCTTTGACAGCTGTCCGGCGCATCTATCCTTAAGAAGCGCGTCTGTCCAAAACATGACAGCAGCCCAGGAACCCCGCCATCAAAGCCACCAAAACACCGTACACGATATAACCGGAAACCCCCGGCATGGCAACCAGGACCACCATCGGCACTATCCCCGCAGCCATCACCACCAGCATACTCACCATGGAAGATGCGCTCTGCTTCACCACTCTGACTTCGCTCTCCCACTCCATCAGAGGCAGCCTTTCATTCACCGCAAGCCCCACCCTGGCCCCAAAGACAATGTAGACCGCAGGAACCGCCAAAAGACACAGCGCATCCGCCCACCCCGGCCGCAGGGCCAGCAGCACCAGCACCTCGGATATCAGATAAAAGGGCAGAGCCACCAAAAGGTTCGCCGCCATCTTGCTCCGGATAATATCCCGCCGGGTCACAGGCAGAGTCTGCAGCATCCACCACTGCTTTCCCTCCAGAGAAAGGGAACAAGCCGTCATGGGCATCATCATCGGCAGACAGCCCAGCAAGACAGGCAGCGCCCGCTCTGCCGCGCCGGGAATCCCGATGGCCTGCTCAATGGTCTGACTGTCCACAAACAGAACCGCTGCAGCCAGAATCACCATAAGCAGTTCTCCTGCCAGCGTATTGGTCACATACACAGTGGAAGAAAAATAATGCCGCAGCTCCCGCTCCACCATAGTCCCCAGAAGAGATTTCTCCTGAAGACTCTTCATCCTGTAATTTCCCCTGGCTTCCCGTGCGCTTAAAAGCCCGCAGATATTGACGTAAAAACGCTGCAGTATTTCCAGGAAAACCACAAAACTTCCCAGTGACACGCCCACAAACAGCAGCAGCTTTCCCATCTCCCCTGAAACCATGGCGTCACAGACCCACATGGCAGGAGGATAGAGACTCCGGATCTGTCCCTCCAGAGCCGCGCCCAGTTGGGCCACCATGGCGTTTAACTCGCTCTCCTCCATGCCGCCCATGGACAGGCTGCCCACCATGATCACAGTGATAAACACAAGGGTCAGCAAAATGGAAACCAGGTTCTTGCGCCTCCAGCGGCTGGCAATGCCCGCAATCAGAGCCCCCAGAACGGAAGCCGCCGTCATGGGCAGCAGAGGCAGGAAAATTCCCGCCAGGATACCCGTGATCCAGAAAGAAACCCCCGGCCCTTCCATCACCCCGTACACTGCCATCCCCGGCAGCATCACCAGAAATCCCAACAGCATATCCGTAATATACATGGAAAGAAAACGGCTGACAATGACGGCCCGCACCGTCACCGGCAGGGCAATCTGTTTCTCATAGGCCTTCCTGTCAAACAGCACCGGCCCGGCCTTGAATATGGTAAAAAAGAACACCAGCAGGGACACTGCCATGCCCAATACCCCCGGAACATACCGGCCCATCCCCATGGCAGTCAGGCCAAAGCTTGCAAGCCCCACATAGCCTGCCAGCATCACGATCACCATCGCCCACAAAAGTCCCAGAAGGCAGGCCTTTACCTTCTTCCTGGTATCTCTGGTAAAACGAAGTTCATTGAGTCCGAACATTCCATACAGAGAGATCTTGGTCAACAGCCTAATTTGCCTCATCATGATGGATCACCTCCATAAATACGTCCTCCAGGGACTTATCCCCGGTAAGCGCTTTCGTCTCGCCCTCTGCCACAAGCTTACCGCCGGAAATCACGGCAATGCGGTTGCAGAGCTTCTCCGCCACCTCCAGCACATGAGTAGAGAAAAAGATGGCGCTTCCCTTTTCGCACAGAGCGTGCATTTTCTTTTTCAAAATCAGGGATGCCTCCGGGTCCAGCCCCACAAAAGGCTCATCCAATACCAGCAGCTTCGGCTCATGCAGCAGCGCGCCGATCAGAACCAGTTTCTGCCGCATACCGTGGGAATAGGTGGAGACCAGATCTCCCAGAACCGAATATATCCCAAACTCCTCCGCCTCCCTGCGGATACGCTCCTGCCTCACGGCTCCAGGCACCTGATAGATATCCGCGATAAAGTTCAGATACTGAATGCCCGTGAGATATTCGTAAATATCCGGGTTATCCGGGATATATGCTGTAACCCGCTTACAGTCCAGGGACCGGGCGCGCACATCCTTCCCGTCCACCAGAATCTCCCCTTTGTCGAATTCGTGAATCCCCACCACAGCCTTGATGGTGGTAGTCTTCCCTGCGCCGTTGTGGCCGATGAAACCGTAGATGTCCCCGGCCCTGACCGTCAGGGACAGATTGTCCACTGCGGTCCTGCCGCCCTTGTAAATTTTGGTCAGGTTTTTAATTTCAAGCATTGCTGATCTCCTCTCCTCTTGATCTATGTGAAGGCCTATGGCCCCCAGCAATGATACCTAATTTCTATTTGATATCATTATCATATCACTTTAATTCTCTTTTTGCAAGTGTTTTATCCTTTTGAGTGCAGGCATGATCACAGAGAAAGAAAAACTGAACATCCGTAAAAACGACAGGCGGCAGACCCGGTCTTTTCAGATTCCGCGTTCTGCCGCCTGCTGCGCCGCCCGGTTCAGGGCCTTTCTTAAATTCTAATATACGCCGATAAAGGACAGCGTAGGACATACTCTGGCGTCACAGATACGGATGTGCAGCCGTGTCACTTCTGCCGCCGGAAACTTTGCGATTTTTTTGTAGCCCACAGCGGCGCCCTCATAGAGAAGAGAACCTGTCTCTGTCCTGATCTGAAAAGCTTCAATACGCTGACTCAGGTGAATGTTCTCCTTCAGCACCACATGGGATACCACAGTCGGCGCGGAAAAACTGATGGTGATTTCCGCAGTCCTGACTCCGTCCCTGGTTTTATAAAAAGTCTCGTAACTGTCTTCCCGCACGCCTTCTATGTCATGTCCCTCTTCCCGGCTGTCTGCTTCCAGAACGGCTTCCCGAAGCAGATTTACGGAGAAGGTTTTCCGCAGATACGCGCCGATCTCCTCCAGGCGGCGTACATCATTTTCATGGAACCTTCCGTCCGGTGCAGGCGGAATATTCAGCAGAAACATGGCATTTCCGCCTACGGAATGATAGTAAATATGCAGCAGTTCCTCCAGCGAACGGACTTTATCATCTTCCCTTTCATGGTAGAACCAACCGGGCCTGATGGAGGTGTTCACCTCGGCGGGATACCAGATCAGATTCTCTTCCCCGGCCAGAATATGCCTGCTTCCCAGGTCCAGATCCTGGGCTTTGATTTCCCGCATCCGGAAAGAAGCATCGTCGGCCTGCTGGCTTTCCGAGGCCACTTTCTCCGTATCCCGCATTCTGGCAGGCACCACACTCCACTCCGCAGGCCTGGTACTCCCGGCTTCATTGCCGCACCAGCGGATATCCGGACCGCATACGGAAATGCAGGCATCGGGCTGCAGTCTGCGGATCACTTCATAATAACGGGGCCAGTCATAATCCTGTTTTTTCCCGTTTTTCCCCTCCCCGCATGCCCCGTCAAACCACACGGAAAAAATCTCCCCGTAATTTGTCAGAAGCTCCGTCAGCTGATTCACGAAATAATCGTTATAGGCCTTTCCCTGTCCGTAAGTTTCGTTGTTCCTATCCCAGGGAGAGAGATAAATGCCGAAACGAATACCGCCTTTCCTGCAGGCTTCGGATACTTCTTTTACGATATCTCCTTTCCCCTGCCGAAAAGGGCTTCCCGCAATGGTGTGGTCTGTATATTTGCTGGGCCACAGACAGAAACCGTCGTGGTGTTTGCAGGTAAGGATCAGGCCCTTCATACCGGCGGCTTTCACGGCATCCACCCATTGATCCGCGTCGAACCTGTCCGGCCGGAAGATGCTTTCAGGCTCCGTCCCCTCTCCCCACTCTTTATCCGTATATGTATTTACGGTAAAATGCACAAAGGCATAAAATTCCAACTGCTGAAAACTGACCTGACGCCGGCTTGGGGTGACCTGTATCAGTTTGCTGTCAAGTGTGTCAAGCGCTTCCTGTGACAAAAGCGTTTCCGTCGTATCCGACATAATTTATCTCCTTTACATGCTTACATGAATCTCGTGTCGATATTTCCGTACTTTCGCAGCAGTCCGGCGCCCGGTCTGAACCGCTGCGTTCTTTCCGCTTACCTGCTCAGTCGATCAGCGCCGGGTTTTCCTCCACCACCCAGGGCAGGCCGTACCTGTTCAGGGCCTCCATATAGGGATCCGGATCGAACTCCTCCACATTGAATACGCCCGGCTTCTTCCAGGTCCCGTTCATCACCAGCATGGCGCCGATCATGGCGGGCACGCCGGTGGTGTAGGAGATGGCCTGGGAACCCACTTCCCGATAGCATTCCTGATGATCGCACACATTGTAGATATAAACGGATTTCTCCTTCCCGTCCTTTACCCCGGTGAAAATACAGCCGATGTTGGTCTTGCCCACTGTGCGGGGTCCAAGGGAAGCCGGATCGGGAAGCAGCGCCTTCAAAAACTGGATGGGCACGATCTCCCTGCCCTGGAACATCACGGGATCCGTGCGCAGCATCCCCACATTCTCCAGGCATTTCATATGGGTCAGATAGCTCTGTCCGAAAGTCATGAAGAAGCGGATCCGCTTAACGCCGGGAATGTTCTTTGCCAGGGACTCGATCTCCTCATGGTGCAGCAGATACATATCCTTTCTGCCCACCTGGGCGAAATCGTACTCCCGCTTGATTTCCATGGGCCTGGTCTCCACCCAGTGGCCGTCCTCCCAGTAGGAGCCGTTGGCGGACACCTCCCGCAGGTTGATCTCCGGATTAAAATTGGTAGCAAAAGGATAGCCGTGGTCTCCGCCGTTGCAGTCCATGATATCAATATAGTGAATCTGATCAAAATAATGCTTCAGGGCATAGGCGGAAAACACACTGGTGACTCCGGGGTCAAAGCCGGAGCCCAGAAGCGCCGTAATGCCTGCCTTTTCAAAGCGTTCCTTATAGGCCCACTGCCAGGAATAATCAAAATATGCGGTAAATCCCTGTTCTTTGCATCTTTTTTCGTAAATCTCCCGCCATGCCGGGTCTTCCGTATCCTCCGCCTCATAATTGGCGGTGTCGATGTAGTCAACCCCGCAGGCCAGACAGGCATCCATAATCGTCAGATCCTGATAGGGCAGCGCCAGGTTCAGCACGGCCTTTGGCTCTTCCCTTTTGATCAGGGCAATCAGCTCTTCCACATTGTCCGCGTCCACCCTGGCGGTGGTGATCACAGCCTCTGTCTTTCCCGCAAGCTTCTCCTTCAGGGCGTCGCATTTCTCCACCGTGCGGCTGGCGATACAGATCTCCGAAAACACATCCGCCTTCATGGCGCATTTCTGAATGGCTACGGAGGCAACGCCGCCGCAGCCGATAACTAAAATTTTAGACATTTTTCTCTCTCCGTTCTTTGTGTCCATATCCCTTTTTCAGTCCATTCCTCCCAATACCCCGATAGTTTCCTTCCGTTTACCCGTGAATCTCCACCTTCCGCAGCAGCTTCTCCACATAAGCAGGAAGGCAGAATGCCCCCGCGTGAAGCTTCGGGGTGTAATACCGGGTCTCAAAGCCTCTTTCCACCCACCGGGCCGCGTCCATATCCCGCACAGGATGATATTTTTTTGACGCAAAACCGAAGAGCCAATGGCCGGAAGGATAGGTGGGAATATGCGCCTGGTATACCCGGCTGATGGGGAAGCTCTCCACAATGCGCTTGTGGGCGCGCATGCAGGCAGTGGCATCCGTCTCATAGAAGGGGCTTTCATGCTGATTTACCATAATGCCGTCCTCCCGCAGAGCCTTGTAGCAGTTTCCGTAGAATTCCTTGGTGAAAAGGCCTTCCCCGGGTCCGAAGGGATCCGTGGAGTCCACAATGATCAAATCGTATTCGTTTTCCCGTGAACGGACAAACTTCAGGCCGTCCTCATAGTGAATATACACTCTCTCGTCATCCAGTTTGCAGGCAGTCTGGGGCAGGTAGTCCCTGCACACCTGGATCACCTGTCTGTCGATCTCCACCAGGTCAATGTATTCGATCTCCGGGTACTTCACCAGTTCCCGCACCACGCCGCCGTCCCCTGCGCCGATGACCAGCACCCTCTGCACATGGGGATGCACTGCCATGGGCACATGAACAATCATCTCATGGTAGATAAATTCATCCTTTTCCGTCAGCATGATATAGCCGTCCAGTGCCAGAAAGCGCCCGAACTCCGGGGATTCAAACACATCTATGCGCTGCAGATCGCTCTCGCCGCTGTATAATTGCCTGTTCACCCGTATAGACAGCTTTACGTTTGGTGTGTGCAGTTCAGAAAACCATAAATCCATAAGCATACCTCCTGTTCCGTTTTCTAAAACAACCCCCTCTACCAGGCAGCGCTCTCACACCGCCCACTGCTCCCTCAGCACGTTCAGTCTCCCGATCCCGGGATCCTCCGGCCCGGTCATGGAGCATCCCTTTTCTTTGGCGTAAATAATGTACTCCAGAATTTCCTCCGTAATCTCCTCCCCGGGAGCCAGAATGGGGATTCCCGGAGGATAGCACATGACGAACTCGCTGCAGATGCGCCCCTTTGTCTCCCTCAGGGGCAGGGATTCCTTCTCCGCATAAAAGGCGCTCTGGGGCGAAACCGCCACCTTTGGCTCAATGTATTCCTGGGTGTACATGCCCCCATTGTCCTGTCTGTATTTCCGTCTGATTTCTGTCAGCGCGCCGATCAGCCGTTCCATGTCCCGCTCCCTGTCCCCGATGGAAATGTAGGCCAGCACATTGGCGATATCCCCCAGTTCCATCTGAATGTCGTACTCGTCCCGAAGCAGGTCATAGACTTCGATTCCCGCCAGACCGATCCCCAGGGTATTGACAGTCAGCTTTGTCTTGTCAAAATCGAAGATGCTGTCGCCGTTGATCAGTTCCGATGTATAAGCATAATAGCCTCCGATGCGGTTGATTTCCTCCCTGGCATACTCCGCCAGAGCCGTCACCTTGGCAAATTCCTTCTTTCCCCGCAGAGCCAGATTCCGCCGGGAGATGTCCAGACTGGCAAGCAGGAGATAAGACGCGCTTGTAGTCTGCGTCAGATTGATGATCTGCCGTACATAACCGGGATTCACGGAGCTTCCGATCAGCAGAAAGGAACTCTGGGTCAGGCTTCCGCCCGATTTATGCATACTGACTGCAGCCATGTCCGCCCCGGCCTCCATTGCCGACAGGGGCATTTTGTCCCCGAAATAAAAATGGGTTCCATGGGCCTCGTCCACCAGTACCTTCATCCCGCGGGCATGGGCCATGCGCACAATGCTTCTCAGATCGGAGCAGATGCCGTAATAGGTGGGATTGTTCACCAATACCGCCACCGCGTCCGGATGCTCCTGCATGGTCCGCTCCACCTGGGAGACCTTCATGCCCAGGGCGATTCCCAGTTTACTGTCCACGTCCGGATTCACGTAGATGGGAATGGCTCCGTTCAAAACCAAGGCATTGATGACGCTTCTGTGCACATTTCTGGGAAGAATGATCTTGTCCCCCTTTTTGCTGGCGCCAAGCACCATGCTCTGCACAGAGGACGTAGTCCCTCCCACCATCAGGAACGCATACGCAGCCCCGAATGCCTCAGCCGCCATTTCCTCTGCCTCCCGAATCACTGACACAGGATGGCAGAGATTGTCCAGGGCCTTCATGGAATTTACGTCTATGCCCACGCACTGCTGTCCCAGAAGCCCCACCAGTTCCGGATTGCCCCTGCCCCGCTTATGTCCGGGAACGTCAAAGGGCACGATCCTTTCCTGACGGAACTCTTCCAGCGCCTCATAAATCGGCGCCCTTGACTGATTGTAACGTCCCATTTCCCGCCCTTTCCTTTCCGTAACCTTCTCCCCGCATCGGTTCAGACCGAATACTGAACCCGGGAATTTAATAAATATTCCTGCCGCTGAATATCTCGATCATCTCCCTGCGCAGGTTGTCCATAATCTCCAAGCGCAGCTTTGGCGGCAGCTCATAGACATCGCTGTTAAAAAGGTAATTCTGCAGATCAATCTCCTTGATCAGCATCTTGGTGTGAAAGATGTTCGCCTGATACACATTGATATCCACAGCATCATATCTTTTCAGGGTATCCTTGTTGATATAATCCTGAATGGAGGTCATCCTGTGGTCCATGAACAGCTTCTCCCCGCTGACCGCCCTGGTAAAGCCCCTGACCCTGTAATCCATGGTGATGATATCGGAGTCAAAGGAGCCGATGAGATGATCCAGGGTGGACAGGGGCGTAATCTCCCCGCAGGTAGCCACGTCTATATCCACCCGGAAGGTGGCCAGACAGGTGTCCGGATGATATTCCGGATAAGTATGCACGGTAATGTGGCTCTTGTCCAGATGGGCCACCGTGGTATCCCCCACAGGCACCTTGCTCTCGTCCGCAATGAGGATGGTCACCGAACTCCCCTGTGGCTCATAGTCCTGGCTGGAGATGTTCAGCACAGTGGCGCCGATCATATTGGTCACATCCACCAGAAGTTTGGTCAGACGCTCGGAATTGTACTGTTGATCGATATAGGCAATGTAATCCTTCTGCTCTCGCTGAGACTTTGCATAGCACACATCATAGATGTTGAAGCTGAGGGACTTTGTTAAATTGTTAAAGCCGTACAAAGCAAGTTTTTCGCTCATATTTTCTCCTTTATGTATGTCTTACGGTAACAGTTCAGACAGCCCCTCTCGCGAAGTCAAAATTGCGCTCTGTGCAATTTTGCGAGACTTGCGGGCGCCAAAACGCATTCTTTTCGCGTTTTGTGTGCATTCTCGTAACAGATCAGCGCCCTGTCTGAACTGTTACGTCTTACGACTGACACGGTTCCTGCCGCGCAGTCCCTGCCGCATACAAAAAAAGCAAGCGACACCTTCATCACTTGCTTAAAAAATCTCTGCCATTCTTTTTTGCCTCTGCCCCTTTCGGGAACAGTACATTGCGCAAACAACAGATATATGGTTTTTAGAGTCTATATAGCAAATATTTTACTTTTACTACTCTTATTGACCGTTTCACAAGTTAGATGTGCCTAAGCACCGGTTTATAGTCACCAACTTATAAAATTTGAGCTTTTAACTCAATCAATAAGGCAACACGGTTGCCAAAATATTTACATGGAAGACTCTGTCTCTCTGTTTTCCACACGCTTGTATTGCTTAATAAGGCCGCAGCCTGAATACATTCAGAGATTATACTCACACTGCTTACCACGCTCCGGCTGATCATGCCGAAAAGCTGATTCTACTATAGCATATCTGTTGTCCGTTCGTCAATCGCATTTTGTTCCAAATTTTTTGCTGTACTGCAATTATCCTATACATGTTATTCATACCTGCTTGCCTGCAGCTTAAACAGATGCGCATATACTCCTCCTTGTCTAAGCAGCTCTGAATGCGATCCCTGCTCAATAATCTGCCCATTGCTTATCACTAAAATCCTGTCTGCGAGTGTTGTGTTGGACAAGCGATGAGAAACCGTCACCAGGCTCTTGCCGTCACTGAGACGGTAAAGCTGCTCGAACATCTTATTTTCCGTTATCGGATCCAGTGCTGCCGACGGTTCATCAAGTATCATAAATTCCTTTTCAGCATACCATGCCCGGGCATAGTTGATAAGCTGCCACTGGCCGCCTGACAGATCTTTGCCATCAGGGACATACCGGCACCCCAATCTTTTGTCACATAGCTTATAAACAGCCCCCACCATTACCAGGCCGTTCTGTCTCTCGCAATATGTCCAGACAAAAACTGGTATCAGAAGCAGCCGGAATGTTCCTCACCCAATCAGCACTTCCTTCCCCCGAAACGCAAAACCATACTTTCGGATCCTATTCGTTGGAATGCCTTTCGCTTCCAGAGCTGCCGCATATTTCATGTCTTCAATCTGTTTCAATGCAGACTGTACCGTGTCTTCCAGCGTCCGCTCTCCCCCTTCCGGGTCATATACCTTGAATTCCATAATAATCGCATCTTTACCGCGACTATTTAATATTGCATCGTCACCCTGATTCTGCGGCTCCAGCATCACGTCATACCTGCCAAAACCGCTTTCTCTGTTGGAACTGACCATATATTGCCCACGCAGATCCACCAGCAGCCCCAGGACGAAGCCATGGTAGAACCGCTCCGGCTCGTTCGCTTCGGATGGCCTGTTCCCGCTGTCAAAGAAACTGAAAGTATCCAGAGCCACCCGGTTCATGTAACGGTTCATCTCGCGGAGGTTGCCTTTCAGCAGGGCCTTCACGAACCCATTATAGGCGGGGGTGTATTCCTTGAACCACTCGTCGATCATTCCTTCAAACATGGATTGAACTTCCCTGTTCGTCAGGGCCAGGTCATATTCCGGCCTTCCTCTTTCCATATCAAAGACGACCGAATCCACACGCAGATAGCCGCTGGCAAGGAGCAGGCTCCAGACGGCGCTATCCTTATAGTCCAGTTGATTGAAGACAACCTGCTCGTCCAATGCCGTATGATAGGCATCTCCCTTCAGAAGGCCCTCCATCGTCATCTTCACCTCCGGGCCGCTTCCGCGAATCAGCTTTCCTGCCAGACTGTTGGAACTGGTGTTCGCCCAGTAGGCATCCAGCTTACCCTTGTCCAGGAAGTTCAGGATGGACCAGGGATTGTAGATGTCCCGCCTGTCCCCAAAGACAAAGCCATCATACCAGCTCTTCACGTCCTGTTTCTTCCCACCCAGACCATACTCCTCCAATGCGGCAAATACCTCTTTCTCTGTGAAGCCAAAGGAATCCGCATATTTATTGGACGTGGTAGTCACTACCTCCAGATTGTTCAGATCCGAGAACAGCGACTCCTTGCTTATCCTCGTAATCCCGGTCAGGATTGCCCTCTCCAGGTAAGGGTTCGTCTTGAACGCTGCATTGAACAATCCTTTCATGAAGTCCGACAATTCCGTCCAATAGCCGTTCAGATAGGCCTCCTGCATAGGCGTGTCATACTCGTCCAGCAGGATGATGACTTTCTTCCCATAGTAGCGCGACAGGTAATTGGATAGGGCATTCAGGGAATCGGCGGCCATATAGTCTTCCATTTCCACTGATATCTCCTGCCATGTGCCCTTTTCGTCCTGGTTCAGACAGTCGCTGTCGGCCAGGAAAGCATATTTATTATACAGATTTTTGATAATCAGGCATATCTTCTTCCTTGCGTTGGTAAAGTCCGTTTCTTTCACCTTGGCAAAGGACAGACTGATGACGGGATAGGTCCCCTGCAGCTGTCTGTACTTATAAGCCACTTCCGGAAGACTTTCCTCTCCCGGAGAATCATCCCTGTCAGTTCTGTCCTGCCAGATGGAAAACCCTTTGAAAAGTTCCCCTCCGCCTGAATATTCTACAGAGAAAAAGTGCTCCACCATACTCATGTTAAGGGTCTTGCCGAAACGTCTCGGCCGGGTGATCAGGGTGACTATGTCATTGTTTTCCCACCACTCCTTTATAAACAGGGTCTTGTCAATGTAAAAACAACCTGACCGGATCAACTGCCCGAAATCCTGATGTCCGATACCTACTGTCCTTGCCATGGTGATACCTCCCGGAAAACATTTGCCATGTCTGCATTGTCCTCATGGAGCTGCCGCAGAACTCCATAAGACTTGATTCTATGGTTCTATTTTAAGGGATTCCCAGGAAAAGTCAATGGAGAATTCGCTGCTCATTACAATACCCTTCCGTCCCGCATTTGTATCCTTTTCTTTGCATAAGCAGCCATCTCCGGCGAATGCGTTACCATAATGATCGTCATGCCCTGACACGCTCCTTTTTCCTGATACCGGCATATCCAAGCGGCATACAGACATTGTCCAAAACGCTGATTTCATTCACCAGATTGAACGCTTGAAATACAAAGCCAATTTGGATAGGAAATATCCCGTCCGCTGTACTCCTCTTTCTTGATTTTATAATCTTCAACTGTTATTTGATCGCCTATATGCAGCCCGCCGTATTTTTCAGAAAGCGACTGCTCAACTAAACATATATTTGCTTCAGTAAACAGCTCTAACGATCCGTCGATGATCTTACAGTTTTCAAATTGGCCCCAATCTTTTGTCACATAGCTTATAAATCCATCTTTCGTCACGATATGCCAGGCCGGAAGGACGGAGGAATTTGCCCTTTCCGTTTCCTAACTGTCCCACTTGCCTTATTTCATTTTCCAGAAAGTCATATTCTCTTAAGCAATTGCCGCCCAGTATTTCTATGTAAAACAGCCCTACTCCATAACAGCATTGAAACACTACCAAACCTCTTCCGTTACATCAAGATTTGAAACAGACGTTAAATACCCTATTAAAATCTCTTTTTCTCTTCTTTTGATCTCAACCAAATTATCCATTATGCTTACCAACACATTATCTAATACCTGACCCATTACTACTTTTCCAACCAGCTTTATATACAGCATACGTATCATTTTACTTCGTCTAACCACCTCAATTCTATAATCTATAACATACTTTTCTAATATTTTCTCCAAACCATTCTTTTCCACAAAATAGCTTAATCGCTTCTCCATTCCTTCATAGAAACTCCATAACATATTTATAGCTGGCTGTTGGTTTGCAAACTGATCATAAATAGTTCCATTATGAGTCATTACCTGCAACATATTAAGATACTGTATCAATACTTCCACAATATTAACCCCAAATGCTATTCTGGACTCTTTACTTTCTATCATATAAAGACGATGCCCATAATACAAGGTATATGGCATTTTGCCTTTTATATATTGTTCCAGTTTTTCAATAAAATAATCATTTCTGTATGGATATTCTTTATCATGGGCCACTAAATCCATCGTTATGAACATATATTCCTGCCATCCTGACCCATTCCGAATATGCTTAATAGCATCGCCAAAACTTTTCTTCACCTCATCATAGGTAATTTCAAAACACTGGTATAAATTGTCTAAATACCCATAACATTTATAACGTTTTACCTCATCATCATATCCATAAAATAAAATTTCATGTATATAATGTTTTTTATGGTAATACTGCTGAAAACAACTTAATTCGTTAAAATCCAGAAAAAGCACACAATAATACTCTTTAAAAATCTCTTTCCTTAACACTTCATTTATATCTTCTATTTGCTCACAAAACTCAACATTTACACTATTAATTCTCATAATCTTACTGTATACATTAGAATCGGACCCATATACAAAAGAATCATCAATAGTGCATGTTAAACATGTCGGTCCATCAAGCATAATGATAGGCAACATATAATTTACATAATACCAATTATGAAACTTCTTCTCTCCCATAATTGCTGCAATTGGGAAACAAACAAATTGGGGCCCAATAAAGTTATTATTTACGGATAATTCCATTACAAATTTCTTCTCCATTATTTCCTCATTCCTGCAATATGTGCTCATGTCCATAAGACTCAATAAAATATATAAGAAGAAAGCACATCCCTCATGCAAAATATGCTGCGCTTTTCTTTCTGCCAAAGGCATTCTTCTTTACGTCACATTCAATTACAGCTAAACACACTTACTTCTAATCTCAACCGCACTCGTCTATTATATCAGAAAACTCTCTATAAAATCGAAAAATTACGGACTTTACAGACCCTTTATAAGTCTGAAGTTCACTGGTTAAGAAATAAGATAGAAGCACATTGTTCATTGGTAACTTGCCGCCTGGGCATCCCACATTTCCCTGTATAAACCGTTTCGGCTCAACAGTTCTTCATGTGTGCCGTCTTCTACAATCCGGCCTCCGCTCATCACCAAAATACGATCTGCCAGTCTGGCCGAACCTAATCTGTGGGAAATGATGACTGCAGTTTTCCCCTTCGCCATTCTCAGAAAATTCCGATACACGGTATATTCTTCAACCGGGTCTATTGCTGCCGTAGGTTCATCCAGAACAATGATTTCATGACTGCGGTATCGCCCTCTGGCAATGGCTACCTGCTGCCACATACCACCGGAAAGATCAATGCCGCCGAACTCCCTGGAAAGCATGACTACATTGCAACCGTCTACCAGTCCTCTGTCCAGTGAAGTGCTCTCCAATACAGTCTTTGGGTTTTCCTCACTTTCACGTTCGCTGATTTTTACATTATCGGATAAAGTCATCTGGTATCTGACAAAATTCTGAAAAACGGCCGACATGCACTTCCGGCAGCTTTTATACCATGTATCTTCTGCCTTTACTCCTCCGATTTCAATTCGTCCCTCCCCGGTAGGGTACAGGCCTAAAATCAATTTTGCCAAAGTAGATTTTCCTGCGCCGTTTTCCCCCACAACTGCCACATACTGTCCCGGCTGGATATGAATATTAATATCCTTTATGGACATAGCGGATGCATTTGGATAGGAAAAGGATACATGATCCAGAACAATCCCTCTCTGCAAATCAAGCTCTTTTCCTTCCTCTCTTCCGCTTTTCCTTCTTCGTTCAAGAAAACTCACATAATTTTCAACTGCAGGCAAATTGCTGACGGTACTTCCTATAAATCCGCACACCAGAGCAAACATCATGTCAAACAAATTGTTCAGTGAGTTATAGACCGCAGCAAAAGCTCCTACGGATATAGTGCCCTGCAGCACGCTGGCCACAAGAAGAATCAACGCTGCAAGATATCCGGTAAGTCCTACTGTATTGTCAATCGTCTCCAACAAAGTGGTTTGTTTTTTTACTTTTCTTTCTTCCCTTCTCAAGCGTTCCCATTCTGCAGCAACTCTGCCATAGAAATAATTGCCTGCTCCCAAAATTCGTGTTTCTTTTAAAAACTGCCTGCCTATGATGCAATCTTTAAAAGCATAATAACGTCTTCTGACAGGAGCTGCCGTATCTTCGAGCTTTGTGTAAATCCCTCTCTGCATATATAAAGTAAAAACAGCCGGAAGAAATGCCGCGATTATGCACAGCAGCAGCCAGGAATTCAGAGAAGACACATAAAAACACATAAAAATAACATATGGCGGAACCATGTCGATTATGCCGATGATATGAAAGATAAATACATGGGCAACATTTCTTCCCGCCTCGGCCTTCTGTATTTCATCCAATGTCTCGCTGTGTTCAAATTCTATCGGCGACAAATCAGAGACAGCCCTGTTGTATTCAAATCTGAATTTTTCATTACATATTTCCCGGTATTCGTCCAGAATATAGTTAAAAAGGGTGTTAAAAATCTGGTATCCGATAATCCCTGCCACATACAGCGATATCCATAAAATAAGGCTTTCTCCAACCTCTCCTTTAGACACAGAAGCAATCAGGGCATCCACAAACCTGGACAGCAATAACGTATTCACTGCCAGTACCGCTGATTGTGCAATTCCAAAGAAATTTATCAGAAAAAAACGCACAGGCGCCACTTTAACTGCAATAGGAAGCATCACCCGAATCGTATGTGCTATTGTTATTTTTTTCATATGTACCACTCCCTCTGTTTATCAAACATCATTCTATATGTTCCATTGCGCTCCATGAGGGATTCATGACTTCCGGTTTCCTTTACCCTGCCGTCTTCTATTACAAAAATACAGTCGCATGCTGCTGTAGCACCAAGCCTATGGGTAATCATGATTGTCGTCCTGTCACAGTATGCCTTGGAAAATTGCTGGTACACCTTCTGTTCCTGTACAGGATCCACCGCCGCTGTCGGCTCGTCCAGAATCTTGACTGGTGATGCATTATAGTGCATTCTTGCCATGGCAACTCTCTGCCACTCGCCTCCGGATAAATCCACAGATTCGTCTAAGACTTTTCCCAATGCCGTCTCCAAACCTCTGGGCAGCTTTTTCACGACATGCTCCAGTCCGGCTTCTGACACAGCCCGATCTACCCTGTCTGCATCTTTCTTTCCCATACATCCTCCCAAGGCAATATTGTCCGCCAAAGATACAGGATATCTTGCGTAATCCTGAAAAAGAACCGAGAAAATCCTCCAGATATGTCCTGTTTCATATTCCCTGATATTTCTACTATTCAATAAAATCTCCCCTTTGTCCGGCTCATACAGTCTCAGGATCAATTTTACAACCGTAGACTTCCCGCATCCGTTTTTGCCGGCAAATGCATAATGCATCCCTTTCTTCACCTGAAAAGACATATTCTTCAGCACCTCTTTGTCCGTGCCCGGATAACGGAAGCTGACATCTCTAAATTCCAGAGATTCAAAAGTCAACTCTTGGCCCCAAAATGCAACGTCATCATCTGTCCCTCCACAACCTCTCTCTCCGGAAACTCCACCCTTCTTTACAACAGTCTCTTGAAGTACATCTGTATAAAGCGGCATTTCCATCACAGTGTTAAAGTCCCCAAGCATCATTTTGCTCCTGGACAACTCCTTTATTCTATTCGGAAACTGCCACGTAACCATCTGTATCATTGACATAAATGCTGTCACCAGAGAAACGAACAGCCCTACGGAAGTCTCCCCTTGCATCACCGCCGGCAGCAACAGCAAGAGCACAATAATAGAAATGCCGGCTGCTGCATATCCTCCTATATTCATTCCCATAAACCACAAAAAACGAGCCTTTTGCTCTTTCTTTCTCGCCTGACGGCTTGCCGCAAGAAATTCTTTGTTTACTGCTTCACTGTAACCAAAAAGAGTCCTCTCATTTACCGCATCACGATTTCCCAATATTTTTTCATAATAATCTGCTTTTCTTCGACAGGCCGTCACCTCGGCATGGACATTGTACTGCCGCTCACCGCCTCTCAATGCATAGAATCCAAAAACCGTCAACACAGCAATAATTACAAAAGACACCCATACTGGCATCTGAAACACCAGAATCGATACCAAGCTCATATTTGAAATGAGGAAAACTGCCAGCTCCAAATAACCTTCCATAATTCCTGACAATATTCCCTCCGGGTCACCCGCTATGCGGGAAAAAATATCCTGGGCGGAATCATCCTCTATATAGGAATACTGCAGACACGCTACCCTCTCCGTAATCATTTGATCAACCGCTGGATACGTTTTTTCACGCTGAATAAGTCGGAAAAGGGAATACCAATTGTTTCCAAGCCTCTGAACCAGCTGGACAAGCGCCAGTAAAACTGCGCTGCAGACTGCAGGCCTTACTCCCAGAGTTGCCGCCGCCAATGCTCTATCTACAAACTGCGCCCCCAGCAGCACTGCCGCAAAGGGCAGCATTGAAAACATGCTCTTGAGCAAAAGCATGGCAAGCGTTGCCCATAGCGCATGTTTAAAGAAAAAGAAAAACACTCCCCTGATAGTAAATCTCTTATCTCTTCCTCCCATTTCTAACCTCTCTCGTTTTACACATAATCATCTGTATATTCTACAGGAAACTTCAAACCTTCAGGAACCTGTCTGCTCTCATAGTGTAGATTTCGCATCTGCAGCAAACGACTATTCCCAAATTCCAGAAAGTGCAGAATGCCTTCTTCAACATAAGAACAATTAGGCGATAATGCAGACACACCCTGGATTTTATGCAAGTTCGTACAGACCGGACGCTTGGATAACCGCACAGTAAGAAGAATCCTCCTCAAATAGATCAAATGTATTTGCATAATACCCCCTGGCATTTTCTTCCCAATAACTGTTCGTTAATATGGTTACAACTCCATCTTCACACACCGGAATATCCGTTTAGAACGTACTCTCACCTCCAGGCAATTCGTCCAGGGCATATTCGCTCTGGTATTCAAAACCTATGAAAAAAATGAAACAATGCTTTCACACAACAAACTCATATCATCATTCCAACCAAGTATAAATACGGGTAATTTCAGATCATTAAAGAGTCTATTTTTTATCTCTACACACTCTTCATTACCTAGCCTTATTTTATTTCCATGTACTCCTCGCCAATCATCTGGTAATGTCATTGGATACACCACCAATGCAAGGACTTTGCAGTCAGCTGCTCCCTCTAAGAATTTGATTGTATTCTGAATATATTCATTCGAATCAAAAGGATTTACACAAAGCACTACTGCATCAGGTTTTGTGCCACATAGAAAGTAAAATTGCTTACAAGGAAATGCATTTATGTGCATTTGTCCAAGAGGAATTGTATTTGCCTGTGAACCGACCATAATAATATCATACTCTTTTTCACAAAGTGAATTCATCATATTATTTAAAACACTGATTGCATCCTGATCCGTCACACTTACTGCTGAATTATACCCCATTGGATAAACCCATTCCATTCCCAATAATCTTGCATGTGGTTCTGTTCCAATACATCCAACCTGATACCCTTCCTTTTCTAATCCATATTTCATAAGCATCTGCAATGTAAACTTACCTTGTTGCGATGATGTTCCAAAAACACCTACAACCGGTTTTGAAATATTGTATAGTTATAACAACTTCTCTAATATCACTTTTTAAAAGGCTCATCAACATATCCATATGACCAAGAATAAGTGTATCTATTTTTTGCCAATCTATTTTTTTAATATCTCTTAATGTGTAACCGTTTACTTCCTCAAGGTTCGTCAGTAAATTGTTAGTTGAAACCCCCACTCGCCCTGAATGTATAACGTCATATATTTCCTTGATATTAAAGTTCAGTTTTGGGGCAAATCTCACTAACGAGTGCATTTCCTTATTAAAAGGAAACAATGCCACATTATTAAGCGGCAAGCTTTCATATGCACAAGGAAAACGAGATTCATTATGTTGTCTATCTTTATTAACTCTAATTGCAATTTTCTTAAAAGCTGATAACACTTCAACCCTATTATTTGCCCCATTCATCATAATATTAAATGCATATGCGGAGACATAAGCACAAGCAAAGCTATTACCACCAAATATTGCATATTGTGGTTGATACCAAGCCACACGCTGCATTGCCCCTCTAGCCCTTATGTTAACCGCGCTATTCTCAACATACTCATAATGTGCTGACTGTGTACATAATTCGCTTGCCTCAACCCCTATTACACTTTCTAAACATGCCGGATACGAAAGGCTTCCATCGTTAGAAAATGCAGCAATTAAAACCATACCACTATCAACCAATTCCTCACAAACCTTTTGAATACTTAAAACTTCTGTACTAATCTTTACCCCTAGACTTAGATTGACAATCTTACACTTGATATTTTTCTTAATGTACTGCAATATTAAAATCAACTCTTTATCTGTCAGCTCTACATCTACATTATCCCATACCTTCATGTTATAAATTGAGGCAAAAGGTGCATTTTTACTGATAATTCCATAGACTGCCGTACCATGACCGATTACATCTTGAATATTTTTGTTTTCCTGAATTTCTCCTTGCACAAAAGAAAGCGCAATACCATTTATCATATTTTTGTTAAACGCTGGGTGTTCTAGATTTACTCCACTATCCACAATCACAATGTCTGTTGATATCATTATTTATCCCCCATATATCTGGTACAATTACTTCACTCTTTTATCCATTTTTTATGTATTTGTTGTATAGTATTGCGCCTGCAAGTTATACAATTCGGTATACTTTCCACCTAATTCAAGTAATTGCTTAAAATTACCCTGTTCAACAATCTGACCATTGTCAAATACAAGAATTTCATCACAAAATTGTGTGCTTGCCAGTCTATGTGAAATATAAATAGAAGTTTTACCTTTCACCAGATCAAAAAACTTGATATACATTTCATGTTCTGCTACAGGATCCAAGGCCGCTGTCGGTTCATCCAGCACCAATATTGGTGCATCTTTATACTTGGCCCTGGCAATTGCAAGCTTTTGACGTTCACCACCAGATAAATCAAGACCCTCTGGATCAAAATTACGTGACAGACTTGTTTCCACCCCATTCTTAAGTGTCTTTAGCTTATCACCAAAACCAACCTCCTGAAGAATCTCTTCCATCTTATTTATTTCATTAGGAAACTTCTCTGCTCCCAAAGAAAGATTTTCGCGAATTGAAAATGCAAATAGCTTAAAATCCTGAAATACAGTTGCAAACAATCCCATATATTCATCATAATCAATCTCTTTTATATCAACACCATTTAAGAGTATACGGCCTTCTGTGGGATCATACAATCTCATTAACAGCTTTACAAACGTACTTTTTCCTGCTCCATTTTCGCCAACTATGGCAATACTTTTTGTTGGAGTAATATTTATATTAATATTTTTTAATGCATAAGTTTCCTGTCCCGGATACTTAAAAGAAACATTTTCAAACGATATCCTTGGATTCACTTCTACCACTTCTGATAAAACTTTAGTGCCTGTCCGAAAAGTACTTTTAAGATCCATAAATTCTACAAATCTACTTAGATACTTACTTTGTGATGCAATGTCTATGATAGAAGTAGCAATCCCTTTACTTGCTGAATTAAAGGTATTTAATGCATTCAAGTACATGCTAAAGGAACCTACCGTTATTGTTCTCAATACTACAATCTGGTATCCCAAGATTGTATAAGCAAGAAAAGTAAATAGGTTATTTGCTACAAGAATCACTAATGAACATCTTAACTCCCTCTTTTGTCGGCTTTTAAAATAGGTTAAGATAGACTGACGAAAGGTATCAATTTTTGCTCTGAAAAAATCTACCGCTGAATATGCCAAAATATCCTTTCGCTGTTCTGTATCCCACGAAAGATAAGCCATATAGCCAATACGTCTTAAATAAGGTTGTACATCCTCCATATATTGTCTTTGTCTTTTTCTATTTTGAGATGACACAACGCTATGAACAACTAAAACTATTAAAGATACCCAAATTAAAATTGCATTGGTGGTGATTACAATCGCTATCACCCCAACGAAGATCATCATATTTGAAAACAGTCCCTTAACGTTCTCCAGCAATGATACAAGATTATTACTATTACAGACTCTAGCAGCGTAATCAGCCATATCTCGAGTCTTTGGATCATCCCAGACAAAATAATCCATCTCCATACACTTCTTGTCAATTTCCGAATTTATAGTAAATTCCATTCTCTGTTTTAAAAAAACTAAATGCTTGGATAGGATCATTTCTATAATAGCAATAAACATTGATATTATAATCATTGCAACGGAAAGGTAAAGCACATACTGGTAACTTTTCCCATTCATAAATCCATCGATGATATACTTAGGGAAAATTATCATTGGAAAGGACCCTAATGCACTAAATATAGAGTCAACAATCATAAAAAACAAAAGTGATTTATCATACTTTAGTATTAACTTAAATAATGTACGTATCTGCCGAAAGTCAAACGTTTTAGTCTTAAACATATATTATCCTCCCTAATATTGAGAACAGAATACAAAGTCGTCCACATAGACTACTAGCCCTCCATACCCCTTTAGCCTTGGCTGTATGCATTCCCTGAACCACCATACCAGTACATGGATATAATATAGCCTCACATTATGTCCACTGCATCGTCTCCGTGGGCCGCCTTTCCTCGGACGGAAGACTGAGGACCTACGGCAATGGCTTTATTTGGGCAACGCTATCGAATATCTGGGGCGTTAGGCAAACTGTATTGCCATCACCAACTTCAGGATAAAGTCTTTTGATGAGGATTCCGTCACCTTTGTGGCGAAAGACGTGTCTTGGTATAATCATGAAAAATCACATTCAGGGCAGCTTTATCTTTTGTAGAAAGCTACCCTTTCTTTCTGCCCTGAATATGATACTTCACTTACTCAATCGGGTAACTTCCAAAATTCTAAAGGATTAGATATAAATATTTCCACCTGTTTTGTGTTGGTTTCATTGTAATATCTAACAATTTTACTAGTAGCAGATAAATAATTACATGGCACTAAGTTGACTGCATTGACGATACGATTTTGGGCAAGATTATCTTTATATGAGTTCTCAAAGCAACGAAAACGATAGACATGCTTTGACATATATATAAGTACTCTCTGGGCAAAAAAATGCTGCTCTCTACTAGAAATAGTATCCCTTATTCCGTCTACTCGTGATACATTGATTGATTTTTGAAACACGAAATAATCGCGGAGTTCCTGCAGATTCAAAATCATTCCCGCATCATCCTGAAAATATACACCATGAGCCGCATCAAATAAAAGCCACTTATTACATTCCTCAGAATATACAATATTAACCACATGGCTTCCATATGGATGAAAGTCAATCGGTAAACAAAATATGATTCTACTCAAGTATCCAAGTGCCCTAAAAACTTCATTTAATACACAAGCATATGTATAACAGCTAGCCCCATACTTTCCCCCACTGATATCAGCAATCATATCTGTAACTCTACTTTGCGATTCCAAAGGTAGTAAATCATTAGATAAAATCTGTGCAACCCACCTGGTTGCATTAACAAATGTCTCAACTTCTGTTTTTCCACGTAAATTCTCGATACCATACTGTATTCGCAATGCATCTATCTCATTTGACGAATATGAATAATCAAACTTAATATTATGTTCTTCATACGCGTACCCAGATACTCTAAGGAAATCCACATATACGTCTTTAGTTGCAAAGTCTGTAAGACCAAATTCAATATTTCTCATTACTTCCCCTACAAATTTTTCTACTTCCGTTCATCCAAAAACCAGCCTTTTGACTACTGCTTCATATGCAGTTCATTCAATCCGTGTCTGCTTGATAATAGCAGGTGATTCATCACCACGGAAGTACCCATTCAACAGAATATGACTTACTTAAAGGATTATCATTTGAAAAAATGCCTCGCGGGAAACAGCGTGGCAAGTTCTTTTTTGGTTCCAAAATAGCAGCGTTGAACTTCTGGAAACTCTTCAATTATATGAAACGTCGGGGAAACTACGCCCAAAAACCGGTACATGCATAAAAGAAGGCCGGAAACCCCAGGCGAACATCCCCAAATGTCTGGCGATGTACTACAAAATATAAGTTTTTCAAGATACCATAGGAATAGGGGCTAAATATATTTATGGTTTTGACCCCGACATCATTACATATCTACAGCATTATATTAACTCAATTACCCAAAGCGAACAATATGACAAATTAGTTTATTTTTTCAACTAATTTGTCATATTGCGTTCTGTCCAAGAATATCCTACAATAATATGGAATCTTTAGAAAATATATAGAAAGGAGCTAGTTTATGAAACATAATAAACAGCGCTTCAAAGCATCAGTATCCCTATTGGCGCTGCTGCTTACATTATCAACAGGAACAATATTTCACGGCCCGGAAACAGAAGATATGAGAACCGCATCTCCGACTCCGAGCCTTCTTGCTGCCCAAGAAACCAAGCCCGCAGCGATTTCAGAATGTACTCAAACGCTAACGGATTTAGATGGTGATAAAACGAAAATAACAGAGAATTGACGGTTAGATTATTGTAAATATTTTTCTCTCCGTTTTTCTAAAAAACCTTTCAGGGCAGAATCATACATAAACCCGGCCATTGATTCGCTTATTCGAAAGGCTTTTTCCCAAACCTGCCGGAAGGATGCGTATTCTTCCGGCTTTTCAGCAGCAATTTCGTAAGCGTTCCACGCAATATGGTAAAACAGATCTTCAATACTGCTGATTCTGAAAAGCAAAAGTGATTTCAATATCATACTTTCACCATACTTTACAGTATTGTCAATGCAGCGGATATCGCCCAGGTAGTTATCATAATTTTTATACGCAATATCAAAGCCATAATGAAAGATGCCTGTCCTGAAGCTGTTTTGTTCAATGGAAAAAAGCACCGCCTCGTACCACCTCTTCGCCTCTTCAAGATGGCCAAGCCTGCGATATAAGCTGCCTATATTGCTTGCAATCATAATTTCCTCCCGCTGAAAAACCCACCACTTCATATCCCGGTCCTCAAAGTCAGGCACCGTACAGCGCATCGCTTCCAGCAGCATTTCCAGGCATTCCCGCAGATCGCTCCCCTTAATTTCCTTCAAAATAGCCTCAAAGAACAGAAGTTCCTGCCTCACCCTGCGAGACGCCGGATTTACTGAACGCCGGAATTTCTCAAACTCCCATTCCGCCTGTTCCCACTTCCTATATTCCATCAATGTACTGATCAGCTGCCGCTGCTCCAGAACCTCCAGAGAGTCCGTTTCCAGCAGAGGCATATTCCATCCTCCGAATTTGCCGTATTGCTTCGCCAGCCTTCCGTAATTTTGGTAGGATGGTTTGTGAAGCCCCTTTTCTATTCTTTCCAGCTGTCTGGGCGTGATTACAAGCTCATCGCCGTCAAAGACAGCGTTCTCTCTGGATTTTCCGTAAAATGTCCGAAGCATTTTCAGCGTCATTCCGGCATCCCTGGTATTATCCACAGAGATTCCCTGCCATATGCGATACCCGGGATAGTTAAACCAGGCATAAATATCCCGGAACATTTTCCGGAAATCCTTCAGCTGTTCCGGATATTCCGGTTCATCAAAAAGAACAGCGTCAAATTCGAGCAGGCAGTCCAGCAGCGGCAGTACATAGCAATGGCAGCTATTCCTGCGCAGCAGCTCCAGAGTCTCCCGCCCTCTTGCAGCCATTCTTCCCATGGTGATATCCGGGATGAAAGCAGCGTCAAAAAATCCGTCCGATGCGGATGCCATCCGTATTCCCAGGATTACTGCCTGGGGCAGTGTCATTGCCGTCACACGCTCTCTCCAGCCGTGCTGCCCGGGATAATCCCACACTGCCTGCCACAGCTGCCCGGCCTCCTCCTTACGGCCATTTATAAACAAAGCTGCGCTTGCCAACAGGACAGCATCCAGCTCCCCCGGAGAAAGACAGAATGACTCCAGGCCTTGTGTCCAACCGTCCGGGACAGTACAGTTCACCGCTTCCACGGCAGTATCCAGGATAACCGCAGAAGCTTCTCTGCCCCCTGTCCTTTGCCCGATCAGCATTAAAATAACCTCCGCTTTCAGCAGAAACTGTTCTTCCAAAGGTTCCCGTTTTTTGTACTTTTTCCTGTAGTTATGGATTGCAGCGGCCGCTTCCTCAGGCTGTTCGGGCACAAGCAGGCAGATATCCTCCCGGCTCCGCCAGCGTTCCAGATCTTCCCCGGAAGCCAGAGATTCGAAATATTCCGGAGGGATCCCCATCCGCAGCATCAGGGTATCTCCCTCCATCTTTGTCCACTGTACAGTTCCCTTTTCCACCCTATCCAGCATGGTCCGGCTCATTATGCCCGAAGATAATTTTTCCAGGGTCAGCTTTCGCTTTTTTCTTTCAGCGCCAAGGATTTTGCCGTATACCTTATTGTATTCCTGTATAAATTCCTGTTCGTTGATTGTTCTCATTTCCCTGCCCTTATCCCTCAGTTCTGCAGATGCTATGTCAAAGATATCCTCCCTGCCTTCCTCTCATACCTGCAAAAGGTATAGGCAATGTCAAAATACGTCTGCTCATCACTGTCCGCCGTCATTTTCCAGCAGGGATCCCTGTCCAGATCAGGGAAAAAGGCATCCGCCTCATAGTTTTGGTCAATTCTGGTGACATGGGCGGTATCACACCAGGGCAAAAGCTGACGATAAATACTTTCTCCTCCGATACAGTAGATATCTGCCGAGGGATAAGGTTTCAGTACCCTCTTCAATTCTTCCAGGGAATGAACCGTCTCAGCCCCCTTTACACCAAAGGACGTATCCCTGGACAGAACAATATTCACTCTTCCCCTCAGAGGCATTCCCTGAGGAAAAGTCTGCAGCGTTTTCCGCCCGTAAACCACGACTTTTCCCATGGTCTCCTCCCGGAAAAACTTATGATCGTTGGGAATAGTGACCAGCAGTCTGCCTTTCCGGCCAATCCCCCAGTTCCTGTCCGCAGCCACAATCAAATTCATTTTATTCCCTCCCCTTTTTCAACCGCTCCGGCGCTTTTCCCCGCTCTTGCCATCTGAGAACAGTCTATACTATCGGTTTCTTTTGGTCAAATAAAAACTTCTTGCGTCCGTTCCCGGGATGTGCTATATTAGACATAGGGAAAAGCCATAGAAGCGGCTCTACCCCCAATAAGCAAGACTCCCCAGCCAGAAGCCGGGTCAGCCGTCACTATCGTCAGTAGTGGCGGCTATTTCCTTTTTCCCCGAAAGATTGTATAGCACAAACCTATCAGGGCAACAATGAATATTCCAATCTGAACCAAATCAGAGTATGTAACACACATCGCATCACCCTCCTTTCTTTCGTCTGGAGGGCTACTTGAACCCTCCGCAATACAAGAGGGTAAGAGCCGCCTTGGCTCTATGACTTTTCCGTAGTGACAATATAGCACAAATTCCGACTTCCGGCAAGAGGAGCTTACCAAAATCACACATCAAAAAGGACCATTTCTGCAGCCGTACAGCAAGCAGCTTTTTTCAACTTCTCCGGCGCTTTTCCCCGCTCTTGCCATGGCGGGGCAGCAACCGCGTTATTTCAAGGACTCTTTTTTCAAAACAATAATATGACAGAACAGACAGAACGATAAGAATAAGAAAATACAGGATAAACTTCTGCGCTTCACTCAGTGCAGAAAGCCAAAGTTGATTTTCCGCAAGAAGATAAGCTCTGACAACAGGAATATGCCACAGATAAATGGAAAAACTGACTTTTCCGATTATCTGCAGCGGCGGAAGCGTCAGCAGCCTGACAAGATACTTTCCATACAGCGCCATACAAATCAGATTCGCGCAAAGACAGGAAAATATCCAGCCCCCATATCCAGACACGGTTTCCAACCCAAACAGACACACGCTGATAATGCTTCCTGAAAATATCAGCAGATTGACGGCAGACAAAATCTCTTGTTTTACCGAGCCGCTCAGCAGCAATTCCGCAAGAAGCACTCCGAGAAAGAAATTCAGATAACCCTCGCCGCAAGTCCTGTAATTAAAAGGCACATTCCAGTCTCCAATCATCAGAATCATTCCCCAGACCATAACCAAAATACACAGCGGTAAATACAGCTTTGGAATACGAGAAGAAATCTTCCCTATCAGGCAGTACAGCATGTACAGCAGAAGCAATATACATAAAAACCATGCCGGAAAATTGTACGGCATAGCCTTACCGTCAAACCATCCCGTCGATATCATTAAGCATGTGGCAAGCAGTCTTTTCGGATCCGGTATGGCTCTGTCCAGAAGCAAGATGCATAGATTGGAACAGAAATAAAGAGGATATATTTTTGCGATCTTCTTCGCCATAAAGATCCGGAAACTGCATTTCTGATTGATCATTCTGTTTTTATAATGATAGGCAGTGAGCAAACCACTCAGCATAAAAAAGATATAATTTCCAAAATAACCGCCGTATCTGTATACCGGATCCAGCCACTCTGAGAAAGCTGCGTCGAAAGGCTCTTTAACATGGTATATCACAATTCCTATGCAAAAAACCGCTCTTAATCCGTCCAATCCCGCAAATCGTTTTGTCTGCTCCATTTACACTCACCCCCAACAAGTTGTTTTATCATTTAAGTTTACACCGAATTACGTCTATTTCCTCAAAAGCGCGGCAGATTCCCATGTCTTCCCCGTTTCACCGGGCTTCCGACGCAGTGAACCGTCTCCATTTTCCCTTTGCGCACAGCATGGACACCAGCCCCAGAATACCTACGGCAATCCACAGCGCCACCACAGCCTTCCAGCCGGCTCCCTCCGCCACGGCACCGAAACCATAGGTGGAGAGGGAACTTCCCACATAGGTAGCAGCGTTTAAAATGCCGGACACGGTGGAGACCTTGCCGAACCCGGCGAAATGTCCCGGAACCCTGCTGATCAGCATCAGGTTGATGCCGTGCATGCAGCCTGTGATCAGGGTCATCATCAGGATGCATACCGCAGGCGCGCTGTCAAAGGCCATAAGCATCAGGCCTCCCGACAGGGCTCCCGCCCCGAAAAGCAAAGCGGCCGTGGAGACCTCGCTCTTTATGCGGCTCAGCAGAAAAGAGGCAAACAGAGTGCTGAACACGGCAAACACGGGAAGCGCAGCCGCGGACAGGATGGAACTGGAATTGCTCATCCCGAATGTTTCACTCATGTATACCGGCATCCATGTGGTGATTCCGTCCCGAAGGGTTCCCTGCAGGACAATGGCCAGAAGAATGAAAATCAGGGGCGCCTCCGCGAACAGCTGGGTGAAGGAAAGGGATGCACTGCCGCCCTCCGGCCGTCCCGCGCCTGCCGAAGGCTGTTTTGCCGCTTCCTGCGCCGCACCTGCCGACTGTCTCTCCGTCCCTTCAGTCTCCCCCACTGACTTCTCCGCCCGGCTGCCCAGCCCCAGGGTCTTCACAAGCCAGAAAAAAGCAGCCGCCGTACCCAGAACCGCGGGAACAATAAATACCGCCTTCCAGCCGGATAAGTATATGCATACAGGCGTCAAAACGTAAATTACTATGGTAGCCGCGGAAGACGCCATGGAAACCAGAACACAGCTGAGCCTGTACCATTTATCATTCAGCATCTCCGCCATGATGCGCACCATGGGCGGCCAGAGCATGGACTGAAAAAATCCGTTCAGGCACCACACCGGAACAATCACGCTCATCCTGGGAAACAGCGCTACCGCCATATTACAGGCGGATGCCCCAGCCAAGCCTCCGAAGATCATTTTCTGCGGACTGAACCGGTCTCCCAGAAAGCCGCAGACCAGCTGCCCCGCCCCGTAGCTCAGAAAGCACATGGTCACCGGCAGTCCGGCAATGCTTTTCCCGATCCCCAGGGCGCTCTGCAGTTCCACCATGCAGGCCGCATAATTCAGTCTTGTCAGATAACTCATAAAATAAGCAAGACAACATAAAAAGCAGAGAAATCTCATCTCTTTTTCGGATGTAAGTCTTTTCGTCATAACAGACAGTCTCCTTCCAATCCTTCCTTTTTAAAGATCTTAAGTCGTCAAAAATCATTTGCTTCCGGCTGATCTCCTTCAGCCTGTCACGGTCCAACCCGGACTTTACTCATCCTATCATATGTATGCCGAAATGCCAAGTCACCTGAGCCGTCTTTTTCGTTATTTTCGAACAAAGCACACGAAAACACTTCGCGGAATTATGCCTGCGCAGTAACCAATACATTTTCTGAATTACCCGGAAACGGCAGTCAGCAAAACGCCGGGAAGTCTGTCCTCCCCGGCATCTTGTTTCGCCTATTCCCCGATCTCAAATTCTCCGGTGAGCAGAATATCCGCAGAATTATCTCCCACCATGACCCGGAATACCCCAGGCTCCACATGCCACTCAAAGTTCCGGTTCAGTGTGCGCATCTGCCTGGAGCCGATTTTAAGCTCCACCCTCCTGCTCTCTCCGGGGTCCAGAGCAATCTTCTGAAAGCCCGCCAGTTCTTTCCTGGGTTTCACGGTGCCGGAAACCATATCCCGCAGATAAAGCTGCGCCGTCTCCTGGCCGAAGCGTCCCCCCGTATTGGTCACGGTAAAGGAAACCTTCACCTCCGCGCCCTTTTCCACAGCCTCCGCAGTCAGGCCGTCCCCCTCCACCTGCAGGTCGCTGTACGCAAAATTGGTGTAGGTGAGGCCGTAGCCGAAGGGATACAAGGGATTCCAGTCCATCTCCACATAGCGCCATCCGCCTCCGGGCATCCGGTTATAATTGCAGGGCACCTGTCCCACGCTTCTGGGGAAGGACATGGGCAGCCGTCCGGAGGGATACGTTTTTCCGAACAGTACTTCCGCAATGGCTCTGCCTCCCTTTTCCCCCGGGAACCAGCATTCCAGGATGGCCGGGATATGGGCTTCCTCCCAGGTCAGGGCAAGGGGCCTGCCGTTCTGCAGCACCAGAACCACCGGGGTTCCCGTGGCTGCGATTTCCTTCAGGAATTCCTGCTGCTTTCCGGGCAGTATCAGGTCCGTCCGGTCCAGATTCTCGCCGCTGGTCTCCCCATTGTCCCCCAGGCATACAATCGCCGCATCCGCTTTTTTCACCAGCTCCAGGGCAGGATTCCAGTCCTCCCGGCCCTTGTTGTAGCCCAGGACCACCCTGGCGCCCCTGGCGTCATTGCAGAATTCCAGACGGATATCGTATTCCCTGCCTGCCTCAAAGGCAAAGTCCGCCATTCTCGCTTCACCCTCGGCCTCTCCTGCGTTTTTTTCCGTCTTCCGCTCTCCATCCGAAAGATTCCATGCGTCGATTAACAGTTTCCCGTCTACATATAAACGCATGCTGTCCTGACCCGGAATGGCAAGGCAGCCCTGGAAGCTGCTCCGGGCTTTCAGCTTTCCGGTCCATGCCACGGAGAAGCATTCCGCGTTCACATCCGCATGGGGCTTGGCATAAATCCAGTTGAAATTCACCATATAGTCCCTGCGGGTCACCACAGGTTCTCCGCTCAGGTCCCAGTTATTGTAATAGCGGGCGGTAAGCCCCTCCTCTCCCGTCTCATCAACAAACCAGTTGGGGTGGAAGGGAAAAACCTTCTCTCCCAGGTAGCTGCAGCCTTTTTCGTAGAGAACCGTCCTGCCCTCCCCTCTCTCCATTTTCTATCCTCCTGCCCGTCTGAGCGGGCATTTTGTTTATTTATCAGCGTGTTTATTTATGTTTTTCCGTTTTCATCGTTTCCGGACCTTCTCCCTGCGCTAACCGGTGATAAAGCTCACCACGCCCATGTCGTTCTCCCGCAGCCTTGTCAGATTCTCCTCCAATGTGCCTTCCCTGAGTTCCAAAGCGTAGCAGAATTCTCCGAAACCGGACAAATCCATCTTAAAATTGGTCTCCCAGGTATTGTTCATGATCCAGCTGTATACGGGGCGATGATTATTTTCTTCCCGATTATCGCACAGCACAATGGGATGGCTCTCCATCTCTCCCATGTAGAGCAGGGGCGTATCCAGGGTATTGATGAGAATGCCCTGTTTTCCGTTCTGGTACAGCACGCCCTCGTCCGCGATATAATATTCCATATTCGTGCCCGGAAGCTGATCCACACCCGGACGCATGGCAACGCCGCCGTTGCGGATATAAAGCTCGCTCTCCGGCAGATTCAGGGACAGAGGCAGATAAATGCTCTCAATGTCCTGACTTAAGGTTTTGGCTATGCGGAAGGTGAACTCGATTCTGGGCAGCTGTTTATACATCTTGATGATAATGCTGGTGTAGGAAGTACCCTCCAGATCAAAGACCAGCTCCGTTCTGTCAAACACAGGACCGTGATCCAGAATCCGGATATCTTTCAGGTCTCCCTGATACTGCACCGCATGCAGTCCTCTCACATTTCTGCCCAGACATGCCCGCTCCCCATAGACGCCTTTACGGATTTCCGTATTTTCATAAATGGGGGTGAAGAAATTTTCCAGGACATCCCCGCCTTCCATTCCCCCTTTCAGCATTTCTCTGCCGGATTGTTTATTATAGAAAGAAGTAATACCCTCCCCTGTCTTCCAGGAAATCCGAAACCAGGGGTTCTCCAATCCGTAGGGAAGCTTATAGCTTTCCCTGTCATAGTCGTTGACAATATCCCTTACCCGTTCGGCCCCCACCCAGGCTGTGCGGGAGTAAAGCCCCTGCTCAGGCGCGGGCTTCTCCTCATAGGCGAACAGCTTCTCCTCACCCGGCTGAAATTCCGCCGCAAAGCTCACCCGCACTCCTCTGGGATGAGACGAAAGCTGAACCGCCAATTCCTCTCCCGTCTTTTTATCCGTCACCTTCATGTCCGGGATTCCCGCTGTCTCCACATAGAATTCCACGGGAAGCAGTCCCTTCCTGCCGCTCATGGAGATGGCTTTTACCTCCCCTGCATTATTGTAATAGCGGAGGATATCTCCCAACAGATGATATTGCCGAATCCTCCGCAGGGACGCCGCCTCATGGGCCTTTGAGGCATAACCGGTTTTGCGGATATCCAGGTTTGTGACCATGGTTTCATATGGGCTTCCTATGGTGGCGGAATGTCCCCAGGTATGCTCCGCATACAGCAGGGCGTTGTGGGCGCAGTCTCTTGCAAGGGCCTGGTCATGCACGCCGGTTTTCTCCTCCAGGCGGTCGCAGATATGGGAAATCCGCAGAGCCTCCCTGTAATGTTTCACCGCATAGGGGGTGCTTCCCACACCGTTTCCCCACCAGTCGTTCATGGCCCCCCGGTATACCGGGGCGTCCGCAGTCTTTTCCCGAATCAGATCATACAGCTCCTGCAGGGTCAGCATATGCAGGGTGACTTCTTCTCCGAAACGCCGGTTAAAATCATTCACTGCAGCGATAATGGCCGGATTGGCCGGCGCGTTGTCGGAGAAGACTCCGCTGACGCTGGTAATATAAAAGTCGTAAGGATAACCGCTCTCCTCGTATTCCGCAATACTTTTTTCCAGCTTATCATGCAGGGCTTCCAAAGCCGTTTCATCCCTGCCCAGGCAGCTCTCCGCGCAGGCATATACATTTTTGCTGAAAACGATTCCCAGAGCATTGCCCAGATTGTAATGCTCCCCGCTCCACACCAGGAGACGCTTTCCCCCTTCGTTTTCCCAGAAGTATGGCTTCTGGTTCTGGTACAGGGGGTACATGCCGTGATGGGTATGGATATTGGTAAACAAAAATTCAATGCCGTTATTGATCAGAACATCCCTTGCCCCCAGGGAAATCCCGTTGATATCCGCGTTCATTGCCGTTTTTACCGGACATCCCCGGGCCGTAAAGATTTCCTGCATTCCGGCGGTCTTTTGATGCAGCATCTGTACCTCCGTCAGGTCTGTGCCGTTGAGATAGGAGGCGGAGATGCCGATATTTCCTCTCCGAACCAACTCGAAAAAATCTGCCTTCTCCCCTTCGGAGGCGCTCTCCAGGAACTGTTCCACGCAGAAGTAAGTCTCACAGTTCCATTTGAAATCCTTCTCCTGGCTGCCGGTTTCGTATCCCTTCTTGATCATGGAGACGGCATTCCGCATATTGTTTACCTGGTTGTAGATAATCTGTTCCTGTAAATCCGTATAACCGATGTCTGTGTGAGAATGGTGGATTATGTATACGTTTTTGATCTTACTGCCCATAGCTGCTCCTTTTCTAATATCTTTATTTCGACCAACACTCCTCATTGCCTGATCAGACTTCCTGCTCTGAATACAATCCTTCATTTGAGAATTATAACATTTTACGCTTTATTTGTAAATACAGTATATATATTTCAAAAAATGTATTTACAAACTATATCTCAAAAATCTAATTTCAGCCCTCCGGCAAACCTACCGCCGGGTAACTGTTTCAAAAGCCAACAAAAAATCTCCATTACAATCAATGGAGATTTTTCACCCTGTTCAAAACAGGAAAGATTCATATTACGCTGTTCCGCCGCAGTTTATCTGCCGCTTCAGTCATTATTCGTCACAACTTCGCCGTGTCCCAGATTGTAGGTAATCTCTCCTTCCAGTTCCACTTTCAGCACAGTGGTCAGCGGATGCATCTGCATCTTGTCCGCCCGGATCCACAGGGTCCCCGGGATACCGCTCCAGGGCAGGGAGCCCGTATAGCTGAAGGAAAGCTCCTCTCCTGTGTGAAGAACGCTGACCTTCTTCACGGGAGTCTTCACCCCTTTCACACACAGGAACTCAGAGGGCTGATCATACACAAAAAGGTAGATGGTCTTCTTGTCCGCGGACAAAGTGCTGCCGCCCAGGAACTGATTATAGCTCAGACCCTTCTCTGTCTCATAGATGGCCTCCTCATTGTCATGAATGAACTGTCCCAGATCCTCCAGTACCTTCACCTGCCGTTCATCCAGAGTGCCGTCCTCCTTTGGCCCTACATCCAGAAGCAGCTTTCCGCCCAAAGTCAGGCAGTCGCAGAACATACGGATCACCTGGCGGCTGGTCTTGTAATGATTGTCGGAAGGACGGTATCCCCAGGAACTGTTGATGGTGGTGCAGAACTCCCACACACCCTTAGGTCCCATCAGCGGAATGCCCTGTTCCGGCGTCTCATAGTCCCCGTAGCCCTGGAGACGGGAATTCACGATAATGTTGGGATTCAGGGACTGAAGATATTCCTTGAATTCCTTTGCCTTCCACTGGTTCGCGCTGCGCTCCCAGTCTCCGTCGAACCACAGCAGATCCACTGTGCCGTAATTGGTCATCAGCTCTCTCATCTGATTATTGTTGAACTCCAGGAACTCCTGCCACTTCTCCGGATCCTCCGGTCCTCCCGCGGGAGTGGCAAATACATCCTTCAGATGATTCTGAGGATCAGAGCCTTCCGGATAAACCGTCCTGTAGCGGGGATCGGACCAGTCGATGAGGGAGAAATAAATTCCCACCTTCATGCCGGCCTCTCTGACCGCCGCCGTATATTCCTTGATCAGATCCCGTTTCGCCGGGGTCTTTTTCACCACGTTCAAATCGGAATACTGAGTATCAAACAACGCTACACCGTCATGATGTTTGGAAGTCAGCACCACATACTGAGCTCCTGCGCGCTTGAACAAATCCGCCCATGCCGCCGCGTCAAATTTGGATGCCGTGAAGCCGTCGCACTGCTTCATGTAATCCTCATAGGAAATGGCGCCGTTATGGAAAGACCATGACTCCGACACGTCTCCCACGGCATAGATACCCCAATGGATAAAGATACCCAGTTTCGCCTTTTTGAACCACTCCTGCATCATAATGAAAATCCTCCTTGCCGATTCCGGCTATGTTTATTGTCGTAAAAGTCCGGCGCATATTCCGGACTGTCACGCCTGCTGCCTCTCCCGGACGCGTTCCGGCCTTCCCGCCCCCGGAAACCGTTCCGTTTCCCCCTGCGGACTGGGAACAGCCTCCTGCCCGGAGAGCCGCTACCAACAGTTTACAATCTCTTCCTTGATAATGTCAACATATCTTTTCGCTTTCTTTACATCTTTATTGATGGTGTACACATCCCTCTGGGTGATCTCCATACAGCACCCTTTCGCCGCCTGCAGACTCTTCCTGATATGACTCCGAAAAGCCTCCTCATCCAGCGTCGTCCCCGTACCCAGATAATTTGGACTGGGCTTTCGGTGGAAGATGATCTTGCTGCCCCGAAGCCTTTCTCCCATGTATTCCTCATTGCACCATGGAGAGATGGACACCTTCCGGAGATTTGCCAGTTTGGAGATACAGTTATCCCATACCGGATCCACCGGCTCACAGCAGCCGTAGGAGATCAGTCCGAAACTTTCCGAAATCTTTTTATAACAGGGGAAAATAAATTCCTCGAACATCTCCGGAGAGATGCCCACCGTCTCCTGGGAATCCATAAAGCCCCACACATCCCCTGCGGTATAGCTGCCCGGCGCTTTCCCCTGGGGAAGGGTATGATTATAGTACCAGCTGCCCTGTCCCAGGAAACCGCCTCCTGTGGTGGGAAGAATCAGCCCTTCCTTTTCAAGAAGACGGTAGTACGCCAATGTATCATCGGCAATCCGTCTCATCATCTCCTTGAACAGTTCCGGATAATCATTCATGGAAAACATCATGGTCTCCATGCTCATCAAATGAACCACCATCTGGGTAGGCACGGAATACAGACAGCTTCCCTCCAGACGCACCGGAAGAATATCCCCGAATATTTCCTCCAGAGCCGCTTTCCGCTCCAGGGATGCCCGGGGATTCACCCCGAACTGCGTCTCCCCCAGTTTCTCCCAGTCCTCTTCCAGATCCTGGATCTGAGGAATGAAATGATGTCCAACGCTTGCATTCCCTGCCGCGTCCCTGGCTCCCTCTACCTTTACCGGAAGCCCGAACAGGGTAAAATAACTGTCATAGCCCATGCCGTAATAGTCCGGCGTCACCCTGTCGTCATCGAACAGTTCCTGATTCAGGAAATTCCCATACAGCGTCCGCTCAATCTGCCGGGCAAACTCCCCGGAACACTGCATGCGCTCAGGCAGAATCTCCTGCTCAAAGGTACCCATCTCCAAATGAATCAGAGGCCGCTCCCCCTGCAGCTCATTGTGGCGGTACCATTCCTCCCGCCGTTTCAGATTACATTCCTACACGCATTTATACGAAATAATAACATATTTTTATATGTCTTGACATATCCGCCGCATTATTGTATATTGAAAGAAAGCGGTATCTGCAACATTTTTTCATTTGGACAAAGTATATAAATGCAGATTCTTTTCTGGGATATTTTGTCTGAATTAAAACACTGAAAATAAGCATTATGCACAAAAATATAATGCTTCAAATGGTATACTTTGTGAGAAATTCCGATTATGGGCCTGTCGCTTTCGCTGCATCTGGGATACCTGTGCGGTTACTTCGGCTGTTCCATTGACAACAACGGCTTTACCATGGACGGCGATCAGCTGGTATTCGGCGCAACCTCCCAGCAGTACAAGCAGGGCATTGAGTATCTGGCAAGCCTGTATGCGGAAGGTCTGGTGGATCCGGAGCTCTTTACCCAGGATGCCGCTACCTGGAAGGCAAGAGGCGCACAGGATATCTTCGGCGTATCCATCATGTATGCCTCCAGTGATATCAATCCCTATCCCGCAGGCACCGTTCCCGAGTGGGAAGCCGTTCCCGTGCTGAAGGGAGATGGTGTTGACACGCCTGTATGGCTGCGCAATACCTATGGTACCAGTGTATTGAAAAACCAGGTGGTCATCACGGATAATGCCGAGCTTCAAGGTAAAAGAGGAAGTGGAAGCTTATCAGGAGACCGTGCCCAGAGACGCTTTATATGAGCCTTACCTGACTGAGAATATTGTTCCTACCGGCTGGCCGAATCTGGACAATGCAGAGGAGCTCTCCGAGCTGCAGACCGCCATCAAGGATTATGTCTCACAGTGCCAGGCGAAATGGGTAAGCGGCCAGTCCGATATCAACGCCGACTGGGACGGCTATCTTGCCCAGCTCGACAAACTGGGCCTTCAACGGCTCCTTGAATTAAAGGGCGCCGTCAAGGGCGAATAACGGAAAATACCGTTCCATAAAACAGGGCTGCCGCATCGAGGATCAAAAAAATCCACGATATGACAGCCCTGTTTCTATACAGTTATTTCCATCAAAGACGATTTAAAATTTGTATTACCTCATGCAGTTCTTCCGGCTTCACCCGATCCGGGAACCGGTCTTCCAGAATACAGTCCGTAAAATAGCGGATCTCATTGGCATAGGCATCGCTCTTGGGCAGATTGATCCCTCCTGTATCTCCCTCAGCCGCTTCCGTGAGGTCCGTCACCGTCCCATCCGCTTCGTACAGAACGCACTGCTCCTTCTCACAGGCCAGAATCGCCCTCTCAAACTGGAAGCGGAAACTGGCCGCAAACGGATAGGGAGACGCATACCAGGCAGCCTCCGTGGTAATAAAAAATTCAGGATACTCATATACGACACTGAAATAGTCCTGCTCCGGCCGCTTTGCCCGGTGAACCCTGGCATCCCCTGGTTTCCCAAAGGCATATACCAGGAAATCCAGATCATGGATATGCAGGTCAAAGGGCACCAGGCCGCTGCGCCTCTCGTCGAACATCCAGTTGTCCCAGCTCCATTTGGGAATCTGACCCAGGCGGCTCATGGCACCGGACAGCAGCTTTCCGTATTTTCCGGAATCATACATTTCCTTCAGCAGCTCATACTCCGGCCAGAACCGCAGCACCTGCGCCACCATAAACTTTACCCCGTTCCTGCGGGCGGCATCATAGACCCGCTCCACATCCTCCCCCTTCAGGGAAACCGGCTTTTCACAGATGACATGTATGCCCCGCTCCATGGCCCGGATGGCAAAATCCGCATGGAGATAGGTGGGGAGACAGATATCCAGGATATCCAACTGTTCCCCGTTTAACATTTCCTCAAAATCCGTGTACAAATGCTTGTCCTGATAGGGTTCCAGACGCTCCGGCCGGATATCGCAGAGCGCCGTGAGCTCAGTCTCCTCCATGGCCTCCCATGCAGGGATGTGCGCGCCGCTGATGCCGCCGATTCCTACCATTCCAACTTTCAACATAATATTTTCCCTCCTTTTTAAATCGCTTCGCGATAGCACTAAAGGGTAAAGCCGCTTCGGCACACCTGTAATGAGAGAAACTTTTATTGGAAAGGGAACTCATAAAAGTTCCTCTCGTGCGCCTTTGCGACTTTACTGTCTGCCTTTTTTATACTTTTATCTGTTGATTTCTATCTGAAAACTGCTTCTGCTTGCAGGGTAATAGCTTTCCGTGTACTCCACCACCTGACCGTTCTGGGTATAGCCCTGTGAAGTGATAAAGGCAGTGGGTTCAAATATCGTAATCTCCAACCCCGCCGCCACCTCCGCCGGAGGCATGGCCACCTCCAGTTTCCGGGAGGCATGCACCACGGAAAGCCCCCTGGCGTCCAAGGCCTCATAAAAAGAAGTATCGGTAAAATCCATCTCCGGCATCTCCGGAAAAAGCTTCAGGGGGACATACAAGGTGGTGTATACCACTGGCGCATTGGAATACAGATTCTCCAGATTCCGTATTCTCACCAGACGGGTGACCAGCTCGTCCCCACGGATTCTCAGGGCATCCCCCACCTTTTCCCCTGCTTTTTCCGTCTGAATACAGACCACCCGGGTGCGCAGAACACGGTTTTTCTTCCGGCTCTCCTCCCGATATCCCGTGACGAAACTGGTAGATTCATGGACCAGTTTGGGCTGGGCCACAAAAGTACCGCTGCCCTTCACTCTGGTAAGCCTTCCCTCCCTTGCCAGCAAATCCAGAGCCTGCCGCACCGTGGGACGACTGACCCCCAAGGATTGAGCCAACTCATTTTCCGTGGGTATCCTGCTCCCCAGAGGATACTGCCCGTCGGCAATCCGCCCCCTGAGCAGCTCTGCTATCTGAACATAACGCGCCTGCATGAATCCCTTCCTCCTATTCCCATTTCGTGTATATTTCTTCTAAATACCGTAATATTGTCACATTATGCCATGCGCGCAGACCATCAAGCGGCTCCGAAGGAAACATTTGATGTGCAAGCCATGGGAACCGGCATAATAACAGCGCCAGCTGGCTTGAATTCTGCGTCAGCAGAATCATTATACCATAATCCTCCACTCCCGGCAATTCATCTGGTCTGTACACTTCCCGGGCAAATTATGTGTTGACTTTTATATTGTAAGTACATATTTAATTTATTATTTTCTGTATTGACATATATACCGGAATTTAGTATTGTAAAAGCAAAAACAATTCAGGGTGCAGCTGCCAGATGGAAAAGGGGTCATTCTCAGCTGAGCTTTGGCTGCTCCTTCGGCGGTGACGAAGGACCGGAGGTCAAAGTACGGATTATCACAAAGTCAGAACCTTATTCCATTACCAGGGAGTAAACAGGAGGCAAACTTATGCATAACGATCATCATTTCCGTCGTTTTCCTACAATTAAAATCAATGGCTATGACCACGCCGCAGCTACGGACCAGGACGCCATCCTTCAACATTTGCGACAGTTGTGTCAGAACAGAAAGCAGACCGTCATCGTGGCAGAATGCTATCCCGGCGTGGACCAGAGCGAATTAACGGCGCTCTTCTCCCCTCTGGAACCGGCGGAATGCATCTGCAGCGATGATCTGGCCCTGCCTCCGGAGGAAATCGACGCCCTGATCCAGCGGGATCTTACGGAAGATGACCCTGTCTTCGGCATAATGACAGCCAGACGCCTGGAAGAATTCTTTCCCGCCGAAAATCTGGAACATGCCCGCCGTAAAATAGAGGCTGTAAAATCCGGCATCCTGCTGGTTTATGGGGTGGGCGCCTCCCTGGTCTGCCGGGGAGACATCCTTGTTGTAGCGGACATCACCCGCTGGGAGATTCAGCTGCGCTACCGCAGAGGCCTGTCCAACTGGCGGACCGCCAAAACGGATCTTCCCAAAAACAAAAAATACAAGAGAGGCTATTTCGCCGAATGGCGGTGGGCCGACCGCGTCAAGGATAAACTGCTTCCGGAAATGGATCTGTATCTGGACATGTCTGCCCCCCAGGCTCCCGCCATGGTGTCCGGCCCGGCCTACCGCGCAGCCCTGGAACAGGTATCCGGACAGCCCTTCCGCATGGTACCCTATTTTGATCCCGGAGTATGGGGCGGCGACTGGATGAAAAACCATTTTGACCTGCCGGAAAACGGCTCCAACTACGCCTGGAGCTTCGACGGCGTGCCGGAGGAGAACAGCCTCCTTCTGGATTTCGGCGGAAAACTGGTGCAGACCCCTGCCCTGAACCTGGTTCACTGCTGTCCCAGGCCCCTTCTGGGCGAGAGAGTTCACGGGCGGTTCGGTGCGGAATTTCCCATCCGTTTCGACATGCTGGACACCATGAACGGCCAGAACCTGTCCCTGCAGGTCCATCCTTTGACAGAATACATTCAGCAGAATTTCCATATGCATTACACCCAGGATGAGAGCTATTACCTGTTGGATGCCCAGGGCGAAGACCCCTGCGTCTACCTGGGCATAAAAACCGGAACAGACCCTGGCGCCATGATACAGGCCCTGGAAGATGCCCAGGATGGAACTGCGCCCTTTCCCGCAGAAGATTTTGTAAACCGGATTCCCGTGAAAAAGCATGACCATGTACTGATTCCCGCGGGTACCGTACACTGTTCCGGCGCCAACACCATGGTGCTGGAAATCAGCGCAACCCCCTATATTTTTACCTTCAAGCTGTGGGACTGGGGGCGTCTGGATCTGGACGGCAGACCCAGGCCCATCCACCTCAATCACGGAGCAGCCAATATTCAGTGGGATCGGAATACCGAATGGGTAAAAGAAAATATCGTCAACCAGATTACGCTGATTCATAAAGATGTGCGGGGAACCGTAGAACGCACCGGCCTTCATGAGCGGGAATTTCTGGACACCTTCCGGGTCAGCACTTCCTCCGAACTGCCCATCCGGCGCAACGGCAGCGTCCACATGATGAACCTGGTAGAGGGAGGCAGCGCCCTGCTGATCAGCGAAAACGGGAATTTCCCTCCCTTTGAACTGCATTATGCGGAGACCTGCATTATCCCTGAGGCCGCAGGCCCCTATCTGATCCGCTCCCCAGAAGGCGAGCCCATTAAGACAATTATCGCCTGCGTACGCAACTAAACATCTGCGACGCAACTAAACATCTGCGACGCAACTAGACATCTGCGACGCAACTAGACATCTGCGCCGCAACTAAACATCTGCGCCGCATTTAAACAGCTGCACCACAATAAAATAACTGCGTCGCAATCGAGCCACACCTCTCAAAGGGACAGACTAATCCGCGCTTATCAGCCGGTCAGCCTCTGTCCCTTTCTTTATCAAGTCATTTCACTACGCTCTATGGCCCGAGATCAATTTCCTGTTGGATATATACCGCTTCCTCGATAAGGCCGATGCCCATAAACACGGCCCACACATAAGGTGCGCCGTACACGTTCAGCGTCTTGGGCCCCACGATTTTCCTGGGCGCATTCTCTCCTGTCTGGTCCTGTATCAGCTTCTCATAAGCCTTCTCAAAAGTGCTCCTGGTGATGGAGCGCTCCCGCCTGTCAGTGAACAACTCCCCGCCTCTGATGGTGTACGTAAAAGGAAGTCCCTTTTTGGTCAGGAACTGTTTTCCCTCGTGCGCCCGTATCACATCCCACAGGCCAGGGACGGTTATCTTTGATGTATTGAGTTTCATATGCCTCCTTGCGCGGCATCCGGCATCCCTCCGGAACGGCCGACTGTTTGAGTCAGATATGCCACTATTCAAATGGTAACCGATACAGGAAACGTTGTCAATGTATTTATTCATTACTTTTCACGTTCCCCTGACCATGCCCTTTACGCCTGCCACTTCCGCCTCATCCTCCGGCACAGCCGTAAAGGGAACCGCTCCCCGCAGCGGGCCGTCGCCGCCTTTTTCCCTGGGCAGTATGCTTCCGTTTGCCACAAAAGCGCAATAACCCTCCTTCCGCAGCCACACCCGGATGGCCTCCTGTTTTTCGTAGAGCGCCCGCGCCCTCTCCATGCCTTCCCGGTCAAATTCCTCCACAAAGCGGTTTACCGCCTCCGGCAGATCGTGGGTCAGCATCTGTACCGCCTTCTTATGCTTCCCCTCCGGCAGCTGCACCTGAATCAGAATGCTGACACACAGATATGAGGGAATCTCCCTTATTCCGTCCATTGGCTGAATCATGCAGTTTTTCCCCGGCTTATAGGAACTCACCCCTCTGTCCCGCAGGCCGTCTATGGGTTCAATGGTATTCCTGCCGAGAAGCCTGTAATATTTCTGGGCAACCCTGTTTACCGTGACCACATTTCTCACCAGAACCTTATTGTTTGGCTCGTAAATGAAATAATGGCCGTTCTCCTTTGCCGTCCGCTTGCGGTTGTCATTTCCCTCATTCAGCGCCCGTATATACGGAATAAATGCCCGGAAAAGATAATCCAGAGCAGCCGTGTCCATCTCCTCCGCCTGAAACTGTTTCATGGGAATGTGGATGGCCACCGTGGGCTTCGACAGCTCCAGCCGATTGCTCTTGGTGATCTCATATCCGATCTCCCCGTCCCAGTAGACGGCATGATTATGTACGATGGGGTTTTTATCCATAAAGCTCTCGTACATCTTGCCCTCATACATGTCCTCATAGGTTTCACTGGCAGGTTTCATGTTCAATATATAGTATTTTAATCTCTTCAATTTCAACTCTCCTTCGCCTTTTTGCCTTATGTCTTTGTTGTCTCCGGTATTTTTGCGCACAAAAAAGACACACCGATATGATGTGTCCTTCATTGACAGTATTCATACAGGTACTTAAATCCGGCATTTCCCATGCCTCATATTCAGTTGATGAAAGCCTCCATTGTCATTGTATTTTTCATAAAAAAATCCCTCCTTCAACTGAATCTGTTTTAAGTAACCTTATGTAGTATACCACCCTGAACGGAAAAAAGCAACTCAAATTTTTCAGTGCCCTGTCTGAACTTTTTGGCCCTGTATATCGATCACAACATACTCGGATCTGCATCCTGTCTTAAACTGAATCACCCAGTCGGAAATGCCTGAGGTCACCACAAAACTGGTATTTCCCCTCTTTTCCATGCCATAGCTTTTATCGTCCAGTCCAAGCCATTCCCCCATGCGATTCAGGGGAATCAGCTGTCCCCCATGGGTGTGGCCGGAGAGCACCAGATCCACTCCCGCCGCTTCCTGGGCATCATAATCATGGGGCTGATGATCCAGGACAATGCTGAATTTATCCGGATCCAGTCCTGCGGTCAGCTCTTCCATGGAAGCCCTGCCTCCTGCCTGTTCCTCCCAGCGGTCCCGCCTTCCGATCAGGTAAAAGCGCCCGTCCAGAACCACAGTCTCATCCTCCAGAACGGTCACATTATTTTTTTCCAGTTCCGCAGCCAGTTCCCCGCCGCCGTATCCCCTGTATCCTGGGCCGTAATATCCCCGGTCATGATTCCCAAAGACGTAATAAACCCCGTATGTGGTCTCCAGGGTCCCCAGAGCCCTGCAGGCGGCAGCCATATCCTCCCAGGAAGTGTCATCGTCCACATAATCCCCTGTGATCACCACAATATCCGGATTTTCCTCCTGCATGTCCTCCACCCATCCGGCAAATTCCTCTCCGCTGAAGGTATTTCCCACATGGGAGTCCGCAAACTGTACGATCCGCAGGCTCCCCACCGCCTTATCCGTCTCCACCGTATAGGGCGTCCTCCAGACATGGTTTGCCAGATACCACCCGCAGGTCAGATATACCGCCGTAATCCCCAGGGCAAAAATTCCGGCATAATATCTCCCGAATTTCTTCCCTCTCTTTTTTTCCGCAATCCTGTATGCCCCGTCACACACAAGCCAGACAAATACCAGATGCAGAACCACAATCTCCGCATTGATTGCGCCGAAAGCAGCTCCTGTGCCGCAGACAATCCCTGCCACCGCCAGAATCCCCAACAGCAGCGCAGGAAGCTTTTTCCCCCCTGCCGCCTTCCGGACAATGGGAAATTTCATAAATCTGCTCACCAGATAAATCATTCCAAGAACCGAGCCCAGGACCAGACTGCCCAGTATCAATGCCCACATCTTATTTCCTCCCATTCTGTTTTATTTCCGGCCCATCCGGAGAGCTTGTCAACGGCAAGGGAAACCGTTGGCTGAAAGTAAATATCTTTTCCCCTGTTACTCTCATACATAAAATCCTTTAACGGCTTGCTTGTATATCCCGAAAAGTCGCCGTAAATCGCAAATCTCACCCCATAATTGATGAATTTCTGCAGTATTTCGCCCGCCAGACAAGTGCTCAGGACAAAGAAATCCTCTGCAACAGCCTCCTTGTTCAGCACAATATTTGCGCAGCCCGTTTCGTAACTTACGGTCATAACCAGGTCTAAAGCAGACTGGACATCTGTAATCAGCAGTTCTTCACTGCTCACAACTGCAATTTCCGTATTATTTTTCTTAATCACTTCTGTCTTCATTTTTTACCTCCATTGATTCTAAAACTTTATTCGAACAGACTGTCTACCAGATGATCAACCATAAAATCAAAGGTTTCCATGTGATTGCGCGGAAGAATATCCTTATTTTTGATATTCATTATTAAAGAGTAGATTACGGACATGGCCAATTCGGCATCCACCTTAAATTTCAGATAAGTCCGGCCCGCAAAAAGCTGTCGGCTCCTTTGATTGGACTGCCTGATTTCTTCCGCCTGTTTCTCCGATAATTTATTCATCAAAATGATGTAGTCCGTACTGTCCGACTGGTACAGAAAATTGTTTTTATCATATTCCCGATAAATGTACTTGATCGCTTCTGCCGCGCCATGCCTGTCTTTGTGCTGTTCCATTATCTCAGATGCCGCATGGCAGATCTGTTCCTGCACGGAACATAATATCTGGCAGAAAAGCGCTTCCTTTGATTCATAGAAAAGGTAAAAGGCCCCCTTTGAGATGCCAACCTGCCTGCACAGTTCATCCACGCTGGTTTTCTTATAGCCGTACCGCGTCCAGCTCTGCTTACAGTTTTCCTGTAGATTTCTTTTGATATTTTCTTTTTCCTGCTCCGTAAAATTTCTTGCCATATGTGTTTCCTCTTTCACGTGACCCAAAATACCGTTATGGTCATAATACAACTTGCAGCTGTAAATGTCAAGTATAATTTTAAAACTTCTTGCGTGCGCACGCATATTGCGGCATAATACTTGCGGCTTTACCCTTTCGTGCTATCGCGCAGCGATTTAAATCAGGAGGAGTATATCTATGCAACTATTAAAATGGCTTTCAATAACAGACCGATTTTACAAAATCTATTTGGACAAGCAGCTTGCCCCCTTTGGAATCAACAACAGTCAATATATGTTCTTAATCAAAATCTGCCATTCGCCCGGTATTTTACAAGATTCTTTGTTGGATATGTTTTATGTTCATCCGAGCAATATTGTACGGACGGTTGCGGCATTAGAAAAGCAGGGAATGATTACCCGCGCCCCTCATGAAAAGGATAAGCGGACATGTAAGCTCTATCCTACAGAAAGAGCATTGTCTGTTATTGACGAGATACAGACGATATGTGAAAAGACAGAATCTCTTTTATTGCAGGGTATCAGCAAATCCGATCAGAACCTTTTTATGGATTTCTTAATACAGGCGGGCAAAAATATTACATCAGAACTCCATATAGAGAGAAAGGAAGAGGAATTCAATCTACAATATTGTGGATCAGATTTTTATTGGTCAGGGAGTCGGCTATCTGGGAAATGCAGCAACCAATGTTGCCTACCCGTTCTCTACCATCTGCCTTGCCATTGCACTGCTGGTCGGAATTGGCAGTGCCTCCCGTGTTTCCCTCTGTCTTGGACGCAAAGAACCGGAAGCGGCCGCCAAAGCAGCGGGAAATGGTATTGTTCTGATGGGGATTTTCGGAATTATTTATTTGTTGCTTGGTGAAGCTTTGCTGCCTTTGCTTCTAAAGGCATTTGGGGCAACCACAGATGTGTTTCCATATGCGAAACCCAACGTGTTTGAATTGAAGGAACAGGATCAGACCTATAATCTTACAGAATGCCAGCCAACCATACCGAAGCAGAGATAAAGGGGCGAGATAAATCGCCCCTTGTCTGCAATTTCTTTCAGCTATAAAACAGCCTTTAATTTTTCTGTTTCTTCTTCAATTACTTTCTTATCAATCCTATGGAAC
>CAJUGL010000007.1:0-71010 GCA_910586515.1 uncultured Acetatifactor sp.
AGTTTTTTCTGAAGTTCCTTTTTGTCCGGCAAATAAAGCTGGTATTCTGACGCATAGATGTTGGAATTCTCCGGCAAAGTGATTTCTACCAGGGTGTCATCTTTTTCTTTGCAAAGCAGGATGCCGATGGTCGGATTTTCGTCCGGCAGCTTTTCGTATCGGTCATAGTAATGCACATACATCAGCATTTGCCCCAAGTCCTGATGAGTCAGCTTGTCAATCTTCAAATCAATCACCACATAACAGCGGAGTAGGCGGTTATAAAAAACAAGGTCTACATAGAAATTTTCTTCTCGGTAAGTGAACCGTTTCTGTCTGGCCTCAAACAGGTATCCCTTTCCGAGTTCCAGCAAAAATTTGGGGAGCTTGTTGATGATTGCTGTCTCTAAATCAGATTCCACAAATCTTGCCTTTTCGTCCAGACCAAGAAACTCCAGCACTGTCGGCTGCTTCACGATGTCCTGCGGCCTGGTGATAATGTTCCCCACTGACGCAAGGCGCAAAACCTCGCTTTTTTCCCGGCTGAGCGCGAGCCGTTCGTAAAGGCTGGAGTTATACTGCCGCTGCAAGGTGCGGATACTCCATCCTGACTGTGTGGCTTCAATATAAAATTTCCGCTCATTCTCGTCCTTGATGCGCATTAACAGCAGATAATGCGACCATGGGAGTGTGAACGGCAGTGTTTCCCCAAAAAAGCGAAACGCTGTTTCGGATTTTTCCACCACGAATTTCCGAAACACTGTCTCGGAAATCCTGTCCTGATAGGTCAGGTAAAATTTTCTTGCGTTTTCAAGTGTGTCCACGGAATAACCACGGCCAAATTGCGTATTCATGGCCTCAGATAAGTTTTTGATGATCTGCCTGCCATATTTTGCGCGGCTTTCGCCCTGTTGCTCCACCTCTACGATCCATCTGCCGATTGCGTAAAAGGTCATCAGCTGGACAAGATTGATCTGCCTTGCGACGATGCTCTTGTATGTGTACAGTATACAGCAATAAAAACCGTTGTAGGAAGGAACAGATTCCGCTATAATAGACTGAAAAGGAGCACAAGATGAAAACAGAACGGCTCTACGCCATCACATTATATCTGCTTAACCATGGCAGAACCTCCGCCAGGGAGCTGGCGGACCATTTTGAAGTCTCCCTGCGGACCATTCAGCGGGATATGGATTCCCTGTGTCTTGCCGGGGTTCCGGTAATCTCCGTAAGCGGTGTCCAGGGCGGCTACGAGATCTCCCGGCAATACCGCCTTGACCGGCAGTATGCAACCTCCGGAGATTACACCTGCCTCCTGACTGCGCTGCAGGGCCTGGTATCCGCCACCCGTGACCGGAAAGCACAGGAAACCCTGGAAAAAATAGCCCGGATATCCCCTGATGCCAGTCAGGAACTTATTCTGGATTTCTCCGTCCTCCAGGAAGGAGACACCGCAGCCCTTCAGCCCCTGCAGCAGGCCATCGCCGGAAAGCGCGCCGTCCGCTTCACTTATACCAACAACAATAACGAAACCCGCTCCCACACCGTGGAGCCTGTGGCCGTGGTATACCGTTGGTATGCCTGGTATCTGCTGGCCTTCTCCCGAAACCGGGACGACTACCGCACGTACAAGCTGGTACGGATGAGCAGCCTGGAAATTACCGATCTGCCGTTTACAAAAGAGCATCCCGCCGCGCACCAGATTCTGGAGCTGCAGGAGCAAAACGATTCCCGCAGATATCTGGAGCTCCTGGTAAAATGCAAACCTGCTGCCAGAATGCGGGCCATCGAATACCTGAGGGGCACCCTGGTGGAAGAGTCGGAAAATGGGGATGCGCTGATGCGGCTCAACGTAGTGGAAAACGAACAGCTCTGGCTGGGAACATTGCTTTCTCTGGGTGACAATGTGGAAATCCTGGAACCTGCGTGGCTGCGGGAGCGCCTTCTGGAAACAGCGGACAAAATTGTTTCCCTATACAGGAATTGACGGTATACCGTTGTTTTTCTAGCAAAAAGACATTTCCCCTTTTTCGTAAAATGCCGACATGCTGTTGTCGTATATGCCGTGCTATACTTGAGATATCCTTTTATCCAATGCCCTTATCCCCGGAACGCAGCAACGCAATACGCCGAGTTCAATGTATATCCGTTCCGCCGGACCATCAGGGCAGCGGACAAAAGGGAACAAAAAAACACACGGAGGTACTTATATGAATCCCTACGAAAAATGTCCTGTCTACGAAAACGACAACTATCTTCTGCGGCTTGTGGAACCCTCGGACACCGCCGATCTGCTTCTGGTGTATTCCGACGAAAAAGCCGTCCCTTATTTTAACAGTGACAACTGCAACGGCGACGATTTTCATTATACCACGGCAGAGCGCATGGAAAGCGCCATTGCCTTCTGGCAGTTCTCCTATGAACACAAATACTTTGTGCGCTGGTCCATTGTTGACAAAAGGCTCTCCCGGGCCATAGGCACCATCGAACTGTTCAACCGCACTTCCGGGGATTATTTCAACAACTGCGGCCTGCTGCGCCTGGATCTGCACAGCGATTACGAACGGACGGAAAGCATCCGGGAAATCCTCTCCCTGATCGCGCCTCCCGCCTTTGCCGCATTTGGCTGTGAAATGATTGCCACCAAAATCCCGCCCTTTGCGGTCTGCCGAAAGGAGGCTGCACAGTCCCTGGGATTTGCGGCCTCTGAAGAAAAACTCATCGGCGGAGACGACGGACGGGAATACGGGGATTATTATGTATTGCCCCATTAGTCCGCAGCCTGCTTTTTGATCTGCAGCAGCACAGGGCATACCCCGTCACCCCCTGAACCGGTTCAGGCAGGCGTAAAGTTCCTGAATTCTGGGCTTCGCCAGTCCGCAGGGCACAAAGGAACCTGCAAAGGGCTTCCAACCCTGCTTTTCCCAGGCATTCCAGATGCTCTCCACAGTCTGGCGCACAGTCTTCCTGCCATCCATCACCTGCTCCAGACCATAACACAGCAGATGGGCCAGGGCATTTACCTGCTCCGGGTCAAGCAGCTGCTCCAGATAGCGAACATTGACCTCCTCCCTGTCCATGGAGAAAGATTCCAGGCCGAAAGATTTCGTCTTCATATGGTCATGGCGGCTGTCTCCGCCGTGTCCCCGGCCACGCCCGTTTCTGCCTTCCCGCTGCGCATCGCCCTCCGGGCCTCCGGCAAACCCGACATTCTTCGTCTCCGGTTCCTTCCCGTCCCAGCCCCGGCCTCTGCCTTTCTGGGCCTTCCAGAAAGCGGGAAGCACACGCTCAAATGCTGGCACCGCAAACCCGGGGGCCTTGACTCTGGGCGCCGTATGTCCGCCGCACAGTCCCTTCACCCGCTCCGTGATATCCACAGGACGATAGCAGTCCATCATCAGAATATGGTCCGCGATATAGAAGAACGCCCCTGAGCTTCCGGCCACCAGAATAGTGGAAATTCCCGCCTTTTCATACAGGTCTCCCGCCCTCTCCAGGAAGGGCGTAATAGGCTCCTTATCCCGGCTGATCACCTGCTGCATAAACTCGTCCCGAACCATGAAATTGGTGGCGGAAGTATCCTCGTCGATAAGGAACAGCCTGGTGCCCGCCTCAATCCCCTCCACCACGGCAGCCGCCTGAGAGGTGGAACCGCTGGCATCCTCGGTGGTAAACTTTTTCGTATCCTTTTTATTGGGCAGATCATTGATAAACAGGGAGATATCCACATTGCGTATGGACCTGCCGTCCTCCGCCCGCAGCTTCAGGGCCGTGTCCTCGGTGAGAACGAATTCCCGTCCGTCTCCTGCTATATGATCGTATACTCCCATCTGAATGGCCTCCAATAAGGTGGACTTTCCGTGATAACCCCCGCCCACGATAAGGGTGATGCCCTCCGGAACCGCCATGCCGCTGATCCTGCCCTTATGGGGAAGCACAAATGTTCTCTCCATGGATGCCGGAGAGGTAAAGGGAACGCTGTCCGCCATAGGCAGATCCGAAACACCGCTTTTCCTGGGCAGCACGGAACCGTTGGCCACAAAGGCAACCAGTTTTTCCTCTCTCAGAATCTGCCGCAGAGCCTCCTGGTCTTCCGCCAGATGAACTACGCCCTCCACCCTTTTGCCGTCCAGTCTGGCATAGAACAGGCTGTTCTCCACACATCTGGGCAGGAAATCAAAGAGAATTTTGTCCAGTTCCCCCGCGTTGATGGTACGTCCGAAAGCCGGAAATCCCACATGGAACCGCACGATAAGTCCCTTGTCCGTGATCTGGCAGGCGCTGCGCTCCAGAACCGCCTGTCCGCAGCGGCTGATGGACAGCAAACCGCTTTTTCCGGAACCCTTCGCCTTGAAATTGTACTGCTCAAACTGCTTTCCCACCTGCCGCACCAGAAAATCCTGCAAAGCGATGCGCCCGCAGTCCTTTCTGTAATATTCCTCCGGAAATCTGGCCAGTGTGTGGGGAATCTCCACATGGAGACTTGAGGGCGATGCAAAAGGATCTCCCTGCACATGGTCAATCACCAGTGTATACCGGTCAAATTTCCACTCCCCCGCCAGCGATTTGTAGGCCGGATAGCTCTTGTGGTCTATGGAACGCAGCAGCGTCCGCAATTCATTTTGTGATTTCATCGTGATTTTCCTCCCGTCTTCTATTACCAAGAATATGGACACATTTTACCATATTCAGAAAAAAATTTCACCTGTCCCAACAAAAATGTTTGTGTCAACTGTTCAGCGCCCAGTATCCCGGTTTACACGGCGCTGCTTTTCTTTTATAATGAGACGGGACAAAAAGGGAATTTGACTGTGATATGAAAGGCGGACAGACAATGAACATTCGAAAAGCCACCATCGGCGACCTCCGGCAGATTCTGGAAATCTATGCCTATGCCAGGATGCAGATGAAACAAAACGGAAATCCCTCCCAATGGGGAGACAACAGACCTTCCCGGGAGGCTGTACTGGAAGATATCCGGAAAGGACAGAGCTATATTATAGAAGAAAAACAGATTTGCGGCGTTTTTGCTTTTATTATCGGAAACGACCCTACCTATCAGTTGATAGAGCAGGGCCGCTGGCTTAACCAGGCGCCCTATGGAACCATTCACCGGCTCGCCGGAAACGGCAGGACAAAGGGACTCTTTGTCCAATGTGTGTCCTACTGTATGGCCATGCTGCCCAATATCAGAATCGACACCCATGAGGACAATCAAATCATGCGGCATTTACTGGAAAAAAACGGTTTCCACAAATGCGGCATCATCTACGTGGAAGACGGCTGCCCCAGAATTGCCTACCAGAAATGCCTGTAGCTTTATACCGCTCATTCGAACTGAGAAGCATAGAGCCTGTAGTAAAACCCTTTCCTCTCCATCAGACTTTCATGATTCCCCTGTTCTACCACATCTCCGTGGTCAACTACCAGGATATGATCCGCATTCTGGATAGTTGACAGGCGATGGGCGATGACAAAGCAGGTTTTATCCTTCATCAGCTCCCGCATGGCTTTCTGAATCCTGCGCTCCGTACTGGTATCCACATTGGAGGTAGCCTCGTCCAGAATCAGCATCCGGGCGTCATAGAGCATGGCCCTGGCAATGGTCAGCAGCTGCTTCTGCCCCTTGGAGATGTTCCCCCCGTCCTCGCTGATCACCGTCTCATAGCCATGGGGCAGGCGCATGATAAAGGAATGAATATGGGCGGCTTTTGCGGCAGCCACCACTTCCTTCCGGCTGGCCCCTTCCTTGCCGTAGGCAATATTCTCAAAAATGGTTCCCCGGAAAACCCAGGTCTCCTGAAGCACCATGGCATAGGCTCCCCGCAGACTCCGCCTGGTATAATCCCGGTTGTCCCGGCCGTCCACCAGGATATTTCCGGCATCCACATCATAAAAGCGCATCAGCAGATTGATGATGGTGGTCTTGCCCGCCCCGGTGGGCCCCACAATGGCCACCAGCTTTCCCGCATCCGCATTCAGGCTGAGATTGTGGAGAATGGTTTTGTTTTTCTCATAGCCGAAGGAAACATTGCGCAGTCTCACATTTCCCTGCACATCCGCAAGCTCCGCCGCCTGCTCCCTGTCCACAGGCTCCTCTTCCTCATCCAGAAGGCCGAAGACCCGCTCTGCCGCAGCCAGGGCGGAATACAGTTCATTGGTGATATTGGCAATCTCATTGATGGGTCCGGAAAACTTGCGGGAATACAGGACAAAGGAGGAAATCTGGCCCAGGGAAATCCGCCCGCCCATGTACAGGAAGGAACCGAAAACCGCAATCAGGCTCAGTCCCAGATTGTTGATGGAATTCACCGTGGGCCCCATGGTAATCCCGTAATAATCCGCATTATAATAGGCGTCTGCGGCGTCCCCGTTGATTCTGTCAAAATTCTCCGCCACCCGGTTCTCATAGGCATAGGCCATAATGGTCTTCTGTCCGGAAAACATTTCCTCCACAAATCCATTCATGATTCCGTAATTTTTGGAACGCTTTGCAAACCTGGGCTGTGTGATAGAACGCATTTTCGTCACATAAATCACGGCACATGGGATAGTAATCACCACCACTGCAGCCAGGGCAGGGGATATGTACAACATCATGGCAAAGGATCCCACCACGGTCACAAGGCTTGTGAGAATCTGAACCACATCCGTGGCCAGGCAGGTACTCACCACATCAATGTCATAAGACACCCTGCTGATAATGTCCCCCGCCTGGTTCCGGTCAAAGTACCCCACCGGCAGGCGCATCAGCTTGTCAAACACATCCTTCCGCATTCCCCGGGCAATCCACCTGCTCACATACATCATAATAATATTGATGCACACGGTAATCAGGGAAGAAAGCACATAGCAAAGCAGCATTCTTCCCGCATAGTAATATACCTTGTCGAAATTCACCTTTCCCGCCCCGGCGGCCGCCTCGTTGATGGCTGCACCGGCCATGCTCGGCCCAAGCAGGGCGAGGAAATTACTGGTAAAGCACAGGGCAAATACCACCATAAGTATCCATTTGTAATGACCGATATAGGCAATCAGTCTCTTAAACGTGCCTTTTGTGTCCTTGGGTTTCTTTCTCACCGTGTCTCTTGCTGCCATATCTCTTCTTCCTGCCTCGCTCTGACTCTTTCCGCTTCCCCTCTTGACCTCCGGGAACTCTTCTCTGTTCCATTTCTGCGCCGCGGCTTCCGGCCCTGGGCTGCCCTTTTGGGTTCTCCGGCTCTCCTCTGGTCCGTTTCCGGCTTCTTCCGGCTCTGCTGCTCTCTTTTGGTCCGTCCCCAGGGCTGCTTCTCCTGGCCTTCCGGCTCTGCTGCTCTCCTTCGCTCCGTCCCCAGGGCTGCTTCTCCCGGCCTTCCCGCCTCTAAGCTGCCCGGGAAAGCAATATCCTACGCAGACATCTGGGTTTTATAGATTTCCCGGTATACCTCACAGCTCTCCAGCAATTCCTCATGGGTACCATGTCCGATGATCCTGCCCTCGTCAAGCATGATGATATCGTCAAGTCCCATGATGGAGCTGACTCTCTGGGCGATAATGATGGTGGTGGTATCCGCGTGTTTCTCCCGAATGGCTTTGCGCAGGGCGGCGTCCGTCTTATAATCCAGGGCGCTGGAAGAATCATCCAAAACCAGGATCCGGGGAGCAGCTGCCAATGCTCTTGCGATCAGCACTCTCTGCCGCTGTCCGCCGCTTAGGTTTGCCCCTCTTACCACCGCTCTGTGGTCATATGTATCTTCATAGGATTCGATAAATTCCTTTGCCATGGCGTCCCCTGCGGCGCTGCGCAGCTCTTCCCGGGACACATCCCTGCCGAAGGAAATATTCTCCTTTAAGGAATCCGCAAATATGACGTCATTCTGAAACACCACGCCGAAGAGTCTGTGCAGTTCATCCTTGTCATAGGTACGCACATCCCTTCCGTCAATAAAGACCGCGCCCTCATCCGCATCATAGAAGCGCATCAGCAGATTGATAATGGTTGTCTTGCCGCATCCGGTGGCTCCGATTATGCCCAGGGAACCGCCCTTTTTGATGGCGAAGCTGATCTCCTCCAGACATTTCTGCCGTTCCAGGCCGTCGAACTTGTCCTGGGCCGCCGCTTCCTCCGTCTCCTCCTGAAGGCTTTTTCCATAGCTGAAAGTCACCCGGTCAAAGACTATGTATTCCTCCCGCTGTGTCACTGCCGCCTCCTCTGCGGGAATGGGCAGCAGCTCGTCCGCCGTGTTCACCACGCCTGCAATCCGGTTCGCCGAGGCATTGGCCTTTGACATCAGCATGAATATCCGGTTCAGTCCCATTACCCCCATGAGAATCATGTTAAAGTAAGTCAGAAACGCCAGAATCACCCCAGGCTGGGTCACACCCCCGTTGACACGGTAAGCCCCCACCACCACTACAATGGTCAGTCCTATGTTCAGCATGAAAGTCATGATGGGGCCGGGCAGGGCCATAACAATCCCGGCTTTGATATCCCGGGCCGCCATCTCCTCATTGGCCTCCTGGAAACGGCGCATTTCGTAATCTTCCTTGGAAAGGGCCTTCACCACCCGGATTCCCGTGATGTTCTCCCGCATGATGCGCACGATATTGTCCACGCTTTTCTGCACCCTGTCATAGAGCGGTATGCCCTTCATGGACACAAAGACTACTGCAGTAATCAGAATCGGCGCCATAATACAGAGGATGGAAGCCAGGCCCACATCCATGGTAAGGGTGATGAAAATCCCCCCCAACAGCAGAATGGGCGCCCGGATCCCCATGGTCTGACTGGACTGAATGAAGCTCTGCAGATTGTAGGAATCCGAAGTCATCCGGGAATTCAGGGAGGGCAGGCCGAATTCATCCAGCTGACCTCCTGACAGATTGACGGATTTCCAGAACAAATCCCTTCTTATTTCGTATATACTGTTTTTTGCCACCTTCACGGCAGTCCGGTTGGCCTTCACATTGGCCTGACGCACATAGACCACCAGCATCAGCATCACGGCCCCCCACATAAGCACCAGACCTGCATTCTGCTGCGGGGCCACATCGTCCACCAGATGCTCCAGAACGTAGGGCAGCATCAGTTCGGCAACTGCAGCCGAAAGCTTCACCGCCATGCCGAATGCCATGATAAAGCGGTATTTTTTTAAGTAGCCAAATAAAAACTTCATCCTGCGCCATTCTCCTCCGCTATTTCCAACTCTCCAAAAGCTTCCAAAGCATTGCCTTCAGCTCCTCCTGCTCCTGCCGGGAAAGCACGCCGAAAGTGGGCGAACCGTCGTCCTGCCTCTCCTGAAGCTCCGCCTCTTCCCTGCCGGTGACCGTCAGCTCGATGACGCTCCGCCTTCTGTCCTCGTCGTCCCTCTGGCGGCGGATCAGGCTTTTTTCTTCCATTTTGGCAAGAATTTCGCTTATGGAGCCGGGCTGTATCCCCAGAATGTCCTGCAGCTCCTTCTGCGTCATGCTGCTGCGCTCAAGCAGTATGGCCAGAATCCTGCCCTGACCGGCGCTTCTTCCCGAGCGGATGTACAGATGGTGCCCGCAGGCCCGCATCATGCTGTACAAATTGTCCTTCTCATAAGCCAGAGCGCCGCAGCGGCGGCAGGGAGCGGAACCGACAGCCGCGTCCATGCCCTGGCAATGGTTGTTTTTGTTTGTACTCTTGTTCATGACCTTGCTTTCTGACCTAAATTAACATAACATTTTATATATTTAGGTACCTTTGGATTATGGTACAACACACTCGGGTGTTTGTCAAGAGAAATGTCCCGGCCCGCAATCTATATAGTATCCCAGTTTCACCTCCCGCCTGGGCGTCTCCCCCTGTCCCAGAGCTTCCATCACCATGCCGGCCGCGATCTCTCCGCATTTTTCATAGGCATAATGAACCGTCACCAGAGACGGCACCATGACACGGGCCATCTCGGAATCCCCATGGCCAGCCACCAAAATCTGATCCGGAACGGCTATGCCCCTCTCCCGCAGACACTCCGCCGCGCCCATGGCCATGGTGTCCGTGGCACAGATCAGGCCGTCCAGCATCCCGCATTTGTCCAGCAGTTCTCCCGCCTTTTCATATCCGGAGGCGCTGGTAAACCGGGATATGGCGTAATTTTCCGCCAGGGCCTCATAGCCTGCATCCCCTACCGCATCCCGATATCCCCTGTACCGCTCTTCACCCGCCGCCCTGTCCTGAAACGTTGCGCCGATATACCCAAGCCTGCTTTTCCCCTTTTCCAGCAGCGTCTTCGTCAGGTCATAGGCAGCATGATAATCGTCCTGAAATACACAGCAATACCCGGCCAGCCGCTGACCTGCAATCACCACCGGAACAGACAAAGTCTTCAGAATCCGCTTATGTTCCGGAGTAAATATGGTTGCGACCAAAATCACACTGTCTACCAACTTCTCCTGAAAAGCGCTCAAATACTCCAATTCTTTCTTCGGATCATTCCGGGTGACCGCCAAAACCATCTGATACCCTTCCTCATCCAGCACGGACAACATTCCCTCCACCATTTTTCCCACAGAGGACGAAACCATCTTGGGCACGATCACTCCCACCATTCTGGTCCGTTTTGTCCGCAGTGTCTGCGCCTGGGCCGATGGCCGATAGCCGGTCTCCTCCACCACCCTTCGAATGGCCAGACGCTTTTCTTCGGATATATACCCATTGTTGAAATAACGGGAAACAGCCGCCCTGGATACGCCTGCCAGATTTGCGATTTCCGCTATGTTCATCTGTATAACTCCTTCCCTTGCAATTCTTTTGACTCTCTCTGCCTTACTTTCTTTTGAGATAATAAAAACCATAGGCCGGAATATCCACGCCGCAGGCTTTCCTCTCCTCCCCTGAGATCAGATCCACATAGTCCCCATCCGTCTCGTTGATCCAGGCTGTTCTGTCGAATTCACTGAAATTGAACAAGCCCAGTATTTTCTCTCCCTCAAAATACCTGCCTATACACAGCACGGATTTGTCCCAGGTCTCCACCGTCCAGGCATCTGCAGCAGCCACAAATGCTTTCTCCCTCTTCCGGATCTGCTCCAGCCTGTCAAGTCCCCAAAACAGCCTTCCCTCTACAGTGTCCGGCTGAGAAGCCCTGGCGGCCATCGCCCAGTCCATGGCTCCCCTGTGAATGTATCGGGAATCCGCTGCCTTAAGGGGATTTTCCTTGTAACCGTAGTCGTTCACCTGTCCTACCTCGTCCCCGCTGTACAATACGGGTATACCCGACTGCATAAACATATAGGCATGAAGCATGGTATCCAGCCTTATGGCCCGTTCCATGGCTGCCTCATCCTGTTCGAACCCGGCCTTTTCGATACCGCACATGGAAGCGGTGGTTCCGCAGAACCTGGCATCTCCTGTAACCGGATCCGCATTGTAGAGTTCGCCCCGGCTGCTGCTGTCCCCGGCATATCCCTGAAAATAGTCGTTCAGGTACTTTTTGTGAGAACGCTCCCCGATTCCCTCGTTCATCAAGGTTCCGAAATCCAGCCCCCAGCCGATATCGTCATGACAGCGCAGATAATTCAGGAACACATAGTCCTTGGGCAGAGAATTAACGATATCCAATTGTTTTTTCAACAATCCAACGTCTCTCGTCGCCACGGTATGCCAGGTGGTAGCCATGGTAGTCACGTTGTAAAGCATATGACACTCAGGCTTTTCCACCGTGCCGAAATAAGGCACCACCTTCTCCGGCTCCATGACCACCTCCCCCAGCAGAAGCACACCGGGACAGACAATCTCCGTAATCATGCGCATCATGCGGACAATGGTATGCACCTGGGGCAGATTACGGCACTTCGTCCCCAGTTCCTTCCAGATATAGGGTACAGCGTCAATGCGGATAATGTCGATGCCTCTGTTTGCCAGATAGAGAAAATTATACATCATTTCGTTGAAAACCCGGGGATTCCTGTAATTCAGATCCCACTGGTACGGATAAAATGTAGTCATGACAAAATGTTCCGCGTCCGGCAGCCAGGTAAAATTCCCCGGGGCGGTGGTAGGAAATACCTGCGGGACAGTCTGCTCGTACCTGGCCGGCAACTCCGCATCTTTATAGAAGAAATACCTGCTCATGTATTCCCCCTCCCCCCCGCGGGCCCGTTTCGCCCACTCATGATCCTCGGAGGTATGGTTCATGACAAAATCCATACAGACATTGATCCCTCTGGAATGGCAGGCTGCAGTCAAGCTCTCCAGATCCTCCATGGAGCCCAGATTCTCCTGCACTTTCCGGAAATCCGACACCGCATATCCCCCGTCGGAACGCCCCTCCGTCGTCTCCAGAAAAGGCATCAGATGAATATAGTTTACATTGCAGTTCCCGATATAGTCCAGCCTGGACTCCACTCCCTTCATGTTTCCGGCAAAATTGTCAATATAGAGCATCATTCCCATCATATCGTTGCTGCGGTACCAATCCGGATTCTGTTCCCGCTCCGCATCCCTGTCTTTCAGTCCTTCCTTTCTCTCCTGCCAGAATACCTGCATATGCTCCTGCAGCTCGGCAAACATGGAATCATTCTCATATAGCTCCATATACAGCCAGCGCAGCTCGTCATGATGCCTTTGAAGCCGCTTACGGAAAAGCAGATTCTCTGCTTCTTTTTTCTCTGTTCCCTTTTTCATCACTGTTCTTCTCCTTTTCTTTTTTCTGTTTCCCGGCCCATATCCTCTTACCCGGTTCAGATACAGGCCTCTCTCCCCTGCTGAACATATGTTTATTCCCCGTCGGTGATAAGTCCGTACTTCAAAAATGCCCGGTACAGTCCCTCTTTCCCCACGGGAGGACACACGTCATCCGCCAGTTCCTTCAGCGCCGGACTGCCGTTTCCCATACAGATACCGCAGCCTGCGGTTTCCAGCATCTCCCGGTCATTCATGCTGTCCCCGAAGGCCAGCGAATCGCATCTGTCTATCCCCAGATGCCGGCAGACTCTTTCCACGGCCTGCCCCTTGTGAAACTTTCTGTTCATCAGCTCGCCGCTGATAAAGCAATCCCCCTTTTCCTCCTGCATCCAGAAAGTGAAATCCTCCTTTAACATCTCCCACGGCTTCACCAGCCGCTCCTGACAGGGACTCATGAACACGACCTTATACACCGGCTCTTCCCGGTATTGCCTCATGGGCAGCATACGCAGAGCCTCTTCCAGGGCCACTCTCTTCCTCAGCAGTTCCCGATTGCGCCCCTCTGTAATGTGCTCCCTGAGATATTCCTGAAAGCTCTCGTCCGTGTAAGAGGCATCCCTGCATTCCACAGTGCGGAATACACCGTTGTCCGCAAAAACTTTCAGCGCTCTGAGACGCTGTTCCTCTGTCATGGGACAGTCGAAAATAATCTCTCCCCCGCATTCCACATACCCTCCGGCGCTGGCTGCCACACCGTCAAATCCATAGTCCAGCAGCGGAGAAAGCATGGCATAATTCCTCCCGCTGCACAAAAACACCAGATGCCCTCTGGTTCTGGCCTGCCGGACGGCCCTCAAAGCCGAACCGGGCGACCGGTTGCTTCCCGATTCCGTCAATGTCCCGTCAATGTCCAGAAATACGATTTTGCGATTCATTCGCCCCTCCTCTGCATACCTATACAGCTTTTCCTGAGCCACCCCATATATGAAATCGATCTCACTTCCTGTCTTATCATATACCAGCTGTTTTTCCTTGTAAATTGTCATTTTAGCTAATGTTTTGTTTCGGTTTTGGCCATTTTGCTGAAATTGATTTCACATGCCGTTCAGGCCGGCTTTCCCTCTAAAATCGAGCAGGGGCGATTTTATCCCTACTCGCTGCGCGGTTCGTGCGCCGCTTCAGCGGCAAAATTCCAGGTGCGAAGAGTCGCACTTTGCGCACGGGCCTGCGCATAAAAAAAGCCTCCTGCACATTTCTGCAAAAGGCTGCCTGGATTCTCTCTTCTGGTTTTCATCGGTCTCGCCGCCCCCGGCAGGAGACCTTCAAAACCTCCGGTCCGTCATGTCTCTAGCACACTCTTTCCCGGAGCAGGTAAGGGCCGATTTTGTCCAGCATTGCCGAATCGTCCGAATCGCATACCAACTTCTGCGGCCTTGCCAGGTCCAGCGCAAACACACCCAAAATAGATTTGGCATCCACCACCCGCCTGCCTGAGCCGAGTTCAAAATTCGCATCCACCGTACTCACCGCATTCACAAAATTCCTTACCTGATCTGCATCATTAAATTTCACAAATACCTGCTGCATAGAAATCACCCTTTTCACCTTTCCTCAGGATTTACACCCGATACTATTTGGTTCAAATCGAACCCCCATAACTTCATCCGGTATTGACTTCATCCGTTGAAGAGTCATGCACTGTTTTTCCGGTATCGATTTCATCCATTGAGGAATCATACACTAAATCTTTTCTTTTGTAAATTGTCATTTTGAATAATTTTAAAAAACTTCCTTTGTCCATTTTTCCCGAAACAGAGAAAGAAAAGCGTTGTAAATAATCACAAATAATTTTGCAAAAAACCTGTTCCGGTCTTGCCATTTTCCATATATAGTATTATAATGACAATATTTGCTACAAAATATTGGTGTAACCACAGACAGAGCCTTCACAGGGTTCTCAGAATTCGCAAAGAAACGGGATGGCAAATGAATTTATCCGATTTAGCAAAAAATTCGCATATGCTACGAGGTTCGCTGGCCAAAAAGGGGTATATGCGCTGGTGGCATTCCTTCTCCGGAAAATGTCCGGAAACCGGAGAAATCAGAACCTTTTTCATCGAATTTTTTATCATCAATCCCGGTTTGGGAAGCAATGTCCCCATTCTGGGTCAGCATCCTTACTTCCGAAAACGGGGGATGAAACCCTCCTATGTCATGATAAAGGCCGGCTCCTTTCCCGACCGGAACGGAGAGGGCGGAGTGCAGCTTCACGCCTTTTATCCGCTCTCGGCCCTGCAGGCTACCGGCAGTCCCCTGATTATGCAGGTTCAGGGCGCGCCCGCCGAACATTGCCGGGCGGGAAATTGTTTATACAGCGAAGACAAGCTGACAGGCTTTGTGGAGGTGACTCCGGAAGAGGCCAGACACCGCTCCTATATGACGGACAGCGGATTCATGGAGTGGAATGTGGAAATACGTAAGGCCGTATCCTGCCATACGGGAAATTGGTGCAAAAAGATCATGCAGACCCTTTGTTCTCTGGACAGTTATTGGCACGGCGAAGGAATACGCAGCTTTTTCCGGGGAAGCGTGACGCTCAACGGCACAGTCTATGAAGTAGAGCCTGAAAGCAGCTACGGCTATGCGGACAAACACTGGGGGAGAAATTTCAACAGACCCTGGTTCCAGTTCGCCTGCGGGAAGCTGGAGAGTCAGCGAACAGACAGGGAACTGCGCCATTCCGTGCTGGCCATAAACGGATTCTGCCCAAGGTTCCTCTGTTTCCCTCTGCGCAGCCGGCTGATGCTGCAGCTGACCTACATGGGAGAGGATCTGGAATTTACCCGCTGCAAATGGGAGACGAAGGAGACCGGCCGAAGGTTCGTCTGGCATATACTTGCCCAGAACCAAAATACAGTGGTAAAGATTTCCGGCAGCTGCAACAAGGCGGAAATGCTGAATCTGCAATACGAAACCCCTGAGGGCAGGAAGCCGAAGCAGCCCCTGCGGGCAGGCTCCGGCGGAATCGGTTCAATACAGCTCTTTCGCAAAAATTCCGGCGCCAGAGAGCTTATGGACACCCTGACCCTGGGCAGCGCTCTCTGCATTTACCGCGGGGAAGCGCCCCTGCCCCGCTGAGGCCAGGCATCCTCGTACATGGAAAACAGGGTCTCCATGGTGTTGGCTGCGTCGGACAGCGTAAAAAATTCCCCCTCATCATAAAAACGTTCGATCAGCCGCTCATGGCCGCTGCCCCAATAGGCTTTCCCCGCGGCGGCCGGCGCGTCTTCCGCTGTCAGCACACCATCCACCCAGAGCTTCTGGTCTATATATCGGGCAATTCCGTTTTCAAAGAGAATCTCCAGGAAAGGCGCCGAGTTTTCTCCATAACCGTTTGTGGCGAAAAATGTCCCCCTGACTCCTCCTGCGAATTCCAGAGTGGCCGCCAGGGTATCCTCTACCTCAATGACTCCCTCCAGCGTATGGTTCGCCATACTTGCTCTTACTTTTTCCACATTTCCCACGATATAGCTGAAATAATCCAGCGTATGTACAGCCTGATTGATGAGGAGTCCTCCGCCCTCTGTCTCCCATTTTCCTCTCCAGCCGCCGCTCTCATAATAGGCCCTGTCACGGCTCCAGGTCAGAACCCCCCTGACTGCCCGCACAGCCCCCAGAGACTTCTCCTGCACCAGCCGCCTCATTGCCTGCACACAGGGATTGAGCCTGTTCTGCAGAACGACACAGACCCTCTCCGAACCCGGATACGCTCTAAGCGCCTCCCATTCCTGCCTGGTTCTGGTAACCGGCTTTTCCGCCACCACATCTTTCCCTGCATCCAGCGCCTTTCGAATCATTTCGGCATGGAGATGGTGAGGCGTGCAGATATGAACGCAGTCTATTTCTCTGTCCGAGAGCATGGTATCATAGTCTTCATATTCCAGCACGCCGTACTGCTCCCTGCACAGCCTGCGCCTCTCCGGGTCCGTATCGCAGACCGCATACAGCCTGCCGCCCTTCGTCTTCTCCAACGCGACGGCGTGTATAGGTCCCACGGCCCCATATCCTGCAATACATACCTTCTTCATGATTAAACCCATTCCTTTCCGTCCCGCTTATCCTCTAGGTGGTTTACCGGACTCAGCAGAATCCCTTCTGCGCAAGATAATCATAGCTCATCTTCAGGGATTCGAAAGGACAGCGCCTGCATGTATCCTGCTCCACCAGAGCCCATTTCACTCCTGCCGCCTCACAGGTTTCGATAATGGCATCCCAATCCAGATTCCCCTGGCCGATCTCCGCCATCTCCGTCGTGTTATCCGTATTCGCCTTCAAATCCTTGAAATGCACCGCCATGGTTCTGTTCCCCAGACGTTTCAGGAAAGCCGCCGGGTCCATTCCCCCAACCTGAAGCCAGTAAGTATCCGTAATGAAGCGAAAGGCATCCGCGTCCGTCTCCTGAATTAGGCGATCCATTATGTATCTGCCCTCCACCCTGGCAAACTCAAACGCATGATTGTGGTAGCCAAAGTAAAATCCTTCCTCCCGCAGTCTAAGCGCGGCCTCATTGGCCTCCCGGATAAATCTGCTCAGCGCTTCCCCGCTCTCCCTGGCCCATCCCGGCATTGCTCCCACGCCGCATAACGTACAGCCTAAAGTGCGGTTATAATCCATAATTTCTTCCAGATTGTTCTGAAAATCGTCAAAACTTCTGTGCGTGGTCACCACTTCCAGGCCGTACCTGTCCAGCACTTCCCTCATCTCTCCGGCTCCCAGAGGAGTTCCCGAAATCTGTACGATCTTGTAGCCTGTCTCTTTTATCTTTCTGCAGCTCTCCTCAAAGTCCCGGATCGTCCCGGTATACTCTCTTATCGTATAATATTGCGCGCCGATTCGCTTATCCATATCTCTCTCCTGTTCCGCATCCTTCCCGGAATGCCTTTTCGTCAATTGACTGTTGTTCCCGATTGCCTTTTAATAGGTCTTGCTGTTGTCCACCACTACCTGGGATTCCTTTTTTACCTTTGTGGAAGTACGAATTTTTTCCTGCAGAAGCTGGTAAAATCTCTCGTCCGGGAAATTCTTCACATCCACAGTCTCCCCTGTCCACGCGCTCAAATGAATGGCATTGGAGATAGTCAGCCCCAGAATGCCTTCCTCGCCGCCTGCCAGAAGCTTCGTTCCTCTGAGCACTGCCGAGGCAAAATTGTTCAGGATCCCCACATGCTGAGGTCCTCCGGAAAAGTCCGCGGGAATATTGCACTCCCAGCACTCCGGTTTTCCGAAAGGTTCCGTATTGATCTTATTGTGCTCCCTCTCCGATATCACATTCCTGTAGAAAGTAATCCGATTTTTTTCCACTACCACCTTGCCCATGTCGCAGGCGATTTCCAGCCTGTTTGTGCCCGGCGCTTCCCCTGTGGAGGTAATGTATTCCCCTGTGGTTCCGTTATCGTATTCAAAATACGCCATCACATCGTCTTCCACTTCGATGTCGTAATATTTTCCAAAACTTGCCCGGGCATAGATCCTGTCCGGCATGCCGAACATCCACTGCCAGAGATCCAGCTGGTGGGGGTTCTGGTTGATCAGCGCGCCGCCTCCCTCTGTCTTCCAGGCGGAACGCCATGTGCTGCTGTCATGATAGGCCTGCGGCCGATACCAGTCCGTGATAATCCAGGTAATTCTTTTGATCCTGCCCAGTTCGCCCCTGCGGACCATTTCCCGCAGCTTCTGATACACGGGATTCGTGCGCTGGTTATACATGATCCCGAACTTTATGCCGGACTGAGCCGCCAGCGCGGCTGCGTCGTTCATCTCCCGCACCTGCTTCGTATATACTCCCGCAGGCTTCTCCGTGATCACATGCAGCCCCTGCCGAAACGCCTGCCGGGCAAGCTCCGGATGATCATAATGGGGCGTGGCAATAATGACCGCATCGCAGAGTCCGCTGCGGAACATCTCCCCTGCCTCCCCGAATATCGGTATCTGAGGATACTGCTGCCGGAATGCCTCCTGCCTTTGGGGCGAAGTATCACAGACTGCCCCCAGCACCATGTCCGGCACCCTGCCTTCCATCACACTGCTTACATGGCCGGTTCCCATATTTCCGTACCCGATTACACCCAATCTCACTTTTTCCATTTTCTTCAGCTCCTCCTGCTCTATGATTCCCAGCCTCCGGTACTCTCTACTCTCCATTTTACCGGACTTCCGGGGTTCCCGTTTACGGATTTCTCCGCCCGACTGCTGTTTTCCAAAAAATCCCGGCGCTGTCTCGGGTTTCCCTGCAAATACGCACGAAAACACCCCGCGAAGGCGCCTCCGGCCCTACAGAATCCTCTCCAGTATATCCTCCAGCGCACGGTATGCCAACGTAAAGGTTCCCTCGCCGCCCTGAGGAAGATCCTGCATCTTTCCGCCCAGTTCCAGCCCCTCCAGACCCGCAAAGCTGCCCAGATGCGGTTCCAGGCTCAGAAAGCCGCTGTACCCTCCATTCAGCAGGTCTTTCAGCACCTGTTCCACATTTCCGTCTCCCGCTCCCGCAGGCACCACTCTGCCGTCCTCCCAAACGGCATCCTTTATATGTACATAGGCGATATGCTCTTTCAGTCTTTCCGCCGCCTTAATCGTATCCTCGCCGCACTGGACGAAATTGGCCGGATCAAAAACCGCCCGAAAATGTCCGCAGCCCAGCTCCCTCATCAAATCCGCGCAGCGCTCTGCCGTATCTCCGTATATATCCTTCTCGTTCTCGTGGAGCAGCACAATATCCGCTTCCCGGGCATACTCGATCATCCTGCTCAGGCGAAGGAGTACCTCGGCTCTCTCCTCACCGGTCCATTCCGTCTCACTGCCCTCCCCTGAAGCAATCCCGCCGCGGTAAAAACTGAACATTCTGATATATCCGGCCTCCAGCGTTTTGGCAATGTCCACCACCCGCTTAAACAGCAGAAAATGCTCCTCAAAATCCTCGTCAAGCTTCACCTTGCCGATAGGGGAGCCTATGGAGGATGCCCTGATCTCCCATTCGTCCATCTTTCTCTTCAGGTCCGCCGCCTCCTGCCCGGAAAGGCGGGCTATGTTTTTCCCGTCAATTCCCCTGGGTTCGAAGTAACCTATGCCCAATTTCTTCAAAACGCTGAACTGTCCCTCTATATTTTCTGTTATTTCGTCCGAAAATCCACTTATTTTGGAATATTGCATCAGTCTTCTCCCTTTCGAAAACCAGCCGTCCGTTCCGCCAGACTGTCTCTTTTTCTCATCATAATACATCCTTTTTCCAAAAACCAGATTATTTCTTGCAAAAAACATTGCATTTCTTGCTCTTTTAATGCAAAATAAAAAAAACGCTCTTACAGCGAATTTAAGGAGGTTCCCCATGGAATCCAGTTTTTCGATTGCCGAGTCCTATACGCCTGCCCCCACCAACGCCCATTTTCAGCTCCACAATCACGATGACTATGAAATCCTCCTGTTTTTGGCCGGAGATGCCAGATATGTAGTGGAAGACAAGGTATACACCCTTGAACCAGGAGATCTCATCCTGATCAGAAAACATGAATTTCACCGCATCTATCACAACAGCTCTTCTCCCTACAGGAGAGTGGTGCTGATGGTCTCTCCGTCCTTTTTTCAGGAAAACGCCTGTCCGGACTATGAGGCCCAGTTTCTGAACGTCCCACCTGACATGGGGCACAAAATATCCGCGGACACGGTACGTTCCTGCGGTCTGTACGATGCCTTTGCGCGTTATAAAAAGTACGGGAAAAACAGTCCCCAGCCCTTCGAAAATCCGGTTTTAAAATCAGTGATTGTCGAAATACTGTATTTGATAAATCAGGTGAGCAATTTTTCCGCCTCGGACATTTCCGCCGGCCCTGTCAAATCCGTTATCCTGTACCTGAACAGTCACTTTGACCGGACGGTAACCCTGGACAGTCTTCAGGAAAAGTTTTTCATCTCCAAATATTACCTCTGCCGGGAATTCCGCAAGGCCACCGGGCTCACCGTTCACGAGTATATCCGGCGCAAAAGGCTGACTATGGTCCGGGAACTGCGTTCCCGGGGAATGCGCATCTGCGATGCCGCCCTGGAAGCGGGATTCCGCGACTATTCTTCTTTTTACAGAGCATTCCAAAAAGAATACGGCATACCTCCCCGCAGCGACAATCTCCTTTGATCCTGATCACTTCGGCGATCTCCTGAGCGGACAATTGGACAGGGATACCCTTCCCGCCAATCCGCCCAGACCATTGTCCCTGAGATAATCCTGGAGAATGGACCCTGACTGGGTAGATTCCGGTCCGATGATGATCTCCGCCACCAAATCCTCCAGTCCCGCGCCGATCTCTCCGCACATGTCCTTAAGATTCAGAGGATAATATTTCTTGATCCTCTCCGCCGTGATATGGTAGCAGGGCTGAATGTCCAAGGTCTCTTTCACCAGCGGGGATACCACCAGCCGCACCTCCCTCTCGGAGAGAAAAGAAGGATGCTTGAAGGCCGCGGAACAGCTCCAGGCATAATCCATGGCCCTCTTGATATCCGGACTGTCCGGCAGTAATTCCTCCTTCTTTTTCACCAGACGGTAGAAAACCCTGGTCAGATTATGCGCCGCCATATCGTCCTGATAATATACCGTCTGCAGAGACAACGGCCCCCTTGCCATCCTCTGCAGATGTTTTCCCTGAAAGGCAATGCACACTCCTCTGCCTTTGTTTCCGTATCTCTCCCACTGTGCCGCATCATCCCGGTACAGTGAGAAACAGGCCGCGTACGCGGAATAAGTAAACTCCTGCTTCAGTTCCTCCCGAAACAGCTCCCGCACCGCCTCCGCCCGCCCCTCATCTCCCTCACTCTCCAGCCTCCCGGCAACCGCATCGCATAAACCGCTCATAAAATAACGCATTTCCGCAGCATCGTTCATGTTCAGGATATTGTTCACCCTCAGCTGAGCGGACCGAAGTATTCCGTCCAGAGCCTGAAAGTCCGTATAATGATACAATATGTGATTTTCATATTCTCTGCCCATAAAGAATCCTCCCGATTTAACTATTGTCATTACGGCAATTTTTATGTATACTGACTTAAAAAGACAATCCCGCAGGCAAAATGCCCGCAGGATACCTGACCCGGATATGCTTAATCAGCTGAGGAGAAAATCATGATAAACGAAAATACGTACTCTGTTCCTTTTCTTTACGACAAACTGCAGAAGAGCCGCGCTGTGAAGACGCTGGAGATCAGCGTGCCCGGCTCCAAAAGCATCACCAACCGCGCCCTGCTTCTGGCTACTCTGGCCGAAGGCGCCTCCACTCTGCGCGGGGTCCTCTTTTCCGACGATTCCCGACATTTCCTGAAATGTATTCAGGACCTGGGCTTTGTAACCGAAACGGACGAGGCCCAACGCCTCATCACCGTGGAAGGCCTTGGAGGGAGAATACCGCTTTCCGAGGCTGTCCAGTACGTGGGCAGCGCCGGAACAGCCGCCCGTTTTCTCACCGCCTATCTGGGCCTTTCCCATGGCGTATACCATATGGATGCCTCGGAACAGATGCGCAGGCGCCCAATGGCCCCTCTTCTATGCGCTCTGGAAGAGCTGGGCTGCGAAGTCCTCTATGAACCCGGAGCGCCCCGGGGACATTTTCCCTTTACGCTCCGTGGGCACGGCTTCCGAAAGGACCGCATCGCCGTCAACATTGACGGGAGCAGCCAGTTTTTAAGCGCCCTGCTCATCTCCTCCTGCCTGTGCGGAAAAGACTTCACCACCTGCATAGAGGGAACACATGGCATGGCCTATATCCGCATGACCCTGAAAATGATGGCCCAGTTCGGCGTAACGGCGGAGCAGCTTTCGGAAGATACGTTTCTGACCAGAGCCGGACAGCATTACCGCCCCATGGACTACCCGGTGGAACCGGATGCCTCCGCAGCATGCTATTTCTACGCCATGTGTCCGCTGCTGAACATTCCCGTACTGGTGGAGCATGTGCATTTTCATTCTCTCCAGGGAGATGTGAATTTCCTCCGCATACTGGAAAAAATGGGCTGTTCCGCCGCCGACACCCCCCGCGGCATTCTCCTGACTCCTCCCCCTGAGGGACGCTTTCACGGTATCACGGTGAACATGTCTGCCTGTTCCGATCAAGCCATCACCCTGGCAGCCATCGCGCCCTTTGCAGACAGTCCCACCACCATCACCGGTATAGGACATATCCGCTTTCAGGAGAGCGACAGAATTGCCGCCATGGCCGCGGAACTGAAACGGATGGGCATCCGCTGCAGAGAAGAGAAGGACAGTATCACCGTCTACCCGGGCCGCCCTTCTCCCGCAGCGCTGAAAACCTACGACGATCATCGCATGGCCATGGGTTTTGCCCTGACAGGTCTGCGCAGCCCAGGCATCGTAATCTCCGATCCCGGCTGTTGCCGCAAGACTTTCGAGGACTATTTTGAGAAACTGGATCAGATCGCAAAATGGTGCTGATGATCCTCTCTCTTCCTCAGGACTTGCTGAAAAACTCGTCTATAGTCCCCTTGATCTCTGCAGGCCGCGTCGTCTTCAGCAGGTACCCGGCAGGTTTCAGGGGGAGAAGTCTCTGGATGCGCTCCTTATCCACTGTTCCGGTCAGGAAGATAACCGGCGTATCCAAAAAAGCCTCCTCCGCCCGTATCATTCCCAGCACCTGCTCCCCGTTGCACACCGGCATCTCATAGTCCAGCAGAACCAGGTCCGGTTTATCCAGAGTCATGCACCTGATTGCGGCTACTCCGGATTTTGCCAGAGTAACCTCATAATCCTTCTCGAACAGCTCCTTCATTGCCTGCAGTATCAGTCCAGAATCATCCACCACCAGAATCTTCTTTTTCCCGGCATTCTCGTTTTCCAATGTATTTTCGATAAGATATTTCTGAATATCCGACATAGCATTTTCGGCCCGTATGGAAATCCCGGGGGTATCCTCCAGCAGATGAGGCGCCAGCATACAGTAGGCAAAGTATCCCGCTCCCGTATCAAACAGCAGGCTGCTCTGCAGATTATGCTGTCCGAACACTCTCTCGAACTGCTTATAGGACAAAAGACTCTCCTCCTTTAACTCCAGCTGCCCTTCAACCGGAAAATGAGACAGGATGCGCTCTACGAACTGCCTTGCTATGTACCTGGTGGCATTCATCATCATGACGTTCACCTTCTCCGTATCTCCGTCCACAATGCTGCCCACTGTATTCACCAGCAGCTTCTCCTCGAAAACCAGCAGAAATTCCCATTTATCACCCTTCCCCGAGCCGTAGGCTACACGGTAGTAAATACCCTGCCCAAACTTCTCCCCGCCATAGCTCTCGCTGATTACCCGGGCGTCCAGCTGGAACAGATCCTGCAGCATCTGAAGAATCGTTTTCTTCATGGCCGCCTGCTCCTCCTCCGGCAGCAGTTCCGTCCATCTGCTGGATACCCCTCCCTTGATGGCTCTGTCCTCCACCATGGTATGACCGATCAGCCAGCCTGCGCAGACTCCCAGAAAATGTTCCACCGCTTCCGGAGAATAGCGGGACTCCATCAATTCCTTCTCAATCTCAGGAAGCGTCTTTTTGCGGAATATATCATGCAGGCGCCTGTGCGTATCATACCCCTTGTAGCCGATGGATGCCATATATACTTCCTCTTCCGCGAAATGTTTCATGGCATGACCTTTGAAAAACTTGATTCCCTCCTGGTAGGCCCAACGGCTTTTTTCATCATTGTCGCCATAAGTAAACAATTTGTTCATCACATTGAAGAGCTTTCTGTGCTCTCTGTCAATGGACTCCACCCCAATATTATATCGCTCATTCCACTCGAACTTTTCGTAGCCCATATCCGCCTCCTGATTACATAAAAAATTAGCATAGCCCGAGCAACCGTCCGCCTCGTCAAACACGGAACAAATCCGAGTCCTCCGCGGCAAACACCTCTCCTGCATGCCTTTCTATCAGATTATATCCCCTTTTTCAGGATATTTCAACTCCTTTAATTATTTATTGTATTCGAAAATTATCAGAACATATGTTTCTTATTGCCTATAGTTCCGCGTTTTTTACAGGAAAATCCCAAGAATAATATGTCTGAATTGTTTACGAGAAATAACTTGTGAAACGGAAAAATCTGGGGTAAACTGATGATAGTACCATACCAGACAAACAAGGAGGAATAAAATGGCGACTTTAGGTTATATTCTCACCGTATCTGTCATTTTCTTAGGCGATCTGTACATTAAAAACCGGACAGAACAAAAAAAGGACTTCCCACAGCCCGAATCCCTCTCCCCGGAAAATTCTCCGTGCGGGAAAGACAGTACACAAAAGCCCTTTTGGAGAAAATATATCCTTCTGCGAAAATACCACAATACAGGCGCCATGCTGAACCTGGGCGCCCGCCAAAGCCGCAGGGTGGCCGCCCTTTCCGTGCTTCTGTGCATTGTCATGACCTGCGCCTTCGTCCTGAGCCTGGGTCACAGAGGAAACCTCACGCTGCGGACAGGACTCTCCCTTCTGCTGGGCGGCTCTTTCAGCAATACTTATGACCGACTGAAGCGCAAATACGTGGTGGACTATTTCTCCTTCAACGTAAAGTGGAAGCCTCTGCGCAGAATCGTATTTAACTTGTCGGATTTCTGTATTATAGTGGGCGCCCTGCTCACGGCTCTGGGCGCGGCCTGGTAGATCGGGCGGCTCCTGCACCGCCCTCCGCCACGCCAGGCCCACGGACATCAGACAGTGATAACCGTACCTGCCCGGCCCTTAACCGCATCCTTCACCCGGGCCATGGAGGTGATCAGCACCCGGCCTCCCTTCACCCTCTCCAGATAGGCAATGCCTGCCTCTATCTTCGGCAGCATGGTTCCGGCCTCAAACCTGCCCTCTGCCACAGCCGTTTTGGCTTCCGCCAGCGTCATGGAGGCGATGGGCGATTGCTTCTCTGTACCAAAGTCCCTGTACACACAGTCCACTCCAGTCAGAATGATCAGTTCGTCGCTGCCCAGCTCCGCCGCCAGCTTACCGGCAATGGAATCCTTCTCGATCACGGCCGAGGCCCCCTTCAGCGCATGCTGCTGCTCAATCACCGGGATTCCTCCGCCTCCGCAGGCAATGACTACCTGATTGGCTTCCGCCAGCGCGCGAATGGCATCTATCTCTACGATGTCAATGGGTCTTGGCGCCGCAACCACCCGCCGAAACTGTTTATCCGCATATTCTCTGACGTAATTTCCCTTATTCAGCTCTGCCTCCGCATCCGCCGCCGACATATAGCGGCCGATTGCCTTGGTTGGCTCATAAAAAGCCTCATCGTAAGGGTCTACGGTCACCTGGGTCAGAATCGTGCTTACCGGCTTGGATATTCCCCTGCTCAGCAGCTCAGCCCGCAGGGCATTCTGAATATCATAGCCCACATACCCCTGACTCATGGCCGAACACACGCACATGGGCGCAGGCGTGTAGTCGCTGTATACTCTGCGCAGCTCTGTCATTGCCTTGTGTATCATGCTGACCTGAGGCCCGTTGCTGTGGGTGATGGTCAGCTGGTAATCCTCCTCCACCAAATCCGCAAGCGCCACTGCCGTCACCCTTACCGCATCCCTCTGGGCCCCGGTGGTATATCCCAGCGAGTCATGCCCGAGAGACACAACTACTCTCTTCTTGCTCATCTCATTTACCTCTCTGTCCTGTATCGGATGCTTATATACTCTATGCCTCTCATTGTAACAAATAATGCGGCAAATGTATAGTATGTTGTAGGGTTTTCAGGACTTTGCTTAAGATGAGGAAATTAAGCTCCTTTCCCCGCTATTGACTGTACCTGCCGTACAATGCTATAATGACGGCGTGAAATATGTCAGTACTAACGGAAGAAGGGAGTAATAAATATGCCCGTTACAGAATTTTTGGACAGAAACGCAAAGCTGTACCCGGAAGAAGTCGCCCTGGTGGAATTAAACCCGGAAGAAAAGGACACCCGCAGGACTACCTGGAAGGAATACGAGCTGATTCAGCCCGATCGTTTCGAGCCTTACCGCAGAGAGATTACCTGGGGCGTGTTCAACGAGAAAGCCAATCGCTTTGCCAACATGCTCATCAGCAGAGGCGTCAAAAAAGGCGACAAAGTAGCCATATTGATGTACAACTGTCTGGAATGGCTCCCCATCTACTTCGGCGTGCTCAAAAGCGGCGCCGTCGCTGTCCCTTTTAATTTCCGCTATGACGCGGGTGAGATTCTATACTGCGCAGAGCTGGCGGAAGTGGATATCCTTGTGTTCGGCCCTGCCTTCATCGGACGTATCGAGGCCAATGCGGACAGGCTTTCCAGGCATCGCCTGCTGATTTATGTAGGAGACAACTGCCCTTCCTTTGCCGAAAGCTATCATGAGCTGGTGGCCGATTTCTCCAGTCAGGCTCCCAATGTGCAGATTTCCGAAGAAGATGACGGCGCAATCTACTTTTCTTCCGGAACCACCGGCTTTCCCAAGGCTATCCTGCACAAGCACCAAAGCCTCACCCAGGCGGCGGAGATGGAACAGAAGCATCACGGCACGGCACGGGACGATACTTTCCTCTGCATACCGCCCCTGTATCACACCGGCGCAAAATTCCACTGGATGGGCAGCCTTGTGGCAGGGAGCCGCGCCGTACTCTTAAAAGGGACGCGGCCCGAAACCATTCTGTCCACCGTTTCTGCCGAGCATTGCACCATAGTCTGGCTGCTGGTACCCTGGGCGCAGGATATCCTTGACGCTTTGGACAGGGGAGAATTGAACATTGGGGATTACCGCCTGGAACAGTGGCACTTAATGCATATCGGCGCCCAGCCCGTTCCTCCCTCCCTGATCAAACGATGGAAAAAATACTTCCCCGGTCACGATTACGACACCAACTACGGTCTCTCCGAATCCACGGGGCCGGGCTGCGTGCACCTTGGGCTGGAAAACATCCATAAGGTAGGCGCAATCGGCGTTCCCGGCTATCGCTGGTCCTGCAAAATCGTGGACGACAGCGGAAGGGAAGTGAAGCAGGGAGCGGTAGGCGAGCTGTGCGTAAAGGGGCCCGGTCTCATGACCTGCTATTATCGGGACGAGAAGGCCACCGCCGAAGCCCTGAAAGACGGCTGGCTCTGCACGGGAGATATGGCCATGCAGGACCAGGACGGCTTCTATTTCCTGGTGGACCGCAAAAAGGATGTCATCGTCAGCGGCGGAGAAAATATCTATCCTGTACAAATCGAAGATTTCCTGCGCCGCCATGACAAGATCAAGGATGCGGCCGTCATCGGTCTCCCTGACCGGCGTCTGGGCGAGAAAACCGCCGCCGTCATCGAAATCAAGGCCGGCGTAAACTGCACCGAAGAAGAAATTGCGGATTTCTGTCTGGAGCTGCCTCGTTACAAGAGACCCAAAGAATTCATTTTCCACGAAATACCGAGAAATGCTACGGGAAAAATCGAAAAGCCCAAGCTGCGCAAAATGTACAATGCAGACCAGCTGGTGGCCCGGGAGAACAGAGGATAATCGCTCAACCGTAAAATCTGTCTGTCAATAATCCACTTCCATCAGGCACAGCCCTTGGGCCGGCGCAGTGGGACCCGCCTTCTGTCTGGCGGGATTCTCCAGCGCCTCCCCCAGCGCTTCCGGTGTCATCCTGCCGCAGCCCACCTCAAGCAGCGCGCCCACCATAATGCGCACCATATTCTGCAGAAAACCGTTGCCGTGAAAATAAAACTTCAGATAATCTTTTTGCCTCACCACATCGATTCTGTCCACTCTCCTGACAGTTGACTTTTTCATCTTTGGGTTTATACAGAAATTGCGGAAATCATGTTCCCCTTTCAACAGCTCTGCCGCTTCCCGCATCTTGTCCAGATCCGGCCTTTCCTCCAGCCTGGTGCAGTATCTCCTGTCAAAGACCTCTCTCACCTCACCGTCCTGGCAAGTATAACAATAGGTCTTGCCCAAGGCATTGTACCGGGCATGAAATCTGGGGGAAGCCTCCCGAACCTCCACCACCGCGATGTCCTCAGGAAGATAACGGTTCAGATAATCTCTGATCTCCAGGCAGGAAAATTCTGTCTCCAAAAGGGCATTGGCCGTCATCCCACGGGCGTGTACTCCCGCATCCGTGCGCCCGGCTCCCACCACCTCCGTCTCTCTGCCGCACATTACCCCCAGTACGCCTTCCAGCTTTCCCTGAATGGTATTTCTGCCCGGCTGCCGCTGCCATCCATAGTAACGACTCCCATCATATGCGATCAGCATTCTGTAATTTTTCATCAGCCTCTCCCTTCCCGGCGCTCCCTTTTCTCCGCGGAACAATTTTCGCCCCGTCTCCCCACAATCCTTTCCTACGAAAAAACTGCCGGAAACGACACGGCGGCTGCCCTGCAGCAGCCGTCCGAATCATTCTGTCTCTTAATAATTGACCTTAACCGTTTTAATCTCAAAAGCGTGGAAGTCCAATGTCAGCTGCTGCGCAACTACATATTCCTTTTGAACCTCCTCCAACATATTGGTCTCCGCCAGTCCCTTCACCGGGAAGCCGAAAGTCAGCGTCACTTTATCCGCCGCTCCCTCAGCCTCGTACAGCCGAAGGATAAATCCTCTTTCCTTTTTCTCCAGAGGCTTCACCGTCTCCACGATCACATGATCCGTGCCCACGTTCACCAGGCCTGCGCCGGCAATCTCCGCGCCGGCCTCGCCCATAATATCCCTTGCGGCACACAGCGCATCCATCTCCATCGGCAGCTTTCCCACCACCAGCAAAGGCTTCTCATTCAGCATATAGGCCGGCTGAATAACATTCTCCGCCGACATGCCGCCCAGATGAGGCAGGAAGGCGTAAGTGCACTCGTGAATCCCCTTGTCTCCGCGGTAATCCGGCATACAGCCGCCCTTGTGCAGGGACAGTCTCATCTGGGAATCCTTTACGCTGATGCCGTACTTGCAGTCATTGAGCACTGCCGCGCCGTAGCGTGTTTCAGAGAGATCTGTGTATTTGTGGTTAGACACCTCAAACTTCGCTTTTTCAATCTCCGTATTTCGATTGGTGGTTCTGCGGATATAGCCGAACTGGATCTCCTGGCTGGCATAATCCGTGTGAATAGTGGTGTCAAAAGCAGTCTTCAGGAAACGGTGATCGTCCTGCCAGTCTATTCTGGTCTCGAAAATCACCTCAGGAGAGTCCGCGTAAAAGATCATGTCCTGCTCCAAAGCGGATTTTGCGCTCAGCCGGTAACGACTGCGGATCCTGAACTCCACCGCTCCGTCCGCCACCACTTTCCGCTCCAGAAGCTGCGCGCTGTCTCTGAATTTGCTCTCATAATCCGCATCCACATCCCAGTTGTCCCATCCAAGGGATACTTCCTCCGCCATAAGCAGCGTATTCAGGCTATAGCCCTCACCCTTGAGCTGACGTCCGTTGCGTTTATCCACAAAGGATTTCATATAGCCCTTCTCGTCAAAGACAACCTTCACCATGGGCGTTTCCAGAATCTCTTCCTTTTCTCCGCTCAGCGTAAAGACGGAAGCGCTTGGCCTGGGTCCTTCCGACATGGCCAGTACCCTGCTGCCGAATGCGGGAATCTCCACTCCCATCACCGCCAGCTTCCTCTGACCGTCCATGTCCTCAATCACCTGCTGACGGAAATCGCCGTCCACATAATATCCCTCAAAAGGAAGGTAAATGACATCCCGGCGGGCAAAGGAAAGGGTATTTACCACAGTAACCGTCCTGTCCCCTTCTCTCTCCTCACCCTGCCTGGAAGCCACCAGACCCAAATCACCCGGCTCTCTCACCCAAGTCTCCAGCAGTTCTGCGGTCTTGCTGCCCGCCTCCTCTATAATATGGGAAACCGCCTCAATAGCCTCGTCATGTGCCCGGGGAATACAGGTTCCCGGCAGAATGTCATGGAACTGATTCACCAGCAATTCCTCTGTCAGCGGATCTATCTGCTCCGGAGATGCCTCGATCCCCCTGCGGACCGCATCCCATACCGTGACAAACTCCAAATCCCGAAGGGCAAACTCCGCTTTTCTGTTATTGCGCTTGATCACATGCTGATTGGTCAGAGTACCCCTGTGCAGCTCCAGGTAAAGCTCCCCGTTATAGGTGGAAGGTCCCACCAGGCTCTCCTCCAGCTCCTGCATAAAGCGGCTTACGGTAGTATGGGAAGTCCTGGGCATTCCCTCCAAATCTCTCAGACGCTCCGCCATCTCGATCATGCCGAACTCAGGTCCGCCGCCGCCGTCGCCGAAGCCATAGGAAATCAGACGCATATTGGAGACTGCTCTCTCCTTGATGGTATTCTCTCCCGTCTCCAGCAAATTCTCCGTGAGAGCCTCGGGATCCGGCCACACATGAGTCCTGTTGAAATGCACAAGAACCTGAGAACCGTCAATTCCCTTCCAATAAAACGTATCATAGGGAAATACATTAGTGTCGTTCCAGGCCATCTTGGTCGTAAGGAAATATTTTACCCGGCAGCCCTGCATGATCTGGGGCAGGGACGCGCTGTAGCCGAATGTATCCGGCAGCCAGAACGCATCCGATGTGTAATCGAAATTCTCCCTGGTAAACTTCTGTCCCCATACAAACTGCCGCACCATGTATTCGCCCGAAGGAATATTGCAGTCGCACTCAATCCACACGCCGCCGTTTGGCTCATACCGTCCCTCTGCGATTCTCTTCTTCATCTCCTCAAACAGATCAGGATACATCCGTTTGATGATATCTGCATGATAGGCTGAACTCTGGACAAAAGTATACTCCGGATACTGATCCATCAGGTTCATCTGGTTCGCATAGGTTCTGGCACATTTCTTTTCCGTCTCCCCTCTGTGCCACAGCCAAGCCGTATCCATATGAGAATGGCCGATCAATCCGGCATAAGGCGCGGAAGAAGCGTTCTTCTCCTTCAGAACCTTCCTGAGAATCTCATCGGCCTGCCGAATCTGCATACGAAAGACTTCCGGCTCCTCATTCTCGAAATCATAGGAAATCAGGTTGTGAATTTCCAGCATTGCCCGCACAAACGCAGCCCTGCGGAAGCTCTTCTTCTCCAGGACCTTTACCATCTGATTTGCCGTCTTCAGATCAAAATAAAACGCAGCCATCTCCTCGTCCTTGAGGCAGATATCCACCGGATGGTATTCAATCCTGTAATATTTCTGCGCTTCTACCAGGAAGGGCTGGGTTCCCTTGATGTAATGGTTCGCGTAATACTCAAAGGCCATGTCTATGGTCTCGCCGGCCTGCGCCTCCTTGCACAGCATGTCGCAGTAATGGTTTCCATGGCTGTGAACAATAAACTTGGCCGCGTAATTCCCGTAAGGTCTGCCGTTCACCCAGAGCATGCCCTCGTAACCGCGTATCTTCGGGTAGACGAAAAGCCTTTTCCCATCCAGCTCCTCAGGCACGGTAAAGCTGCCCCGAAACCAACAGTATATTCCTTCCCCCTCATAGACGGTTCCGTCCTCACAGGGCGAGAAGCAGGACTCATCCGGCACCTCATGATGGCTTCCATCCGTCTGGAAGGCCTTCATCTGCACGGTTCCCACCGTATAAAACAGTTTGGGCTCCAGCATTTTTTCCAGCCGATTCAGTTTGCCCAGCATTCTTTCCAATTGCTTTTCCGTATACATTTCTCTCCTCCTGGTTAAAGTCCCCATCCCCGACAGGAATGGAGGCGATGTTGAAACGCATCCGCAGCCCACGACTCTGCCGAAACACCGGCCCTCTGTCATCGCTGCGCCTGTACATGACTATTTTGCCATAGATACGGAGAAAAAACAACTTATTCTTTTATCTTTTCGTAACAGTTCAGACAGGGCGCTGAACCGTTACCCCCGAAGAACCAGTCTTCTGACCTTTCGGAAATCCCCGTCCATAACCCGGTAAGTCGCCTCTATCCTGCCGTATTCCTGAGGAGAGATGTCCGAATGAATATACAGCGAGTCCATGCCCATGTGACGCGCTCCCGCGATATCCGCAGACTCATCGTTCCCGATCATGATGCTCTCTGAAGGCGCAAGGGCAAATTTCCGCATCAGTCTCTCAAAAAATACCGGCGACGGCTTCTTGCATCCCTGCTCCGAGGAAATGAAAATGCCGTCAAAATAATGCGTCAGCCCAAGCATTTCTATCTCCGGTCTCGTAAAGTCAGTCTGGGCATTGGACAGCAGGTAAATCCGCTTTCCCCTTGCCCGAAGCTCCTGCAGAAGTTCCTCCACCCCTTCATACACCCGGATAAATTCCCGGGAAAGCGCCCGAAAGGTCACTGCCGTCATCCTTGCCTGGAGAAGTTCGCAGGAGACTCTCTTCTCCCGATACAGAAGCGCGAACACTTTTGTCAGATCCGGCTCGGCATCTCTCGTCCCTAACCTGCCGCACTCCTCCCGCTCCAGACGCCTGAATGCAGATTTCAGTTCCTCCGGCCCATAGGCAGCTCCCATCGCCGAATAAATTTCGCTCATCTTCCTCCATAAGGACGGATTCTCCTCATCCGTCCTTATATCGGCCAGTGTGCCGTAAAAATCAAAAATATAATTCCTGTACATCTTTCCATCCCCGTCTTCAACGTCACTCTTCCGCGTCCTTATCCCGCGTTTCCTCTTCCGCCGCCTGCAGCGCATCGTACACCCGCAGTATCTCCCCAACGCTCCAGGCCTGGGCAAAACATCCCCTGGAAGAAGTCGGATTGCCGCCGTCGTAGATCTCGGGAAGCTGGCCGATACAGCCCTCCCTCAGCGCCGCCCCTATACTCTCCAGCTGCTCCTCCACATATGACCTGGCCTCCGCGGAATACCCGTTCACCTTCAGATAAGACAAATAATACGCGCCCAGCGGAAATACCCATACGGTTCCCTGGTGATAAGCCAGATCCCGCTCCAGCTGCGGACCACCGTAGCTGGCTTTGAACTCCTCGTCCGCCGGGTCCAGAGTCCTCAGCCCATAAGGGGTGTACAATTTCCGGAACACCACCTCCACCACCTGTTTTTCCCGTTCCGGCTCCAACACGGAAAAGGGCAGAGACACGGCCCAGATCTGATTACAGCGGATCTGGCAGTCTGCTTTTGTTCCGGACAGCACATCCTTAAGACATCCCGCCTCTTCATTCCAGAATTTCCGGCCGAAATTGTCCTTCACCTTTCCTGCCAGGGAAGCGTAATCCCTCTCGTCCTCCGGGAAAAATTTCTTGAATTCATTCATGATGCACAACGCATTGTACCAATAAGCATTGATTTCCACCGGCTTCCCATGCCTGGGCGTTGGCAGGATATCCCCAACTCTCACGTCCATCCAGGTCACCTGGTCATAATCCTCCCCGGCCATGATCAGCCCGTCCTCATCCATACGGATACCGAAATCCGTACCGTTCCGATACCAGTCGATTATCTCTGCCATAATCTGATACGCGCTCTTCACCAGGACACAATCCCGGGTTTTTCGATAATACTCATAGACAGCCAGGATGAACAGGAGAGAGGCATCCACTGTATTGTACCCCGGTGATTCCGTTCCCTCGGGAAACAGATTGGGCATCAGCCCTTTTCTGCAATATGCCATAAATGTCTGAAGAATACGCTCTGCCGTCTCATACTGTCCGGTTGACAGACAACATCCCAACATGGCGATCATGGTATCCCTGCCCCAATCCTCAAAAAAGGGAAATCCCGCCAATATGGTCTGTTTGGCAGTGGAAGAACGATAAGAAATGAACTGCCAGGCGGATGCCGCAAGCATATCTGCCGTCTCGTCCCTGAATCCTGCCCGAGTCCTCAGCGCCTCCCTGTGGCGCTGCATATCTTCCCGCATCTCCTCCACACCGGGCAGCCTGGAGGACATCCCGTATACTATCCTCAGTGTATCCGAAGCGCCTGCAGCCACCTTCAGGGATACCTTATGATTCACCGCTGTACAGCCTATCTCCCTTCTTCCGTCCCGCTCATCATAGGCGTAATAGAGTCCCTCCCGGAAAGTCAGCGGAAGTTCACAGAATTCGCCGTCCGTTTCAACATGCAGAGTCTGCCCGTTTGAAGTGATTTTTCCTTCCTCCACGGTAAACTCCTGCTCTTCGGAAAGCTGAGCGCCCTTCGGCACAAACTGCAGATGCGGACAGACCTCCAGCACGGCTTCCTGTCCGGAATAATTCCTGATCTCATAGGAAATCCCCACTGAATTCTCTCCCTGTTTCAGCACAATGGCGCGAACCACTTCCACCCCGTTTACCAGATAAGTCCATCTGGGATAATCCTCATATGTAAATCTTGTCTGATACAGATATCCCTGCTCCCGTTCCCCTGAACCGCGATAATTCTGGCTGGATATATGCACTTTTTCCTCCCCTATGTACAAAATTTCCTCCAGCCTGTGAATCATGTTGTAACGGTGGTTTGGGGAATGGACACAGGCCATCAAAACCGCATGGTCATTCCGCCCGCAGGAACCGGTCATGGTAAGCGACGAGAATCCTCCCAGGCCATTCGTCATCAGGAAGCAGTTCTCCTCGCCCCGCTCAAAAGTCTTCCAATCCTGTTTTCCGTATACGAATTTCATACGCGTTACCTCCCTATCATCTCCGCCTTGTCCGCACTCTGTGCTTCCTTATCCGCAGCAATCCGCACAGTACCCTAAACCTGCGCCGCCTGTTTCCCTGTTGTCTTTCCGGACTTTCCTGTTACCGCCTTCTCTTTTGCGTCTGTCTTCTGTATATCTTTTTTCGCTTTTGCCGCCTTCAGTGCCTCCGCCTTCAGCCGTTTCTCCTGCTCTTCCTTCAGCCGCTCCTGCTCCTCCCGGGGAAGCCTTACGCTGATTCTGGTAATCCGGTAGATTTTCTCCGCCATCTCTTCGGTCAGCATCTTCGGGTCCATCCGCCATTCCCAATTTCCGCCCAAAGTGGAAGGTTTGTTGATCCTGGCCTCCTTATCCAGGCCCAGGAAATCCTGCAGGGGTGTGACGCAGGTATTGGCAGAACTCATCATGGCAAGCCGCACGAAATCCCAGTATTTCTTTTCGTCCGGCGTATCCGCATTGTCCATATATTCCGCCGCAAAATCCCTTGACTCCTGATCCAGACCTTTATACCACTGCACCAGAGTCTCATTGTCATGGGTTCCCGTATATACTACGCAATTACGATCATAGCTATGGGGCAGATAGTCTGTTTCTTCTCTGGGATCGAAAGCGAATTCCAGCACCTTCATCCCCGGATATCCGCTGTCCTCCAGCAGCTTTACAACGGTATCCGTCAAAAAGCCCAGATCCTCCGCTATGATGCCTTCTTTCCCGAAGCGGTTCTGCAGCACTCGAAACAGCTCCATCCCGGGTCCCTTCTCCCAATGCCCGTTCTCCGCGGTTTCCGCCCCGTAGGGAATGCTGTAGTATTCATCGAACCCGCGGAAATGATCGATACGCACGATGTCATACAGTTTAAAGCAATGCTCCAGTCTCCTGCACCACCACCGAAAGCCCGTCTGCCTGTGATAATCCCACTTGTACAGCGGATTCCCCCACAGCTGTCCGGTAGCGGAAAACGCGTCCGGAGGGCATCCCGCCACAGCCGTAGGCCTGGACTCCGCATCAAACTGGAACATCTCCGGATTTGCCCAGGCATCCGCAGAGTCAAAAGCCACGTAAATGGGAATATCCCCGATAAATTCAATCCCGTTTTCATTGGCATAAGCCTTTAACTTTTCCCACTGCACATGGAACTGGAACTGGAGATATTTATAGAATTCAATGTCAAAATAGCACTCTCTCCTATAATAATCCAGCGCATTGCTCCAACGCTTCCGGATATCTTCCGCCCAGTCCTCCCAGGCCACTCCGTCAAAGCGCTTCTTCACGGCCATAAACAGGGCATAGTCCTCCAGCCATTCCGCATTTTCCTGCACGAAACGGACAAATTCCGCATTCTCCGCGATATGGCTGCGCTCATAGGCCAGATGCAGCAGGGGGAAGCGTTCCTCATACAGCCTGCCATAATCCACGCAGGCGGGATCCTCCCCGAAATTGCATGCCCCGCACTCTTCCTCTGTCAATACCCCTTCCTCGATCAGCGCTTCCAGATCGATAAAGTAAGGATTCCCCGCAAAGGAGGAGAAGGACTGGTATGGCGAATCCCCATAGCTTGTGGGCGACAGCGGCAGAATCTGCCAGTAGCTCTGCCCCGCCTTCTTCAGCCAGTCAATAAAATCATACGCCTCTTTTGAAAAACATCCTATGCCGTACTTTGACGGCAGGCTTGCAATGGGAAGCAAGATCCCGCTTGCTCTCTTCATACCGATACCCCCTGTTTCTTTATACTCCCTTTTCTACTCGTTATTACAGTTGAATCAAAACGAAAAAAGTATTTCGTATTTTCCCTCTCAGCTCCGTCTGCCCAGCAGCATACCGCTGTGAGGCGCCACCCGGATTCCTTCCGCCGTAATCTCAGCCTGTCTGCAGCAGTCCGCCCGGCTGCCGTCCGCCAGGACCTCCCACACGGCCGTCTTCGTTTCCTCGGCGCCTTCCGGATAGTCCTTATGTTCAATCTCCAGATCTCCCCGTTCCTGTTCCGGCAGCCTCACCGTCTGCCGCAGGTCCGACGCATTGTAGACGATGAACAGTTCCTCCCACCTGGAAGGCCGCACATCCCTGTTGTCCACCAGGAAAGAAACCACACCCTCTCCCTGAATCCTGCCGCACATCACCCGGCGGGCGGCGGAGGGCGATTTATCACACAATCCCGGAAGCTTCTTCCGCAGACTGATCAGCCCTTTGTAGTATTCCACCAGTTCTCCATATTCCACAGTTCTTTGCCACCTGAGCATATTTAACTCCGGGGAGGAGCAGTAGCTGTTGTCCTCACCCTGTTTTGTGCGCCCGAATTCCTCGCCCGCCTGGAAGAACAAATTCCCCTGACAGGTAAAGTAAATAAACGCCGCCAGCTTATTGGCCGACAGCACATCCGCGTACTTCCTGTCGAAATCCGCCTTTTCACCGTGCATGGACAGTACCAGCTTATCCCAGAGAGTGTAATTGTCATGAGCAGATACATAATTAATGATCTGGCTGCAGCTTCTGGGTTCAAAACACGCGCCGCCGTTCTTCCAGCCTGCCGCCGCATGAAGGATGGCCTTCTCCAGCCCCTGACCGCCATTCACAAAGCCCGGATTATCCGCGTAGAACACGCTGCCCTTGATGGCGTCCCGGGTATCGTCGCTGAAAATTCCGATGCCGTCGCAAAGAAAGCCCGTATTCCGCTTCTGAGCCGCCGTTGTACCCTCTTCCATAGGAGAACTGTCCGCGCTCCAGGGTTCCCCGTACAAAAGCTTCTCTCCTTTTCCGAACGCCTCGTCCAACTCTCCCTGTATCCGGTTCATCAGTTCCACTGTCAGCAGCCCCATCAGGTCGAAACGGAACCCGTCGATATGATATTCCCTGGCCCAATACATCACGGAATCCGCAATATAATTGTCCACCATAGCCCTGCCCGCCGCAATGTCATTGCCGCAGGCTGAGCCGTTGGCCAGGCTTCCGTCCTCATTATAGCGGTAGTAATAGCCGGGAACCATCCTCTCCAGCCAGGAATCCTCCTGGTGAGTATGGTTATAAACCACATCCATAATGACACGGATGCCGTTTTTGTGCAATGCCCCGATCATTTCCTTGCACTCCCGAATCCGGACGATGCCGTCCTCCGTATCCGTGGCATAGGACCCTTCCGGCACATTGTAATTCACCGGGTCATACCCCCAGTTAAACTGCTCTTCGTCCCCAGCCTCGTCCACGGAACCGTAGTCAAAAAAGGGAAGCAGGTGTACATGGGTGATACCCAGCCTCTTCAGATATTCCATCCCGGTGGGATACTTTCCCATTTCCCCCGGTACCGTAAACGCCTTATACTTTCCGCGAAAAGCCCGGGGAATACCGCTTTCCGCATCATAGGAAAAATCTTTGATGTGCAGTTCGTAGATGATACGCTCCTCACAGGCCTCCGGCGCCCGGTCCTCCCGGAAACCTTCCGGATCCGTTTTCCGCAGATCCACCACCATGCTCCTGCCCCCGTTGCGGCTGCAGCCCACGGCATAAGGGTCCGCAGTCCGCACAGCCTTTCCGTCATTCCATACCAGATAATCATAGTACATTCCATGGAGACTCTCCGGAAAGGTCAGCTTCCACACGCCCTTCTCCTCTGCCTGCATCTCCTCTTCCAGGCAGACCTCCTCCGTCATTCCGTCCCTGAACAGACGCAGCCCTATCTTTTCCGCAAAGGGACTCCAGACCTTAAATACCGTCCCATCCTCACCGCAGACTGCGCCCAAGTCCTTTCCGTCATATCGGAAGCTTGCTTCAAACTCCTGACTGGCAAAAAAAGCCATGCTCTCAACGATATTTTTTTTCACTTTTTCTCTCCTAATAAAAATGCCGCTGCAATGCAACAGAAGGCTTCCAGTTCAGGCCCCCTATTGCCATGAAGCTTCGCCGCCCTCCCCCGGACATAATCCTACTGGAACAGTACTTTGGCGGAAGCAACGAATCTTCATTCTCTGCAGCAGCACTAAATATAGTTTACATCAAGTTCCCTATAGCTGTCAAGAAAAAACCAACGGTATTATCCCTTCACCGCTCCTGACACGCCTTCTACATAGCAGCTCTGGGACAGCAGGAAGACGATGGCTATGGGGATGGAGATCAGCACGCACCCCGCATAGAACTGGGTATAGTAATAATCCACATATTCCTTTTCCAGCATGGTCCACAGACCGATGGCTATGGTGTAATACTTGGTGTCATTGCCCATGATAACCTTGGCGAAAATGTAGTCCACCCAAGGTCCCATGAAAGAGGTCAGCAGCGTATAGGTAATGATGGGCTTGGACAGGGGAATCGTTATCTTGGTAAACGTATCCCACTTTGTGGCCCCGTCAATATAAGCCGCCTCGTCAATGGATCTGGAAATCGTATCGAAGAAGCCTTTGGCCATATAAAAGCCCAGTCCCGCGCCTCCCGAGTAGACCAGCACCAGCGACAGCTGTTTCAAGGTACCCGTCTCCAGCAATCCCAGACCTTTCAAGATATAATACACCGCTATCATGGACATAAATCCCGGAAACATACCCAGTATCATGGCGATATTCATAAAGTTCTTCCGCATCTTGAAACGCAGCCGGCTCATCACGTAAGATACGCAGAGCACGAAAAACGCGGACAGCAGTGTACTGAATATGGCAATCACCAGGGTATTCATAAACCATCTGGTAAAGTCAATACTGGTACCTCCCGTAATCTTGCTGTTGACTCCCATGATCAGTTCCTTATAGTTGTTCAGGGTAAATCCCTTAGGCCAGATATAAGTCTTGTAAGAGCCGCCCTCCTCGCGGAAGGAGGTCAGGATGACAAATAAAATCGGCAGCACCCAGATAATGCTCAAGACTGTCAGCAAGACATAGCAGGCCGCATTGGTAATTATTCTCTTTGTCTTCATTATTGGAACGCCCCCTCATCTTTATAGGCACCTGTACGGTGGTAGGTTAACAGTGACAGAGTTGCAAGGATAATAAACACCAGAATACCGATAACCGCGCCCAGGTTGTAGTCCTTCTGGGTAATGGTCAGTTTGTACAGCCAGGTTACCAACAGGTCCGTTTTGCCTGCGTAATAGTATTCCAGGGAGTCCGGTCCGCCGCCCGACAGCAGGAAGATCACATTGAAGTTGTTGATATTTCCCGTGAAGGAAGTGATCAGGTTGGGCGTCATCACGAACAGCATGTAGGGAAGAGTAATCTTCCGGAAGATAACGGGCGCGCTTGCTCCGTCGATCTTCGCCGCTTCATACAGATCCGCCGGAATATTCTGCAGAATACCTGTAGTGGACAGCATGGTAAAAGGCACGCCGATCCAGATATTGATGCAGATGATGGTGATCTTCGCCAGCAAAGGGTCCGTGAAGAAAGGAACGGATTCCGTTGCTCCGATGATCCCGAAATCTCTCAGCAGTACGTTCACCGGTCCGTTGGCATTAAAAATGGTTCTCATGGTCAGCAAGGTAACGAACTGAGGCACAGCCACGGACAGCACAAACATAAATCTCCAGAATCCCTTGCCCTTGGTGCCCTTGCGGTTGATCAAAAGCGCCAGCAGCAGTCCCAGGATGTAACAGGTTACCGTAGCCGATACCGCCCAGATCAGTGTCCATCCCAATACCGGCCAGAAAGTGGTGGTCAGAGAGCTGCTGGATGCGATGAGGGACTTAAAGTTAGACAATCCTACCCAGGAAAACAACGTTCCGGGAGGCTGATGCTCGTGATCATAGCTGGTGAAGGCAATCAAAATCATGAACACCAGCGGCACGATGGTAAAGATCAGAATCCCGACAATGGGGAAGGTCAGCAGGAACGCATGCAGATTCTCCTCCTTCAGGGAGCGGATATCATCCATGAAAGTGGGAATATGCTGTCCCTTGGCCTTGCGCACCTGGGTACAGTAGGCGCTCTTGGCCGACATGCAGGCAATGAAGATAATGCTGGCAGTCAAAACAATGGTGATAACGCCGTAGAGCAGGCAGAGCATGGAGTTGTCTCCCAGAGAATACTCATAAATCCCCAGGGCCTCGTTGTACACCTGCCCCTGTTCCACGGTTCCCAGCGTGATAAAGTCACCGATGGTACCAATGCCAAAGATAATCATATATACAAAATACAAAATCTCCAGTGCCAGAAAGATCAGACCTCTGATCACCTGCTTATTCACGATGTTCCCAAGTCCAAAGACAAAGAAGGAAAGCTTGGTCATTGTATCGCCTTTTTTAAAAACCTGTGATACGCTCTCGTCCCTGGGCCTGTCATATTTAAGCGGTGCCTTTCTCTTAAATAATCCCATAGCCGCCTCCTGTTATTTTAATAATGGTGAATGTCTTATCTTGACTGATACAGAGCAATATGAATTGCGTGAACAAGGCGGACCCGCTTCCGGGTCTCTCACCTGTCATGAAGCATAGCCGGGACTGTGTCAGGGATATTGCAGTTCGTGAGAACGCAATCCCCTGACATGGGTCCCCGGTATGTAACCCCTCTAAAGATCTGTGGAAATTTATTCCGCCGTCATCGCCGCAACAAACGCGTCAAGTTTCTCCTGAGCATTGTCCTTGGTGATCTCTCCGCTTCTGATCTCGGTGGGAATAGCGCCTGCATAAGACCAGTATCTTGCGCTGAACACGGAGCTGGAAGGCTGTGCCACGCTGGCGTTATTGGACTCGTTTACAAGCACGGTTGCCAGAGGATCTGCCATAACCTTTTCGCTGGACCCTGCAGCCTTGTTTGCGGGTACCTGCTGAGACAGTTCATAACGCAGAAGCTGATTTGCTTCATTGCCGATAAATGCGGCGAACTGCACTGCGGCAACCATGTTCTTGGACTGGGCGTTTACGCCGATGGCCTTGGAGCCGTAGAAGCTCAGCAGCTGATAATCATTACCGTCCGGATTGAAGGTAGGGATAACTGCCATTCCCAGATCATCGCCCAGGATATTGTGGAAGTTCTCATACTCCCATGTGCCGCCGAACCATGCGCCCAGTCTGTGGCTCTCGATCAGCTCGGTAACGGTAATCTCGCCGTCAAAAGCGCACTTGGGATTATTGATCAGGTCGATGAGGTAATTGGTTACTGCCAGACCCGTAGCGCTGTTCCAGTCTACGCCTGCAGACAGATCGCTTCCGTCAGCGCCGAAAATGCTGCAGCCCGCGCCGTAGTAATAGCAGCCAAGCTTCCAGCCGCCGGCAGACTCAAAGTAGTAGTTGTATACATCATCGGCGGTTTCCTTTGCCATGATCTTCTCCAGGGAAGTGATATCGGACTCGTCCAAGAGAGTCTTGTCATAGTACATAAAGAAAGTATTGTGAGTAAAGGGAATGCCATAAACCTTGCCGTCCTGAATAACGGTATCTACAACGGCCTCTGCAATGTCATTCTTCACCATAGCCTCAGTCTCGCCGCCGAGCTGAGCAATAGCGCCTGCATCCACCAGCTGGGGAAGCTGATCGCTTGAGAACAGGAATACATCCGCGGCATTGCTTACATCCTTCAGCACTTCGTCCTGGCACTTGTCCTCACCCACTACCTCGGTAGTCCAGGTAATATTGAATTCGGGATGCTCAGCGGCGAACGCTTCCTGCATCTGGCTCATTGCGCCGGTGTCAATCTGGTTCTGGGGACACCATACCTTCAGGGCCACGTCCTGTGTCTCACCGGAAGATGCCCCCCCTGACGCGCTTTCGCTTCCGCTGTCCTGGGATGATTCCTCCTGAGAACCGCCGCCCTGGGAAGAGCTGCTCTGAGAGCCGCCGCCCTGGGAAGAGCTGCTCTGAGAGCCGCTGTCATCGCCGCATCCGGCCAGAAGAGCTGCAGACATGGCTGCTGTCAACAGTAACGCACAAAACTTTTTCTTTTTCATGTGAAAAATCCTCCTTTTAGAAATTTAGAATTTTTTTATTGTTTCTTTCAATTTCGTTAGTAAAAAAATATCATATTTTTAGAATTGCGTCAACCCTGACTTTGTGCACAATTATTGATTTTATTCGACTTTTTGCACACTCCTTATGCAAAATGTCCCTAATTTCGAAAATTATTGCGAAACAAAACTACTAAACTTAATTTTAGAAGTTTCGCTGGTTCTCCGTTATGTCTTTTGCCCTGAAAAACTCTCTCCTTTTCTTAAACAGGCCTGATCTTCTGCACCTTCCAGCGTTTTAACTGTATTCAATTCTTTTATAATCGTAATTGCAGCATTGTTTCGTCACTTTTCTTCTCTAAAGTTTCGTCCACAGACTTGTTTTTTCCCCATTGTCCTGTTATAATTCTTTTGTCGCCAAAAAAGTTGTTGTTATTTTTCACAAAATTTTACAGGAGGTCCGGTTCATGGCAACCATCAACGACATCGCCGAAAGACTTGGCATATCCAAAAGCACGGTTTCCAAAGGGCTAAACAATGCCAGGGACGTCAGCGAGGAAATGCGCAAGAAAATACTCGAAACAGCCGTGGAATTGGGCTATGTCAACAGACGTCAGCAAAAAGAACGAAAGGCCCTCTGCATTTTCGTCGAAAATATGGAATTCCACACCCCCAATCAATTCGGCCACGATATTATCCTCGGCTTTAAGCAAATGGCGGAACCTGACGGCTGGACTGTGGACATCGTCCCTATTGACATGGAGATGCAGCGCGGTATTCCCTACGGTGTCTTTATGATGGAGCATGGATACCAGGCCTCCTTTGTTCTGGGCCTTTCTCTGCTGGACCCCTGGATGAACGAGTTTCGCACCTCCAGAATCCCGGCCGTATTGTACGACAATTACGTGAAGGGCAATCCTTACATAGCCTCGGTGGGCTGCGACAGCCAGGAAGGGTTCGAACTGGCCGTCAAACATCTCACCGCCCTGGGACACAAAAAAATAGGCCTTATCTCCGGCCCTCTGGAGTCTTATATTCTGAAAGCCAGATACAATGCCTATATCAATGCCATGGAAAAATACGGCCTGGAAATAAATGAAAATTATATCGGTCTCGGCTACTATGTGAACGATTCCACCAGAAAATATATTCCCAAGCTGGTGGATGAAGGGGTCACTGCCATCCTTTTTTCCCACGATATAAGGGCTATCTCCGCCATCACGGAATGTGACGACAGAGGAATCCGCATTCCCAACGACGTGAGCATCGTAGGTTTTGACGACCTGCCCATGACCGCCCACACTCTGCCCTCCCTGACCACCATCCGCCAGGACCGCGCCGCTATCGGAAAATGCGGATTCTATGCCCTCTCCTGCCTGCTGAACCAGGTAGCCATCGGCTCCATTCTTCTGCGGGCCACACTGATTGTCAGGGATTCCACCGGACCTGCGCCCGACAGTTCCTCCCTGCAGAGCAGGAAGACTTGCCCCTGATTGGGCTTATATCTTCCAATCCGGCGTGCCGGAGTTCCCTCAGGGTTACGCCGGTTCCTCCTCTTTTCCGGCGTCCCGGGATTCTCCCCCGGACAGGATAAATATTCGATAATACAGACTCAGCGCCTCAAAAAGCTCCTGCCGCCGTCTCCGCACCTCACCTGCCAGCAGGCCGCTGCTCACCTCATCGTAATAAATGTCCCCCTCCTCTGCGTCAGTCTCCATCACCACGCTGCCGTCCTCCTCAAAGGCTATGGTAAAGATCCCGCCCACCTCCTCTGTGAACAGTACACAGATAATACGAAGTTCTTCCTTGACAGAATCCGGAATTCCGGCAAATTTCTCGTTAAAATAATACTTCATTTCATATGCATTGGCCCCGCAGAGCACTATTTTATCACAATCCATGCCTTCCCTCATTTCCGCAGCAATACTCTTCCGGAATCTCCTCTCTTCTTTCTATGAAACTTTCCGGAAAACAGTTTTCCCTTTCCCGATTACACATACCCGTACACGCCCCTCACGGACACCTCTCCCGCATATACGCTCACTACCGTGCCGTCCTCTCTTTCCACCAGCAGCTCGCCCATGGAGTCAATCCCCCTGCATATTCCCCGGAATTCTTCTTTTGGGTCAAGCACCCGGACTTCTCTGTCCATATTAACCAACAGCCGATTATATTCTTCCCACAGACCGGACAGTCCCTCCTGACGCAAAAAGATTTCATAATATCGCTCAAAGGCCTTCATCACATTTGCCGTCAGCTCTGCCCTGGACACGTCCCTCCCGCATTCTTCCCGGAGGCTGGACGCAGTCCCCTCAATCTCCGGCGGAAACTCCTGTTCTCCCACATTGATGCCCACGCCCATCACAATATAATGGATATATCCCCGCTCCACGCTCATCTCTGCCAGTATGCCGCAGATTTTTTTCCCGTTGGCCACAATGTCATTGGGCCATTTAATCCGCGCGTCCACACCGCAGGTCTCCTTTATGCCTCTTGCCGCGGCCATACCCATCACCAGCGTCGCCATAGACGCCATGCTCACGGCAAAGGAAGGTTTCAGAATCAGGGTAAAATACACATTCGTTCCTGCCGGACTGTTCCATTCCCGGCCCTTGCGTCCACGCCCGGCCGTCTGCATATCTGCCACCACCAAAGTTCCTTCCTCCGCCCCGTTTTCGGCGTCCAGCTTCGCCTGCAGATTGGTTGAGGCAAGCACATCATAAAATTCTACCGGGTGCCCTGCCCAGCGGGTATCCATGCGGCTTTCCAGCTCCAGCCGCCCATATACCTCTCTCTCCGGCGACAGGATGTACCCCCGGTTCTGCACTGCCTCTATGCGGTATCCCTCCTTTTTCAACTGTCCCACTGCCTTCCACACAGCCGTGCGGGACACGCCGAAACGCCCGCACAGCTCCTGCCCAGACACATAATCTCCCCGTTCCCGAAGTAATGCCAATATTTCCGATTTCATAACGCCCCTTATCCTATCGTAGCCAGCATCACTGCCTTAATGGTGTGCATACGATTCTCCGCTTCCGCAAACACTAAAGAGCGCTCCGACTCAAACACCTCGTCTGTGACCTCCATTTCCGTGATCCCAAAGCGTCTCCCCATTTCCGCACCCGTCGCTGTCTGCAGATCATGAAAAGCAGGCAGACAATGCATAAAAACTGCCCCTTCTCCGGCATTTTCCATCACTGCCCGATTCACCTGATATGGCCTTAACTCCCGAATACGTTCCTCCCATACTTTCTCCGGCTCGCCCATAGACACCCACACATCGGTATAAATCACATCGGCTCCCTTTGTTCCGGCCGCCGCATCCTCAGTCAGCGCAATACTTCCCCCTGACAGAGCCGCGATCTCCCTGCACTGCCCCGCCAGTCTCTCCTCGGGAAAATACTTTTCCGTGGTACAGGCGGTAAAGTGCATTCCCATTTTTGCGCAGGCTACCATGAGGGAATTACCCATATTATAGCGCGCGTCTCCCATGTAAGTCAGGCGGATGCCCTCCAGACGGCCGAAATGCTCCCGAATCGTCAGCAGATCCGCCAGCATCTGGGTAGGATGAAATTCATTGGTCAGACCGTTCCACACAGGTACACGGGAATACTTTGCCAGCGTCTCCACAATCTCCTGCCCAAACCCCCTGTACTCAATTCCTTCATACATGCCGGATAAAACCCTGGCTGTATCCGCTATGCTCTCCTTCTTTCCGATCTGGGAACCCTGAGGATCCAGATATGTGGTTCCCATTCCCAAATCATGCGCCGCTACCTCAAAGGAACACCTGGTGCGTGTACTGGTCTTCTCAAAAATAAGAGCCACATTTTTCCCCCGCAGCGAATCCACAGGAATTCCGCTTTTCTTTTTCTCTTTCAGTTCTGCCGCCAAATCCAGCAAATATTCAATCTCCTCCCGGGTAAAATCCAGAAGTTTCAAAAAATCCCGTCCTTTTAGATTTACTGCCTTCATATCAATCCTGCCTTTCCGCTTTCGCCTGCTCTAGTGACAACGAATAATGCCGGTTCCGCGGAATTCTCCGCGAAACCGGCTGTATTTATCCTATTTCTGTGGAAGGTTAAAAACCCCCTGACTATTTTCTTCCGCTTTCCTTCCAGGCCGCAGCAAGACTTGCAATCCCCTGCAGCTCCGCAGGAAGCAGAATGGTTGTGGCCTGACCGTCTGCAACCTTCTCAAAGGCCTCCAGGCTCTTGATCTTCAGCACGGCCTCGTCTGCTCCCGCTTCCTTCAGCATCTTAATACCGTCCGCGTTTGCCTGCTGCACTTTCAGAATAGCCTCGGCTTCTCCTTCTGCCTCACGGATCATCTTCTCCTTCTGCGCCTCCGCCCGAAGGATTGCAGACTGTTTATCCGCCTCTGCCCGAAGGATTGCGGATTCCTTGGCACCTTCTGCCTCCAGTATCTTTGCCTTCTTCTCACCTTCCGCCCGGGTCACGGCTTCACGCCTCTCACGTTCAGCCTTCATCTGCTTCTCCATGGCATTCTGAATCTCCGCAGGCGGAATAATATTCTTCAGCTCAACCCTGTTGACCTTGATGCCCCAGGGATCGGTAGCGATATCCAGAGCCGCGCGCATCTTTGTGTTGATGGTCTCGCGGCTGGTCAGCGTCTGGTCCAGCTCCAGATCGCCGATAATATTACGCAGTGTGGTAGCCGTCAGATTCTCAATGGCCATCATCGGATTCTCCACGCCGTAGGTAAACAGCTTGGGATCCGTAATCTGGTAGAATACCACCGTGTCAATCCTCATGGTGACATTGTCCTTCGTGATAACGGGCTGGGGCGGGAAATCCGCCACCTGTTCCTTCAGATTCACCTTCCTGGCAATTTTGTCCACAAAAGGAACCTTGATATGAAAGCCCACGGACCAAGTCCCCTGATAAGCGCCCAGCCGTTCAATCACATACGCCTGCGCCTGGGGAACAATCTTCAGACAGGATGCCAGAATTACCAGCACCAGCACAACCAATACAACCAATACCCCAACCATTTCCATAAGTTTACCTCTTTCTGCACTCTTCGCTGTGCGCAATTATTTTATTGTATTAGATTCCGGGTTTCTCCTGATCATCCGGCTCCACAATAAGCTTCACCCCGTTGACCGCTCTAACCAATACCACCGAACCTGCAGGAATCCGCACATTGTCATCCGAACTCCTGGCAGTCCACTCCTGACCGCTCACGGTCACCTGTCCCGCAGCCTTCAGATTATCTATCTCTCCGGTCACGATGGCCTGCCGCCCTACCATGCTCTCCACATTTGTCTTCACACGGTCTCTGTTAAAATATTTTACCGCTATGGGTCTGGTGAAAAACAGCATCAACAGGGAAACCACAAAGAACAGAATAATCTGGACAAAAATCGGCGCATGCAGCAGGGACGCCAAAATGGCAACCAGTGCACCCCCTGCAAACCATATGGTAGTGAGCCCTAAAGTCAGCACCTCAATTCCGATGCAGAGAATCAGCAAAACCATCCAGAATATCATCATTTCACCCATAAAACCCCTCCCTTCCCGGACTTTTGTCTGCCGCTTATCCCGATACTGTTAGTTTACTACATAATCCGCATTTCGGCAATCTATTTTTTTGCACGTTACCAAGGTCTAACGACCTGGGCTATCAATCCGGGCTGATACCCGGACATTATTGTTCACGGCAGCATGATACGCGAAAACAGGCGGAGCAAAGCGCCCCGCCTGTTTTTAACAGAAGTACAATTATTTACCGTAATCAATTAATAGAACACATGGTTGCCGATCACCAGTCCCTCACGGCCGTTGTTCCGGCGGAAATGGGTCAGGTCACCTACATTAGACACCCCTGACAGCGCCTCCCTGGCAGCTCTGATGCAGCTCTCGGAAATTTTGCCCGACTCATACAGCCGGTTCACCTTTCCGTTCATCGCCGGTGTAAACTGCCCTGATGCATAGATCACGCCATGGATGGAATTGGGATATGCCCCGCTCCTGACACGGTTCATCACCACTGCTCCCACAGCAACCTGGCCTTCATAGCTCTCCGAACCTGCCTCACACTGGATCAGCGCCGCCAAAAGAAGCTCTGTATCCGCATCCGTTGTATATTCTCCATAATTCTTATGGCGTTTCGCCTCTTCTTCCTTCGCCTGACGAGCCTTGATCTCCTCCATGGTCTCCCCTGAATCGATAATAAAATCCAGCATCAGATACTCTACGGAAACATAGCCGTCGCTGCCCTCATAATCCAGACAGACCCATCCGTCCTCCTGACTTAAGACCTCCACAATGTCGCCCTTGGGAAGCAGACCGTAGATTCCTGAATCCGTATTCGGCTCCATTCTCACTCTGAGCGTCTCCGTGTTAATCGTAGCAACCATCTTTCCCACGTCGTTCGCCAACGCCTGAGCCTCTGCGCCGAACAGCAGATACTCGTCGGAAGCCCAGCCGATAATATTGCCTGACTGGAGCTTGGTCCATCCGTCCCGCCTCTCAAGAATCGTGCCTCCGCAATCCTTATATAACATTCCTACCTTATCTGCTGTTTCGTCTGCCTCGGCCCTTACATTCAGCGCATTATGCACATTGGCCATCACCAGCTTGCTCTCCTGCTCCACATCCTCTGATGTCAAATCAAGATTCAGCTCCTTTGCCGTCGCATTCACAATATCAACGGAACTGGAAGAACCCGGATTCAGCACGGCTGTCACTCCTCCGCGCAGCTGCTCCAATGAATCGCCCTCCGAAGCCATTACGGTCATCTCCGGCTGAAGAAACATTGCCAGTGAAAGCAACAGCCCCGCAACTGCAGTAAACAGTTTTTTGCACCTTATCATTTCTCTTTACCTCCATAAACAAATCGCTCTACTTTGCAAAAAGTATGCCACTTCTTAATAAAGTTATTACAAAGTTATTAAATTTGTTACATGGTTATCATAACAAATGTTAAGGAGTTTGTCAAGTTTTCTATTGGATTTAAACAGCAGCTACACGATTGTTACTGTTTCTCCGTTCACCATAACAGTTCAGACAGGGCACTGAACTGTTATGATTTCCATATAGGCCGCAAATTCCGCCATCGAATCGGGCAGCGCCTCCCTCTCCACAAAATATAGTTCGTGCAGCGCCCTTGTGCACCCCAGGTATATTCTGCGCCGGAAATGGGGATTCCCTTCATTGGCCTGGATACAGCCCAACAGTATCACGGCATCAAATTCCAGTCCTTTGGCAAGGATCAGGGGAATGATCACCAGTCTGTCCCTTATTTCATCCTCAGGCGAGATAATCAGCTGGGCCTCTTTATATTTCTCCAGATACGCTTTTACCCCCAGTGCTTCCTCATCGCTGTTCACAATAACCGCCACGGAATGGTACTTCTCCAGCTGCTCCAGTAAAGGCACAAGGCAGGAAAACAGATCCCTGCACTGCACATATTGAGGCTTCCTCACGGCCCGCTCAAAATATGAGTATTCCTCCCTGATCGGATGCCCCTGTTTCTCGATCAGCCGAAAAGCCAGCGCATTAATATCGCTCGAAGAACGATAACATTTCCGCAGCCGGGTCTGAATCAGTCCCGTCCCGAAAACCCTTTCATAATCCTCGTATTTCTGAATAGTCGTCACGGAATTGACGGTCTGATAGATATCGCCCAACAGCGTGAAGCTGCTCCTGGGAAAAAGCCGTTTTATGATATACAGCTGCGGCAGACTGTAATCCTGGGACTCGTCGATAACGGTATGGAAGATATCGGGAAATGAAGCCGTCTCCCCCATCAGCACTTTGATCAGCAGATACAAGATCCCATCCTCATACAGAAGTTTTCCCCGTTCAAGGGAATGGTACAGCCTTACCGCCTCCCGGTCGCTCTCCCCTGTCCGGCGCAGATAATCCGCAAAGACTTCTCTCGTCTGTATCTGCGGATCCAACCTGTTCAAGCGGATAATGCTGTCCCTGGCCGACTGTATATACTCATGCCTGATCATTTTGTAACAATGCCTTGCTTCCTTTGCCGATAAAATGTCCTCCTGGTTTTCCAGAATATCGCTGCATATTTCCTCCTTATGCAGCATGAAATAGTCCTCGATGGCCTTTCTGACCACAACATTAAGTCTCTCAAAACGGGACTGAAAATCCGCCGGACGCCCGGTATCCAGTTTTCCCCGAATCTTCTCAGGAGACACCAGTATTTCCCCCTTATAGCGTATTTCCGGTATCTGAAAGGGAAAATCGGCAAAATAGTCAATACAGTACTGCAGCATCTCCGGAGAATACTTGATCCGAATCCACCTGGCCCGCTCCTCGGCAAAGCCGCCTTCCAGCGCCTTCAGCTGACTGTAATAGTCTTCAATCCGCATCCCCTTCCCCAGAAATTCTTCCAGGAAATCAGCGAATACTTTCTGTTTCGCAGGCTTCTCCCCAAGGTCAGGGAGTATGGTGGAAATATAGGAGCCGAATATGTTGTTGTTTGACAGAATCAGGATATTCTCGGACTTTATGGTGTCCTTATTGCAATAGAGGACATAGGCGAGCCGATGGAGCCCTATGCTGGTCTTTCCGCTGCCTGCCAGACCATAGATCAGGCAGGAATTCTTTGTATCGCTCCGTATTGCCGTATTCTGTTCTTTCTGGATACTTCCGATGATGACTTTGAGCTTATGGTCAGAATGCTTTGAAAGAACATCCCCAAGAATATCGTCATACATGGACGAATCTGTGTCATACACGGAGATGAGACGTCCCTCCTCTATTTTGTACTGCCTTTTTCCTGTGATTTCCACTTCATTCCTGTAGTCGTGTACCTGATACCAGGCAGGTCCGGAGTCAAACTGGTAGAACATGGAAGAAATGGGCGCCCTCCAGTCCACCACATAGATTTCCCGGGAATCTTCTTCTGTCAGACTGTGGATGCCGATGTAGATGGTTTCCGCTTCTCCCGTCTCCCCTTCCACAAAGTCCACACGGCCGAAATAGGGCGTTTTTTGCATTTTAATATGCCTCTGTATTTCGATTTCATTCCATTCCCACTGCTTCTCCACGGATTTTACCACAGTTTCCTGGGTGTTCAGAAAAATGACATCGTCAAAATCACGTACCAGGTGACGGTTGTCCTCCCACATCTCCTTTCGCTCATGCAGGACCCGTTCCCGCAGCAGGATTTTGTCCTCCCGCAGCTTCTTCAGTTTATTCCGGATGATCTCTTCCACTTCGTCAAAGTGTGCCAGTTCCTTCTGAAAATAGCCTTTTTCCATCTCCGTTCTCCCTTCCCTGCCCTATATCCTATTTGCAATTGTCCGGAAACTTCCATACAATTACAGCTCGATAATTCGATTATAGTCCGCCGGGAAGCTTAATTACAAGACTTGTAATCAGACCGTTTTTTTGCTATAATAGATACAGGCAAAAAGACATCCCTTTTCTGAATGACTGAACTTCAAACGCTCAAATACTCCCCCTGTTCCTTGTGATTTTCGTGCAAAATGCGCACGAAAACACTTCGCGGAGGCATCTGTGAACAGCAACACAGGAAGCGCCGTTCTGCCGATGCTTCCTGTGATTTATTTTATGGACCGCCTGTCAGCTCTGGTGAGCCCCGGCCTCCTCATAGGCGGAGCTTCCCGCAATCACTTTCAGTATCCTCCCGGCGCAGGCCTGAAGCTCCCCTGAAGTGATGGGACAGGGTACCTTGTAGGCAGCAAGCTCCCGATAAGGCTTCTCCAATTTTCCGGAGGGTGCGGAACAGTACACCTGCACCACTTCTTTTCCCGGATATCGGTTTCCGGTATTGGTCACTTTTATCTGCAGGGAAACCCTTTCCCCGTCTGCCTCCACTTTCTCCGTCTCTGTCCGGAAGGTGGTGTAGGACAGGCCAAACCCGAAGGGATAGGCGGGCGTGATATTAAAGCTGTCGAAATACCGATATCCTACATAGATGCCTTCCTCATAATACTCGTCATCCACGTCTCCGTTCATATGGCTGAAGGCGGACGCCCCGGGATAGTCCTCGTAACGCTCCGCCCAGGTGGTGGTCAGTTTGCCGCCCGGCGTCACTTTTCCCGTAAGTACATCCGTCAGCGCATGACCGCCGATATTGCCTGCCTGGCTCATCAGCAGAATGGCGTCCGCCGATGCTTCCCCGCACAGAAATCCGGTTTCAATGACGCTGCCTACATTCAGAATCAGGATGACCCGGCGGAAGTTGGCCCGCAATGTGCGTATCGCCTCTTCCTCCTCCGAAAACAGGCCGTATTCCCCTGCCACAGGCCTTCTGTCCTTGCCTTCGCCTGAGTTCCGGGCCAGGACGAACAAGGCCGTGTCCGCTTCCGCCCTCCGGCAGTCCTCTTCCGTCACCCCGGGAATTGGGGGCTCTTTAAACGGATGGTCAAAAAGATAGAGAATGGGCATCATACCCTGAGCGGCGATCTTCCTGGCCCGCTCCATGTTCCTTTTTTCCCGGTCACTGATATCCGGGCTTTTGGATGCTAAAAAATTTTGCCATATTCTCTCTTATTTCATTGACCTATGTGACGATTTGTTTCCGCTTCGAAAGTCCCTGTCTTTTAATGCTGTATCTGGGGCTTCTGCCTCGCCATCATCCTGGCAAGCACGGGTCCCATGCATTTGCCCAGGACAGGAATCAGCTCATGGTCAAAGTTCTCCAAAACCCTGCTTTCCTTTCCGATGACCAGTGTATACTCGGTCTCCGGTGTGGAAGCGGGCCAGTTGGGCACTTCCGGATTCTGGGGATTGCCGGTCCCGGCAAAGGCCATGACGGAGTCGAAGATCAGCTTCTCCACCCGTTCGGTAACCCCTTCCTCCTGGGTGTAGGGCGCAAGCTCGGTATTGTGGAAGAAATAGGGGATGTCCGCGCAGTGCCAGGGGGTTCTGCCTCCGTCGAAGTTCATGTCCAGGTTGAACAGGTAGGACCATACGCCGCCGCTGCAGTTTGCCCTGGTTTTAATGTACTGGATTTCCGGCCCCCGGAACATGAAGTCCATGGTCATGATGTCCACCGGATTGCGCTCCGGGTAGGCTTTCCGGAACAGGTCAAGGAGCTCTTTGGATTCTTCCCTGCCCACTTCCTCTTCCACATAGGCCGCGCCTGCCTCCTGCGTCATCTCCGCTTTCCTGTAAGGAGTGGGGGCAAAGGAGCCGAACTCTCCGAACACACTGCCCACCATCATGGGCACATGCTCCGTCTCCCTGCGGAAGCCGTTGATGACGGGATCCCCTGCATAGAAACCGTTCTTGTAGGGCGCTCCGCCCACATACTCCCCTGCCTTCTCCAGAGCGGGCTTCACCTTGTTGTAGGCAGCTGCCAGGTCATCGAAGGGCACTGTCTCCAGGGCCTTCACATCCTGTACCTTCAGCTCTTCCATCAGCGCCCTGCCCAATTTCTCGCCGTTGCCGGTGCTGTCTGCCATCAGGCCGCCCAGAACGCCGCTCATGTTGATGCCCTTGGCGAACAGGCCGTCTGCCGCCGGGGTCTGGAGCAAAGTGGTGACTTTGGCCCCGCCGCCGGACTGTCCGAAGATGGTCACGTTCTCCGGATTTCCGCCGAAGCTTTCGATGTTGTCATGAATCCATTTCAGGGCGGCCACCAGATCGTCCGTGCCCGCATTGCCGGAGTTTGCGTACTCCTCCCCGAAAGGAGACAGATCACAGTAGCCCAGGACATTCAGCCTGTGGTTCACGGAAACCACCACCACCTGGCCCTCTTTACACATATTCTCGCCTTCATAGGCAATCTGCTCAATGGAAGAGCCTGCAAAGAATCCGCCGCCGTGGAGCCATACCATGACAGGCCGCTTCTCCCCGTCCAGACCGGGACTCCAGATATTCAGATTCTGACAGTCCTCGTCCATAACCCAGAACCGATGGGGCACCATGAGCTCGCCGCCCGGCTTTGGAAGATCCAGAAGGGGACATACGCAGCCGTAGCTCACGGCCTGGAACACGCCCTCCCAGGGTTCCACAGGTTCCGGCGCGTGGAAACGCTTCGCCTTTGCGTAGGGGATTCCCTTGAAAATGTACATATCGTCATAGAAATAGCCTCGTACCTTTCCCTTGTCGGTGTCCACCACTGCTGTCTGCTCGTCATAGATGAATTTTTTCTCCATAATGAATTGCCCTCCGTTTCTTTTTATATGTTTTTTCTTTTAAGCAGCAAATTTTGCAATGTTTCCTACATTTTACCCCTTTGGGGACAGATGCGCAATTCCCAAAACAGACTTCTGTTCTGCTTTAACAGGCTATCCCTGACCCGGACGGGCCTGAACAGAAATTTTGCCGCTGCAGGCAGCGTTTGACTGTTAAGCGCCTGAGGGTCAGATGACTTTCGCAGCCTCCAGGACCCGGTATTCCTCCTCGGTCTTTTTCAAAAATTCCGTCAGAATCTTCCGGTTGTCCTCCCCCAGAGTGGGCGATGAATTCATCTATGTTTTGTCCGGCAGCAGCACGCATCTGATCAACCGGAATCCGGAGACCCTCTTCGAAGGGGATTTCTGCATTCTCCCGCCTTCCGCCAGACATCTCCAGGGCAAAGCCGCCGAAGGCCACGCCATAAAAATCCCGGTCCGTCCCTCCGCCTTCACGGATATCTGTACCGGACTCCTGAAAGGCCAGGATCCGAAAAATTTTATGCGGGCTTTCAAAAAGCTCCGCCAGATGACGCCCTCCCAGTACAGGGAGCTCTACCACGAAAAAAAGAGGAATAGATGAAAATAAAATCTCCCCTGCCCGATTACATTGGGCATTACTCTCTGTCTTCCTCCTGGGAGGCTTTCACTGCCCTGAATTTCTCCTCCATGGATTCCTTCAGGGTAAGGCGGGCCTCCTGAATCTCCATGCCGCCCTGGCCGAAGAAAAATTTCAGGAAGGTAGTATTATGGAAGGAGGGATGCAGAATGATTTCCTCTGTCCTCCACTCCGTATCCTCTCCCGTAAGGGAAATGATTCTGATGATCTGTTTGTCCTGGGACAGGGTCAGGGGCACCTGGGCCAGGCTTCCCTGTCCTGTCACCCTGCAGGTCAGCTCCAGACGGTAGAAGCCCCGCGCCTTCACATTCAGTTCAAAAGTGACGCTGCTGCCCTTTCCTGCGGCAATGCGCTCCACAGGCAGGCTGCAGCCCGTCTCTTCCACAGGAATTCGGACCAGCTCGCCGAAGGATTCCATCTCCTGGGCTGCCACGGCGGCAAGTTCCCTGTCCAGTTCGCTCTCCCTGCCCTCCATTCTCTGATAAGCCGGGGTCCGCAGCAGATAACGGCAGATATTTGCCGCGCTGCGCAGGTACTCGGCCCTGGTGACGACGCCCTTCTCCAGACTCTTCAGGGAATTGTCATTCTGGCTGTTTCCTGCGGCATCTGCAGTCACCATAAACAGATCGTTCTGGGCCCGGACCATGGCGGCCACATTTTCCACTCTGCCTGCCGCGCCTTCGTCATTGGCCTTTGCCCACCAGTCTGTCATCACAATGCCGTCATACTTCCACTGTCCCCGGAGAATCGTGGTGAGCATGTCGTAATTGCCTGCGGACCAGAATCCGTTGATGGGATTGTAGGAGGTCATGATGGAATAAGCTCCGCCCTCCTTCACCGCGATCTCAAAGCCCTTCAGATACAGCTCCCGCAGGGCCCGCTCAGACACCACGGCTTCCACCTCATTGCGTTTGTATTCCTGGCTGTTGCAGGCAAAGTGCTTGATGGTGCCCGTTACCTGATACCTGCCCATGGACCGCAGCTGAGCAGCCGCCATCTTCCCGGTTAACAGGGGATCTTCGCTGAAATATTCGAAATTCCGTCCATTCAGGGGATTCCTGTGGAGGTTGATGCCGGGTCCCAGAAGCGTATCCACCTTATTGATGCGCAGTTCCAGGGCCTCCCAGGCAAAGAGCTCCTCTGACAGAGCCTCATTGAAGGTGGAGGCAAGGCAGGCTCCGTTTGGCATGGCAAAGGCGATGCTGCCGCAGTCCATCCGGATGCCGCTTGGCCCGTCCGCGCAGCAGGCCACCGGAATGCCAAAGCCCGCCAGACGCTCTGTGACCCCGCCGAAGGCCCCGGCGGTTCCCGGCGTCACCTTGGGGGAGCACATGCCCTCGCCCCGGACGATGCAGCACAGGTCCTCATCCGTCAGCTGTGCCAGGAAGTCCTCCATGGACACCTTTCCCCCTTCCACATCCCGGAGCTTATACCCCTTGTCCCCGGTGCAGGAAAGGTCCTTCTGCTTCTGCCCTGCCCGGGAAAATGTCTCTGCCTCTCCGGCGCCAAGCTGCGGCAGTCTCTCCCTGCGGCGCTGTCCCGGGTCCTGGGTCCGCAGAGGAACCGGCTCATAAGTCACCCGGAAGCTGCCGTCGCCGCACTCCTGAGGCTTCATCCGCTCAAAGGCCGTCACCGGCGCGCAGGCTTCCTCCAGGCTTTCCACTACAATTGTTTCGTCAAGCACCATGCTGCCTGCGGAAGAGGCGCTACGCACATCCGTTCCCACATAGAACTCGTACGTTCCCGCTTCCAGTATCCAACAGGATTTGTGTCCCGCCGCTCCGCTGTCGTCATAGGAGGCCAGGGTATGCCCGGACACGGCTATCTCCAGAACCTGGCTCCCGCCCGGTGCAAGCTCCTCTGTCTTGGCAAAACCGCACAGGCTTCTGGCCGGCTTTCCCAATGCGCCCTGGGGAGCCCGGCAGTAGACCTGCACCGTCTCCTTTCCCGAAACAGCGCCCGTATTGGTGACCTTTACCCGGAAGACCGGGCCGGGTTCTCCCTCCAGGGAATTCAGCGTTCCCTTTATCTCCGCCTCCAGGGCAAAGGTGGTGTAGGACAGGCCGAAGCCAAAGGGATACAGCACCCTGTCCCTGGCAAAGGTCTCGAAATACCGATAACCCACATAGATATCTTCCTGATAGAGGTTCCTCTTCTCATCCCCGTGGTTTCCGGTGGAGGGATAATCGGCAATGTCCAGGGCGATGGTGTCCGCCAGTTTTCCGGAGGGCGTCACCCTGCCGGAAAGTACGTCCAGAACACCGTTTCCCCCTTCCTGTCCCCCCTGCCACACATACAGCACAGCCGACGGCCCGAAACGTTCCACCCACTTCATATCAATGATATTTCCCACATTCAGCAGCACCACCGTGCGTTCGAAGGCGCCGCACACCAGGCGCAGCATGTCCTCCTCTTCCCCGGTGAGCAGGAAGCTTCCCGCCTCGGCCTTATTGTCCTGGTCTTCCCCGGCTGTCCTGGCCAGAATAATGACAGCAGTGTCAGATTCTTGCGCGGCATCCGCAACCAGTTCCGGTGTCAGGGGCATCTCCTTCTGGAACCAGGGCTCCCCTGCCCAGCCCGCTCCTGCGTCAAAGGGATTGTCCTTCAGCCACTCCTCATAGACCCTCTGGAGTTTTTTGTTCAGCACAAAGCCGCTCTCTTCCAGAGCCTCCCGAATGCCTGTGACATAACTGGTGTTCACCATGCCTCCCGAGCCTGTGCCGCTTTTGTAATAATTGAACTGTCCCCTGCCGAACAGGGCGATTTTCTCTCCCTCCTTCAGGGGAAGCACCCCTCCCTCATTGCGCAGCATGACGATTCCTTCCGCTGCCACGGCTCTGGCCGTCCCGGCGTAGAGCTTTCTGTCGAAAACTTTGTTTTCCATTGATTTCTCCTTTCTATTCTGATCTGCCGTTGTCTGCTGTATTCTGCAGCTGTCTGATCTGTGATCGCTCCTTCTATCTGTAGTTGTCTGCTCCGCCCGTTTCTACCTCGCGCGGAGCGTGGCTGTGCCGCTCTTTTCAAAACAAAGAACCATGTCCGAACCGCTTCCTCCGGCTGTGGTTCCGCAGTCTTCCGTTACGGCTCCCGGATTCACCGCCATCCCTTCGGCTTTCGCCCGGGTTCTCTCATTCATCAGAACCACTCTGCAGGGTTTCTCTCCTGTAACCTCCACTTTATACACATCGCCCTCTCGCTCAATCCGCACGGAAGTCTCCCGCGTCGCCTGTCCGTCATACACCGCCGTTTCGGCCTTTCCGCCGTCGGCCAGGGAATACACCCGGAAAGTGACGTCCTTCGCATAGTCATAGACAGGCCCCTCGTCACAGGCGCCCACGGCCACAACGCTGCCCTCCCGCACATAGAGGGGAATGCTCAGATAACCGTGCTTCTCCCGATACCATCTGCCCCCCTGCCGCTGCTGCCCGGTAAGGAAATCGGTCCACATTCCCGCAGGCAGATAATACTCCGCCATGCCCTCCTCATTCAGCACAGGCGCTGCCAACAGAGAATCCCCCAACATATACTGACTTGCCAGATACGCGCAGTTCCGGTCACCCGGAAACTCCAGTGCCATGCTCCGCATCATGGGCACCCCTGTGCGGGAAGTCTCTATGGCATTCCGGTACAGGTAGGGCATCAGGGAGGCCTTCAGACGGGTGAAAAAGCGCAACACATCCACGCTTTCCTCATCGTAGAGCCAGGGCACCCTGTAGGAAGAGGAGCCGTGAAGCCTGGAATGCGTGGAAAGCAGGCCGAAAGCGCACCAACGTTTATACACATCCGGCGTGGACCTGCTCTCAAAGCCGCCGATATCATGACTCCAGAATCCGAACCCGGAACTGGTGAGGGACAGGCCGCCCCGGAGACTCTGCTCCATGGACTCATAGTCTGACCAACAGTCCCCTCCCCAGTGCACGGGGAATTTCTGACCTCCCGCCGTGGCGGAACGGGCAAAGAGCACTGCCTCTCCTTTTCCCCGTTTTCGCTCCAGAAGGTCAAATACCGTCTTATTATACAGATAGGTGTAGAAATTATGCATTTTCACGGGATCCGCTCCGTTGTGGTAAACCACCTCCGTGGGAATCCGCTCTCCGAAATCCGTTTTAAAGCAGTCCACGCCCATGTCCAACAGTTTCTCCAGTCCCTGCTGATACCAGGCTGCCGCCTCCGGGTTGGTGAAATCCACAATGGCCATTCCCGGCTGCCACATGTCCCACTGCCACACATCGCCCCCCGGCCGCTTCAGGAAATACCCTTTCTCCATCCCCTCGTCAAAGAGCGCAGACTCCTGACCGATGTAGGGATTGATCCACACGCAGACTCTGATCCCCTTTGCCTTAATCCGTCCAAGCATTCCCTCCGGGTCCGGAAATACAGCCTCATCCCAGATAAAATCCGTCCAGTGGAATTCCTTCATCCAACAGCAGTCGAAATGAAACACCGACAGGGGAATCCCCCGCTCCAACATACCGTCGATAAAGCTCATTACCGTCTCCTCGTCATACTCTGTGGTAAAGGAGGTGGACAGCCATAGGCCAAAGGTCCAGGGCGCGGGCAGGGCAGGCTTTCCCGTCAGATCGGTATACCGTTCCAGAACCTCTTTTCCGTCCGCCCCGTCCATGACAAAATAGTCCAGGCATTCCCCTGCCACGGAGAAGGCCACCTTGTTCACCTGCTCCGTACCCACCTCGAAATCCACCTTCTCCGGATGGTTGACAAAGACGCCGTAATTTCGACTGGACAAATAAAAGGGAATATTCTTGTAGGACTGCTCCGTACTGGTTCCCCCGTCTTCATTCCAGATGGAAACGGTCTGTCCGTTTTTCACAAAGGCCCCGAAACGCTCCCCCAGGCCGTAAATCTGCTCATTGACGGAGAGTCCAAGCTGCTGCCGCATATAGGCGCCTGTTCCCCTGTCGTAGGCCATGCCCTTCCAGTCTTCCTTCAAAAATGCCAGATCCCTGGGGGCGCTCTTTGTCAGCAGTTCTCCGTCCCTCTCGTAGCGCATACTGAAGGACTGTCTGCCGATCACCAGGCTCAAATGACCGCTTCTCACGGTTATGTGGCTTTCCGTCTCCTCCACAGTGAGGCAGCTTCGGTTTTCCGGTGCAGCGTCGGATTCCTTCTCTTTAATCTCAGAACATGCGTTCCGCCCGGCACAGCTCCCCTCCCCCAGATTCAGCACAAACGCCGGGCCACGCTTTGCGGTTCCTTTGTGGTGCCAGACCTGTACCCTGATTACCTCCGGCATGGGCGCAGTGATCCGCAAAGTCAGGTTAATGCCGTCTATGGTATTGCCCCTGCCCTGTACCACCGCTGTTGGGGTACAGAGCAGCACTTCCTCCTCCCGGATTCTGCAGTCATACACCTGCTGCGGTGAAAAACCGGCAAAACCTTCCCTTAATAACCAACATCCGTTTTGAAATTTCATTTTCCCTCCTGTCTGAACAGCGCCGCCCCTGGGAAACAGCCGTTCTTTTTTCTGTTCCGCTTATTTTTTATGTATGCATCCTGCCATGTGCGCCTTGTTTTATGTGCGCGTTTTATCCTGTCCCGTCTCTTTATACAAAGTATGCTACCGTTAATTTCCTCTGTCAATGACTATAGTTGCCTTCTATCCCTCAGAATTATACCGTAACAGTTCAGACAGGGCGCTGAACTGTTCTGAGAATGCACACAAAACGCGAAAAGAATGCGTTTTGGCGCCCGCAAGTCTCGCAAAATTGCACAGAGCGCAATTTTGACTTCGCGAGCGGGGCTGTCTGAACTGTTACATTATACCAGGTATAACGTTTCAGACAGGGCGCTGAACTGTTACTGCCAAGTTTCACAAAACTACCCGGTAAAGGAAAAACTCCTTTGAAACAGGCAAAGGAGTTTTTCTCATTGATTATATTAACTTTTTATACTGTCGAGCCCGCTTCCGCCCTGCGCTTCTTCAGTCGCTGTATCTCCTGCTTCTGCTGATCGATATCTTTGCCGGAAAAGATTTTATACTCCTCCTTCAGGCACTGGATGATGCGCTTTCTGTCCCGGATGGCCCCCTCGTAATCTCCCAACAGTTCGTATACCTGGGCCTTGGAGTAGAGCCCGTCCGTCAGTCTGGGCGCCTCCTGCATGGTAAAGCATTTCTCATAGTCCGCCAGGGCTTCCTCATATCTGCCCAGTTTCTTGAACCGGTCTGCCCTGTCGCAGTAGGCCTGCCACCGTCCGGGGAAGCGCTCCACAGCCGCATTCCAGTATTCCAGGGCTTTCTCCATATCTCCCTTTCCGAACATCACATCCCCCATGTAGACCTCGTACTGGTGGGTTTTCGCCGCCGTGCGGATCTGCTCGATATAGGGCACTGCTTCGTCAAAGCGGTCATCATCCAACATATTTTCGATCACCGCATACAAACCTCTGTAATTGCCGGGATTCTTCCTCAGGAATTCCTTAAAATATTCTATGACTTCAAAATGATTGTCATACCACTCGTCCCCGCAGACTCCGTTGTTGGCTTCCAGATAGGCCACCCATCCCCCTTTTTCGTCAGGGTCCAGTTCCAGTACCTTTCTGGCATATTCACTGGCGGTTTCATGGTCACTCTTCGCCCTGTGATTGTAGAGATAGGCCATGCATTTACAGGCTCTCACATTCTTCGGGTCATTCTGAATCGCTCTCTCCAGAAAACGGACGCAATGGTCAAAGGTCTCTGCCGGAATCCTGCGCTCATGCCAGAACATATTCTCCATCCGCTCAAACTCCGCCTCCTCAGGCATCTGGAACAGTTCGTCTATGGTCACGCCGAAAAAGACCGCAAGATTGGGCAGCAGCGCAATATCCGGCACACTGGCCCCCGTCTCCCATTTTGACACGGCCTGAAAGGACACTCCCAGGTACTCCGCCAGTTCCTCCTGCCTGGCATTCTTTTCTAAACGTAGATTCTTAATCTTTTTTCCGATATCCATTTCTTTCCTCCGTTCAACTACTGTTTGAAACTGTTTCTGTGTTATCAGCTGATGATTTCAGTATACAGTGGATTTTTCCCAAATGCAATCGACGGAAATTCTATCTGATTCTAATGTTGGTTGAATTGTTGCTGATCACAGGTGCCTTCCCCGCATTTCCAGGACTGCTTGAGTTTTTCCTCCCGCCATGCTACAATAAAGCCATCACAGAGCAGAAAAGAGGTGACTGTATGAAACCGGTTATTTCAATCGGAACCCAGAGTTTTGAGGCGCTGCGGCAGAACCATTCTTTTTATGTAGACAAGACGCTGCTGATTCAGGAATGGTGGGAAAACCAGGATGCAGTAACGCTGATAACGCGTCCCCGCCGTTTTGGGAAAACGCTGAATTTAAATACATTGGAATGCTTTTTTTCCAACCAGTATGCTGGACGGAATGATCTGTTTGAAGGGCTTGCCATCTGGGAAGAGGAAAAATACCACAGCCTCCAGGGACGTTTTCCTGTCATTTCCCTGAGTTTTTCCACGGTAAAGGGCAGAAACTTTAAAACAGCCCGCGACGGAATCATGCAGGTTATCGTAAATTTATATTCAAAATTTCATTTTCTTTTGGAGGGGAACTCTCTGAATCCCATGATGAAGGATTTTTTCGGCTATGTCAGGGATGACATGTCCGATTCCGCAGCAGGCATGTCTCTCCACAGGCTGTCAGCCTGCCTGAACAGTTACTACGGAGAGCAGGTGATTATCCTGTTGGACGAGTACGATACCCCTTTGCAGGAGGCTTATGTAAACGGCTACTGGGAACAAATGGGCGAATTCATCCGTATTTTGTTCAATGCCACATTTAAGACGAATCCCTATATGAAACGGGCTTTTTTGACCGGCATCACCCGCGTCAGCAAAGAGTCGATTTTTTCTGACCTGAATAACCTGACTGTGGTGACTACCACTTCGGAAAAATACCGGACCCGTTTCGGATTTACGGAAAAAGAGGTCTTTGATGCCCTGGATGCCCTGAACCTGTCAGCGGAAAAGGAACAGGTAAAAGCCTGGTATGACGGCTTTGTCTTCGGCAGCCAGAGAGATATCTATAATCCCTGGTCCATTACCGGTTTTCTGGAAGATAAAGTATATAAACCCTACTGGGCAAACACCAGTTCCAACAATCTGGTCAGTGTTCTGATCCGGGAGGGACAGCCGGATATCAAAATTACCATGGAAGACTTACTGGACGGAAAAAGCCTCACGACAGAAATCGACGAAGAAATTGTCTTTCATCAGCTGCGCAGAAAACATGGCGCCGTCTGGAGCCTGCTTCTGGCCGGAGGTTATCTGCGTGTGGAAGATCGAACATTCAATCCGGAGACGGGGAGATTTTCCTATGTGCTGAAGCTTACTAACCGGGAAGTATCCATTTCGTTCCGAGAAATGATCAGAGACTGGTTTGCCGGAGACCATGTGCCCTATAATGATTTTCTCAAGGCCCTCCTTGCAGGGGATGTAAAAGCAATGAACCGTTATATGAATCAGGTGGCTCTGGAAACCTTCAGCTCCTTTGACTCCGGGAAAAAACCTTCCCCGGAGGCTGCGCCGGAACGATTTTATCACGGATTTGTTCTGGGATTGATGGTGGAACTGGCCGATAAATACCGGATCACCTCCAACCGGGAAAGCGGGTTCGGACGCTATGACGTGATGGCAGAACCCCTGAACGCCACGGCTCCCGCCTTTGTTCTGGAATTTAAGGTTCGGGACCCGGAGGAGGAAAGCAGCCTGGAGGATACCGTGAATGCGGCGCTGACACAGATTCGCGAAAAAGCCTACGATACGGAGCTTAAGGCCCGGGGAATCGAAGAAGAACGGATCCGGCACTACGGTTTTGCCTTTGAGGGAAAGCGCGTGCTGATCGGATGAATTTACGGAATAACCATTATTTTGCAGTAATCTTCCTTTTTTTCCTTCATCAGCAGCAGACCTTCCCGAAGCCTTTCCAGGGGCAGGCGATGGGTAATCAGCTCTGCAGGAGCAACGTTTCGGGTCTGCAGGCGTTTCACTGCATAATGCCAGTCATCCCTGTCCTCCCCCGTAAAGGAAGAATTCCATGTTCCTGCCAGAGTGAGCTGATTCCGCAGAATTTTCCAGTAAATGTCCCGCGCCAATGTCATATCCGAAAGGGGATTCCCCACCAGAATTATCCTTCCAGACGGTCTGGCACTTTCTATTCCCCAGTTCAATACCTGATTTCTTCCGGTGCACTCAAAGAAAATATCCGTTCCCCCGGCATGCTCCTGCAGCCAGGCCCTCACATCCTGCCGCCTGCTGTCGCAGTAATGCTCCGGGGCAATTCCCAGGGCCAAAGCCCTCTTCTTTTGAAATTCCTTATTTCCCACCACATAGAGATTCTCATACCCTGCCTCCAGAAGAAATGCCGCCAGCAGCGCGCCGATGGTTCCGAATCCGCATATGGCCGCTGCCGCGCTCCGGGAAAGCCCTGCCGCATGTCTCATGGCATGTACCGCCACCGCCATGGGCTCAAGCATGGCCGCCTCCTCAAAGGATACCGTCTCCGGCAGCTCGATCAAATTTCCCGCCGGAACCGTCACATATTCCGCAAAGCCGCCGTCACTGCGTGAACCCAGATAATCGTAGCTGCGGCACATCTCATACTTTCTCTGTTCACAGGGCGCGCACTTTCCGCAGGGGATCAAAGGAAATACCCCCACCCTCCTCTGCAGCCAGTTCTCATCCACCCCGGAGCCTGCTGCCTCCACCACTCCGGAAAATTCATGCCCTATAACCAGAGGATGCCTGTGGGCTCCCGTCTCAAATACCCGCTGAATATCCGAACCGCAGATTCCCGCCGCCTTTACTTTCAGAAGCACCTGTCCCTCCCCCGGCGACGGCATCCCGGTTTCCTCAAATCTCAAATCATTAATCCCGTAAAGCTTCCATGCTTTCATGCCGCTTTCCTCCCGCTTTCTTTTGTCCCAACGATTTACACGCGTTCCGTCAAAATATGCGGAACTACCCGCGGACAGCAAGCCTCTCCTCTGCCCGCTGCAGATCCGCCTGCGTGGTAATCTTAAAATTCCTCTCGTCCCCCGGCATCATGGCAATATCCATCCCGGCCATAACCGCAGGCTCCGTGGAACCGTTGATCTCCAGAATTCTGTCAGGGAGCAGAGCAGCGTTTGCCCGATAATATTGCCTCAACAGAAACAGCTCCGGCGCCTGCCCTGCATAAATGCAGCTGCGGTTCAGCAGCTCATCCACCTTCCTGCCGCTTCGGCTCAGGTACACCGTATCTTTCATTGGCAGAACCGGCATCACGCCGTCATGTCCATCCAACGCCTCATAGCAGGCGGCGATCATCTCTCTGCGCAAAAAAGGGCGCGCCCCGTCGTGAATCAACACCGTATCGCCGTCATCCGCTTCCCCGGACGCCTGCTTGCTGTTATTCCGATTTAAAATATTTTCCAGTCCATTCAATATGGAACTCTGCCTGTTCCTGCCGGGAGCGGAAAATCCGGCAATCTTCTTCACCTCCAGACCGGCCTGCCGGACATCCTCAAGAATGGCTTTCCACCAGGCCTCCTCCGCCACGATTTCCACTTCATGGATCAATGGAAATGTCAGCAGCGGCTCCAGGGCATAGGTCACCAACATCCTGCCGTTGACTCGAAGGTATTGTTTGGGTATGTCTGTGGAAATCCGGCTCCCTGTACCGCCGGACAAAAGCAACGCCGTGTTCATCATCTGCCTCCTCTGCCTTTCCTTACAGCACCATGAGCAAAGTCCCCGCTCCGATCAGCACTGACCCCGCAAGCGACTTTGCCGTAAATTCCTCATGCAGAAACACAAAAGCCATCACCAGAGTGATCACCACACTGAGCTTATCCACCGGCACCACCTTGGAGGCCTGGCCGATCTGCAGCGCCCTGTAATAACACAGCCAGGACGCCCCGGTAGCCAGACCCGAAAGAATCAGGAACAGCCAGCTCTTCCTGCCGATCTCCGCAATGCCGCTCTGGGCATGGGTGAGAAATACCATTCCCCAGGACATGGCCACCACAACCACTGTGCGGATGGCTGTGGCCAGATTGGAATTCACCCCTTCAATGCCAACTTTTGCCAGAATGGAAGTCAACGCCGCAAAAACTGCGGATAACAGTGCAAAAACAAACCACATAACAATCTCTCCTTTTATTTTTCTTTTTGCCGACGCTTCCCCGGGAATCCTTCGGAGTCCTTCTGCTCTTCAGGTAAACGCCCCATTTGATTATCCGCTTATATTATAAGAAAAAAAGCTTCATTTTACAATGCCAAAAAAAGAACCCAAAAAAAGAAACACCCGGAGAACCGCATTGCAACATACCCCATTCTGTGATAAAATCTAATCGGCCGGCCATATATCCCTTGCTTCCGGATAGATCTGCCCGGCGAAAGGCGGTACTCCATGGCATACCAGATCGCTATCTGTGACGACGATGAAACCCAGCTGCGCACTCTCCGGGCCCAGGTCTCCAAATGGAGCGCGCAGGCCGGGCAGCCCTGCGATATACAATGCTTTCCCTCCGCAGAGTCCTTCCTCTTTGCCTATGACGGGGAGAAAACCTATGACATCCTTCTTCTGGATGTGGAAATGAAAGAAATATCCGGCATCGGCCTGGCCCGGCGCATACGGAAAGATAATCAGCGCGCGGAGATTATCTTCATCACCTCCCACTTTGAATTCATCAGCGAGGGCTATGAAGTGGACGCGCTGCACTACCTCACCAAGCCGGTTCCGGAGGACAGGCTGAACCAGGTACTGGACAAGGCGGTCCGGCGTCTTTCCATAGAACCGCCCTCCCTGGTCATCACCTGCGAGGAGGAGACGCTCCGGCTGTATGAGGCGGATATTCTGTATGCGGAAGCCTTCCTGCACTACCTCTCCATCCACACCGTAAAAAGGGAATATAAAATCCGGGAAAATATTTCCTCCTTTGAAAAACGGCTTGGCGATGATTTTTTCCGGGTTCACCGTTCCTACCTGGTGTCCCTGAAACATGTGACCGGCATATCCCGCACAAAAGTAACCCTGGAAGGAGACGTGGAGCTCCCCCTTGCCAGGGGAAAATATGACGCCATAAACCAGGCCTTTATCCGGCGGAACTGAATGCCCCGGCAAAGCGCCGCCCCTTTTTCTGCTTCCCTGCCGGAAGAAAACGTCTCGCAAAATTGCACAGAAATGTGTCCGCGGACGCATTGCAAAGCTTGGCTTCGCGGGAGGGATTGTCTGAACCGTTACAGAAAAACAGAAAAAGAACAGAAAATCCACAGGACACAAAATCACATGAGAAAGAAAACATACCTGAAGCTAGTAGCATATCAGACAGAACAGTCCAGACAGCACCTTGGGGAAGTCCAGGGTATCTACCGGGAAATGCGGGGATACAAGCATGATTTCCACCATCACCTGCAGACCCTGAAAGGGCAGCTGGAAGCCGGGGAAACCCAACGCGCCCTGGCCTACCTGGAACAGCTTGACCATCAGCTGATGCATGTGGACACTCTGCTGAAGACCGGAAATATCGCCCTGGACGCCATCCTGTCGGCAAAAATCGCCCAGGCCAAAGCCGCAGACATTGCCGTTACCGTGAAGGCCAATGTTCCGGACAGCCTCCTGCTTTCGGACCTGGAGCTCAGCATTGTGGTGGGCAATCTTCTGGATAATGCCATCGAAGCCTGCATGGCCGTGGAAGGGGAACGGTTTCTGCGCCTCTTTATGGGCATGAAGCAGAAGATGCTCTATTTCTCCATGCTCAATGCATCCGGACCCAAACTGCTCAAAAACGGCAGTCTGTTTTCCTCCGGCAAGGACGGCCTTCACGGCTTCGGCCTGCGCAGGGCGGAAGCCATCCTGGAGGAACATGGGGGATGGTGTAAATATAACAGCGAAGACGGAGCCTTCACCTCCGAATTTCTGGTCCCGGCGGTAAAGGAATAACCTCCCTTTCCCCCATCTCTGCCTCTTTTCCGATTCCCCAACACATTAAAACCAAAAAGCAGGCTGCAATTCGTGCCGCCGGGAATGCAATTCGTGCCCGGTTTACCGATGATGCGCTGTTTCGTGTAAAATAAAACCATGTTCAGACCGCAGCAGACCGAAAACAATGCCGCCGGACTGAAATCAGGAATCACAGACCTGCTTCCCGGCAAGACACAGACCCGAGAGCCGGAGACAAGTTTTAAGGAGTTGACCAAGATGAAAAAATCAAAGCAAGCCAAAAACAAACCCTACCGTTCCGCCTTCAGCAACGCCATGTGGAGCTTCCGTGAAATCGGAAAGAACTCGCCCCTGTTTTTCCTGCTGATGGTTCTGGATGTCCCTCTCAACGTGGCCCTGGCCTACGCAAATATCTACCTGCCCGCTTTGGTGGTTGGGGATGTGACCAGCCGCGCCCCTCTGGACCGGGCAGCGCTCCGGGCAGGCTTCCTGATCCTGGGAATGCTGATCTGCCGCATACTGCAGAATTTCTTTTACCGTTTTTCAGATACCTATATGTCGGAGTACCGTGAAGAAAAAGGTCTGGAAGTGAATCGAAAATCGCTGAATCTGTTTTATCAGGACTATGAACGGAAGGACATCCGGGATTTAAGCCGCCGGGCCGCCCGGGCCACCGAGATGTGGGACGGTGTGCAGCCCATCTCGGACGTGCCCAGACGCAGCCTGAAACTGGCGGAAAATATCCTCTGCTACCTGCTTTTCGGTTCCATGATCTTTCTGGTCAGCCCGCTCCTGGTGCCCATACTCACCATCGCCCCCGCCGTAAACTGGTTCTGCGCCCGGGCTTACCGCAACTGGGAGTACGCTCACAGAGAGCATTGGACCGATATTGATCAGAAAATGTGGTACCTGTTGGATAAGACATCCGATTTTGCCGCAGCCAAGGACATCCGGATCTACGGCATGGCCGGATGGTTCAGACAGCTCTTCCGGGATTTCTCCGGACAGCGCCTGGCCTGGGAGAAGAAAATGGTCCGGAAGCGCTTCCTGTCCCGTTTAGCCGATCTCCTGGTTATCCTCCTGCGGGACGGCGCAGCCTACCTGCTCCTGATCAGAATGACCCTGGAGGGCAGCATCACGGTGGACCGTTTTCTCCTGTACTTTTCCGCCATCTCCATGTTCGCCTCCTTTATCGGCAACATCATGAACGAGTGGAACGGCATCCGCGCCACCAGTCTGGATCTGTGCGATTACCGCAGATACCTGGACCTGCCGGAACAGGACGGCAGCGGCGAAGCGGAGGTTGCCCCCCTTCTGGACTCCGCCCCGGAAATCACCTTTGACCATGTGTCCTTCCGGTATGAGGGCGCCGAGGAGGATACCCTGCAGGATATCAGCTTTACCGTCAAACCCGGTGAAAAAATCGCCCTGGTAGGGTTAAACGGCGCAGGAAAGACTACTCTGGTAAAGCTTCTCTGCGGACTCTACCTTCCCACCCGGGGAGACGTCCGGATAAACGGAATATCCTTCCGCTCTTTTCACAGAAAAGAGTATTACCGGCTCTTTTCCGCCGTATTCCAGGATGTGCAGACAGGCTTCTTCACCCTGGCGGAAACCGTTTCCGGCCAAATCCGGGGAAACACGGACCTCAAACGGGCAGAGCAGTGCATACGCTTGGCAGGCCTTGGGAAAAAACTGGACTCCCTGCCCCTGGGAATCCACACCCCTCTGGATAAACAGCTCTACGACAACGCCACGGAGCTGTCCGGCGGAGAACTGCAGAAACTGATGCTTGCCAGAGCACTGTATAAAAACGCGCCGATTCTGGTACTGGACGAACCTACCGCGGCCCTGGATCCCATAGCCGAAAACCAGATCTACCTCCAGTACCAGGACATGACCAGGAATAAGACCTCCCTCTTCATCTCCCACAGACTGGCCTCCACCCAGTTTTGTGACCGCATCCTGTACCTGAAAGACGGCCATGTAGCCCAGGAGGGAACCCACCAGGAACTCATGGCTTCCGGCGGCGGATATGCGGAACTCTACGAACTGCAAAGCTGTTGGTACCAGACCTAAACGGCTGCATATAGACATCGGCGGAACTCCAAAACAGCCGATGGAGGTTCGGGGCACATAGAATTTTCGCACGCATTTCCTTCGCGGGCGACAATTCTATGCCTAAACCGCCCCGAACGAACATCGGCGGAACTCCAAAACAGCCGATGGAGGTTCGGGGCACATAGAATTTTCG
>CAJUGL010000007.1:71110-87394 GCA_910586515.1 uncultured Acetatifactor sp.
CGGGCGACAATTCTATGCCTAAACCGCCCCGAACGAACATCGGCGGAACTCCAAATAAGAAAGGAAACCTAACATGAAATTTTCAGAACATATTCAGCTGCTCAACCGCTCCATCCGTTATCTTTTCTTCCTCAGCCGGACCCACATGATCTGCCTGACCCTCAGCAGCATCCTGAACAACCTGCTGCCCTACATCCCCATCTATTTCTCCGCAAAACTGTTGGATGCGCTCTATGAGGGACGGCCCACGGAACAGCTCCTGCTCCTTGTCCTGTTCACGGTTGGAAGTGTATTTTTGCTCAGTGTGACGAACACCTGGCTGTCCTCGGTTCGGAGCCAGGCCACCAACGAAATGTATCGGAACCAGAACTGGGAGATGTCGGAGAAAGCCATGCATATGGCCTACGCCTCTGTGGAGGATCCTGATGTGGCCCTTCTCCGTTCCCGGATCGCCATGGAATCCCAGACAGGGTACAATCTGTGGAGACTTGTCTTCTGCACAGACTCCCTGATTTCGAACCTGACCAGAATCCTCATGTCCCTCTCCCTGACCATGTCCTTCTTCTTCCTGGAATCGGTTCCCGTTTCCGGAAAACTGGTTCTTGTGGGCGGTATCCTGCTGACTACGGCAGTGGTGGTCTTCACAAGCAGAAAAACAGAGGAACTCACTGACCGTTTCTACAGCGGCTGTGTCCGGGCCAATCTCTTCTATGATAAATATGACAGCTATGCGCAGCATTACAGCAGCGGCAAGGACATCCGGATCTATGACATGGCAGAGGGGCTGCTGACACTGAACAGGCAGGAATTGCGATCCATCAATGAAAAGAAGGCCTCTCTGAACCTGAAGTCCGCCGCATTGACCTCTGCGGAGCAGATCCTCAGCCACGTTCTGCGGTTCTGTGTCTACCTGATCCTGATCCGGGCGGCGCTTTCCGGGGGAATCTCCGTCGGTTCCATCGCCCGTTATGTATCCTGTGTCATGCTGCTGATCGGAGCCGCCTCGGATTGCTGTGCAAATATGCAGCGCCTCTTTGCCAACAATCCTTACATGAAACGCTTCTTTTCCCTCCTGGATATCCCCAATCCCATGTACCAGGGTTCTCTGACTGTGGAAAAGCGGGATGACAATGAATACTATGTGGAATTTCGTGATGTTTCCTTCCGCTATCCCAATACGGAGGCCTACGCTCTGCGCCATGTAAACCTGAAATTTAAAGTGGGAGAAAAACTGGCCGTCGTAGGAGAGAACGGCAGCGGCAAGACCACCTTCATCAAGCTGATGTGCCGTCTGTACGATCCAACGGAAGGAGAAATCCTCTTAAACGGCGTCAATATCAAGAAATACGACTACAACGAATACATGTCCATCTTCTCCGTGGTGTTCCAGGATTTCCGGCTTTTTGCCTTCCGTCTGGGCGAAAATGTAGCCGCCGGACCGGAATACGACAGAGAAAAAGCAACGCAGGCGCTGAACCAGTCGGGCCTTGAGGAGCGCCTGGCCGCCATGCCGGAAGGGACGGACAGCTACCTGTACAAAGACTTCGACAGCAGCGGCATCGAAATCTCCGGCGGCGAAGCCCAGAAAATCGCCCTGGCCAGAGCACTGTACAAGGATGCGCCCTTCCTGATCCTGGATGAGCCTACCGCCGCCCTGGACCCTGTGTCCGAATACGAGATCTACAGCAGCTTCAACGCCATTGCCGGGGACAAAACCGCCATCTACATCAGCCACCGCCTGGCCTCCTGCCGGTTCTGCGACAAGATCATGGTCTTTGACAACGGGCAGATTGTCCAGAAAGGCACCCACAACAGCCTCATCGCCGACGCCTGCGGGAAATATCATGCGCTGTGGCACGCCCAGGCACAATACTATACCATAGAAAACTGCAATTCCTAAACCACAGTTCCCAAGTATGTCGGGAAATTACTTTCCAGCAGACGGGGAAGGCATTTTCACCCCCTCTGACATCCCCCGGACATTCGCTCCCCTTCCCCGCCTTCTGCCCTGGGGAGGGGGATGCCTGAACATTCCTGCCGCTCATTGTCCGGGCTTCCTTCTGCGGAACTGCCTGCCACGTATTGCCTAAGGTTCCTCTTGGGAACTGCCTGCCGCTTATTGCCCGCATTTCGTTCTGCGGAACTTCCTACCGCTCATTGTCCGGACGGCCCGCATTTGTGTCCGTGTAACAGTCCAGAAGCCCCACAGTCTCGTTGGCCGGACGGCCATACATATTGCAGCATTTGTGGGACACCTCTCCGCCGCCGCTTTTCTCCTCATCCATCTCCACACTCATGCGCACTACCCCCATCCGGGTCTCTTCATCCAGATGCCTTAAGATATCCTCAATCAGTTTTTCGTTATCCATTGCCTTCCTCCTCGTATAATTGCGTTTTTCTATTTTGCAAAAAGAACACATGTTCATCTGCATTGCCCCTTGTGCCGGGCGCCTTTCATTGGTATAATCAAACCGTATCTTTTCTATCCTACAGATTATGGTATATTTTTTCATTTGTCAAGGAGGTATCAAAATGGAACAGAATATCCGGAAGGGAATCGCCTTCGCCCTGCTTGCCGCCGCACTGTACGCAGTCAACGCGCCCTTTTCCAAACTGCTGCTCTCCTTCATGCCCGCCACGCTGATGGCCGGTTTTCTCTACATAGGGGCAGGACTGGGAATGCTGCTTCTGGCCCTTATCCGGAAAATGGAAAAATCGCAGAAGAAAGAATCCGGTCTGACCAGAAAGGAACTGCCCTACACCATTGCCATGATTCTTCTGGATATAGCAGCCCCCATCTGCCTCCTTTTCGGGCTGAACGCCACCACTGCGGCGAACGCCTCCCTGCTGAACAATTTTGAGATCGTGGCCACGGCCCTCATAGCCCTGTTGGTTTTCAAGGAAAAAATCAGTCCCCGGCTGTGGCTTGGAATCCTGTTCGTCACCCTCTCCTGCGCCATACTGTCCTTTGAGGATCTGTCCAGTCTGCAGTTTTCCTACGGTTCCCTTCTTGTGCTTCTGGCCGCTGTCTGCTGGGGATTTGAAAATAACTGCACCAGAAAACTGTCCTCCCGGGATCCGCTGCAGATCGTTCTGCTGAAGGGCATTTTCTCGGGGCTCGGCTCTGTTATCATCGGGCTGTGCATCGGAGAACGCATCGCCGTTTACTGGAGCGTGCCCGCAGTGTTGGGGGTTGGCTTTGTGGCTTATGGGCTGAGCATCTATTTCTATGTGTACGCCCAACGCCTTCTGGGCGCCGCGCGGACAAGCGCCTACTATGCGGTTGCGCCGTTTATCGCCGCACTTCTCTCCCTGGCCATTTTCCGTGAACTGCCCTCCTCCGCTTATTTTGCCGCCCTTTTCTTTATGGGGATCGGGGCCTGGCTTTCGTCTCAGGATAAACCGCTTCTGCAATAATGCTGATGTAAATGTAAAGGAGAAAATCTTATGGAAAAATTAATGTACATGATGATGATTGAGAAAAGCAAGACCTACAATAAAATCACAAAACAGGTAGTTACGGAACACGTTGAGAACATAAGAAAACTGGACGATGCGGGAAAACTGGAAATCTGCGGTGTCTTTAAAGGTTATCCGGGAATGGCAGGTATGTATATCCTGAAAACAGAGAGCCGTGAAGAAGCAGAGGAAATCTGCAAGGCAGAGCCGTTGGTTATGGGAGGATATGCAAACTACAAATTAGTCGGTCTGCAGATTGCAAATCGGGAAAATAATTACCTGCTGTAATTGCGGCATAGAACAACACTGAGGGCAAAAAACTTCCTGCCAGACAAAAGTATGCCTGACAGGAAGTCCTGCAATCAAAATCTCTTGATCTTCTTTGTGGTATTCTTCTCAAACTCCACATCCCGCAGTTTTAATTTAAATACCCGCTTATAGAGGGGCGCGGTCTCGTTATAGGCATCAATGACAGACTGAAGCTCAGCCTGCAGATCCTTAATCTTTTTCTTGGCCGCATATTCCAGATCCGGGAAGATCTCCGCCTCAATAACCCCCTGGCTGTCCCGCACCAGAACTTCCTGAACCAGGCGGTTTGCCGCCAGTTTGTTCTCGATTTCCTCAGGGGACACATTCTCGCCGTTGGGGGTGATGATCAGGTTTTTCCTGCGTCCTGTAAGGAACAGGAAACCGTCCTGGTCCACATATCCCAGGTCTCCGGTTTTCAGCCAGCCGTCCTCCAGAGTCTGAGCTGTCTCCTCCGGCATTTTGTAATACCCCTGCATGACACTGGTTCCCTTTACCCAGATTTCCTCATCCACAATCTTCACCTGGCAGTTGGGCATGCATTTGCCGATGGAACCTGCTTTCTGGGCGCTGTCGCAGTTGGTGCTGATCACGGGAGCGCACTCCGTCATGCCGTAGCCCTGGAGAATATTGATGCCGTATTTGCGGAACAGGTCAATATAGGAAGGGTTTAAGTATGCGCCGCCGCTGCAGACGGTGTGGAACTGCTTTCCGAAAACCTTTGCCTTCACAAGAGGTGCCGGAATGAAGGAAACTTCTTCCAGTTTTTTCGCCAGGGTTTCCACCATCAGGGGCACCATGAGAATCATGTTGGGCTCGAAAAGCTTGATGTTTTTCGCCACCCGCAGCAGGGAGTCATTGATGCAGATAACGGCTCCCACGGAGGTTCCCTTAAGTATGTCCATGCTCAGGCAGTAGGCATGGTGTATGGGCAGCACGCTCATGAGCACTGTCCCCGGCTCATATCCCATGTCCAGGGCTGTGGCATTCTCCGCCAGGTTCCTGTGGGTCAGCATTACGCCCTTGCTCTTTCCCGTTGTGCCCGAAGTGAACATTATGGTTGCCAGGTCTTCGGGAGAGGGCACATATTCTTTGCCCTCTTCTCCCGCAGCAGCCGCCTTATTCAGAAGCGTCTGCAGGAACAGAGCGCCCGGAACCCCGCTGCCCTCCTCCATGGCGATGAGATGCTTCAGTCCGGAACACTTCTCCGCCGCCATCCCTGCCACATTCTCCTTGCTGCCATCATACACCAGAGTCGTCACGTCCGCCCTGTCAATGAGTTCGCACAGGTCCTCCGCCGGAAGGTTTGCATCCAGGGGCACAGCCACGCTGCCGCCGTTTACGATGCCATAGTAGCTGACAATCCATCCGTAGGAAGTGGCGCCCACAATGGCGATATGCTTTCCCTGCTCTCCCAGTTCCGCCAATGCCCCGGAGAAATGCCTGCTGTCCTCCCACAGCCGGGTGTAAGTCTTTGCCTCGATCTTTGTCTCCTTTTTGCCACCCTGGCCGGCGTCCTTTACCTTATATCTGATGGCGTCCCGGCTGCCGTAGGCCTCCTGTGCCTTTTCCAGAAGTTCATAAATCGTACTGCGCAATTCGTTCATCTGCTCTTTCCTCCCCATTTGCCGCCGGGGTGTTTTCCCCCGGGGAATGCGCTTCCCCGAAAACCGCCCCGGCAACCATGCGCTGTTTTACCGCCCTTCCCTGCCCGGCATGTCCTAAGCCAGTTCTGACAGATAGTCGCAGGCCTCCTGCACCGTGCGGATATTGGCTGCCTTCTCCGCATCAATCTCTACATCCAGTACATCCTCCACCTCGCCAAGCATGCTCATAAAATCAAAGGAGGTGAATCCCAGATCTTCAATAAACCTGGATTCCGGCCTGATATCTTCCTTTTTTACTTCAACGTAATTTACAATAATTTCTGTCAATTGATCAAACATTTTATTATCCTTTCTTAAATCAGTTTCATGATATCGCCAATCTTCATATTGGGGCTCTCCACGCCCTTGAACATAATCTTACAGATGTAGTAGTAAAAATATTCCAACTGCTCTTTGGTGTAGGCCTTGGTCTGATGCTCAAAGCTGAAGTCCAGACCATTATCCTCCGCCCGGTGCATCACAGTGAGGTACAGGCCGTCGGAATAATAGCCGTTGCAGTATCTCTTGGTCTTGTACCGGATGCCCCCCAGGTCCGTGAGTCCTTTTTCCCGCAGGGTGGCAGGCTGATAGGTCAGGGAAACGGTCTCGTAGCCCATTCCCCTGGGCGGGTTATAGAGCTCCCCCCTGTAGCCAAGATACTCTGCCGGATTGAAATTCACATAGCGGAATACTTCATTCTGCTTGTCCCTGATCTCATGGATTCCCTCCAGGAAGGTCCTCTCCTCAGACAGAACCGTCCGGAAAGGGAAACAGTGAATCCGGGTTCCTCCTGACTTTTTCTCCTGAAGGGTGGCCCTGCGGGCATAGGCAATCTGCATGGACACATCATCGCAGTGATTCAGTTTCTGAAGGCATGTGCGGATCCCCATGATAAGCAGGCACTGCAGGGACACATGCTGCTGTTCGCAGAAGGCCATCAGCCGTCTGGTGGGTTCCTCCTCCAGATGGAAAATGTCTATGGCCGCCGCAAAGCTGTCCGATCCGGTAGGCGCCGCCCGAAGGTTGGGATTGCCTGTGGCCGCCCTTGCTTCCTCCAGTTTACCCGGTCCCTGGATTCCGTTGTAAATCGGCTCCGATTCCTCGATAAGCCTGCGGAAATATGCCCGGTCCCTGGCCTGTGCCTTGCTGCCCGCCTCATAGGCCAGATCTTTCTCCACCTGTTCCGTGTAGGAGCGCATGTCTGCCGGATAGGGAATCCCTTCAAAATTGGCGTTACAGTACAGTTCGATTACATCCTTCAGGAACCCGATCAGGGACTGGGCATCCAGAAATCTGTGGTCTCCCACCAGGAACATGCCCTGGAAATTGTCCGGGGTGCGAATGATCACGACCCGGTTCATGGGAGCGTCTTCCTTGTCAAACGGAATACGGGTCCACTCCGTCATCCGGCTTTCCGCCTCCTCCATGGTCATTCCGGTGAAATCCACGTACTCAATCTCCCGGTCTTCCTTTTCTGCGATATACTGATACCATTCCTGCTCTTTTTTGTCATAGGCAAGCCTGGCCCGCATGGACTCGCACCTTTCATAGGCCTTGTAAATCGCCTTCCGCAGCTCGTCCAGATTGAGCTCGAATTCGATTGTCAGGCTTGTTCCCACGTTCAGTATTTCTTTTCCCGGGCTGTACTGCGCATAATAATTGTGAAATTTCTGCGCTACCGTCAGCGGATACACCTTATAACCTTTTCTTGTCTTCATTATACACTCCCTTCCCGCATGTTACGGGATTCCAAATCCCCATCTGCTTCCCCGTTTTCCGTATCCATTACCTCTTCCGCGAATTCCGTCAGCGCCTTCTCATAAGCCGCCATATCCTTGTAGTAACTCTCCGCATGGGCCGCTCCCTCTATGATCAGCCTGCGCTTCGGCGAGGCGCAGTTGTCGTAAATTTCATGACACATGCTGCACGGTACAAAAGTATCCGCAGAGCCGTGGATAAACAGAATCGGCACTTTCGCCTTCCGCACTTCGTACTTGGCATTGCACTCGTCCATTCCGTAACCTGCCAGTTTCCGGTTCAGCAGATCTGCGCCCTGAATGGCCGGAAAGGCAGGCAGGTGATACATATGATTCAGCACATGGGTGAACACCTCCCTGGGTGAGGTAAACCCGCAGTCTGAGACGATTCCCTTCACATTGGCCGGAAGCTCCAGTCCGCTGGTCATCAGCACCGTTGCGCCTCCCATGGAAGTGCCGTGAAGCAGAATGTTCACATGCTCCCCGCACTCCCCGATCATCCAGTTGATCCAGGCCAGGGCGTCTTTCCTGTCCAGGCAGCCGAAACCGATGTACTCCCCTTCGCTTCCGCCGTGGGCCCTGGCATCCGGCATCAACATGGCATAGCCCCTTTTCAGGAAATAATCGGCTATGGCGATGTGGTTGCTCAGTCCCTCTCCCGTGTAACCGTGAAAACAGATCACTGCCTTTTTCGGGAATGGGGCTGTCCCGGGAAAATAGGTGGCATGAAGCTTCAGCCCGTCAAAGGAAGTCAGATACACATCCCGGTGGGACTGCGCAAGCACATATCCCTTTCTCTCCTCCATCAGCGGAAAATACTTCTCCCAGTCTGTCCCCGACATCTTTGTGGTCCGCTCTGTCTTGGCATTTCCGCGCTTCATGGTTCTGTTATAAAAATATAAGGTTTCTCCCACGCCTGCGGCTGCAAGCAGCCCCGCAGCCGCAGCCAGCTTTTTCAAAACGCCCATAGTTCACCTCTTTCTGCATTTTCTTTTCTGATTCCTGCCCTGTACGCTTTCTCCGCTCCGGACCTTTTCGCTCTTATTTCTTATCCCTGGCGGACGCTTTCTTTGCCGCTGCCTTCACCACAGTGTCCACCACCTTATCGGCAGCCTTCCGGGCAGCGCTCTTTTCCTTCTGCAGGGCAGCCTGCTTCAGCTCAATGATTTCCTTTAACCGCAGGGCCTTCTCAATATTTCCCTCCACCCGGAGCTTCTGTGCCGTGAAAGCCGCCACAGGGTCCATCTCTCCCTCGGAGATCTTGAGCAGAACATCCGGCGCGCAGATAAACATGGCATCCCTGTCATAATATTCATAGGGCTCCACGTACAGCACGCCGTCCTTTACCTCCACATAGAAAGCTCCCCCTGCTTCCTCATCTTCAATGTTAAATTGAAAAGCAAGGTGCTCGTGTATGTCGCTCACATCAGCCCCCATAAATTTTCCTTTGATCTCATAGAAAAAATCCGCGTAAGTCATCTCTTTCCTCCTGTTCCGGTCCGCTTCCCCGCGTTCCGTCTCTGCCATATGTTTCCGGTTCCGCGGCAACGCGTCCCCGGTCTGCAATTTCGACCGATAGTCGAACTATTTACAAGGACACTCTACCATATTTTTCGACCATTGGTCAACTGTCTCTTTCTCCAATTTCCACACCGAAATACATTCTTTTTGTAGCACTATTCACAATTGTTCCCAAATCGGGATTATGTTATCATCAAATACATCAACTATCGAAAAAAGGCAGAGACCGAAGACGGCCCAAAGTTCCTCGCCGCCCGGAGAATCTGTCCGAACAAGAACTGAGGCCATCACACTTACACAGGGAGGTTCCATATGCCGGACGGAAAAAAATATGACAGAATTTTAGATGCGCTTCACCAGCTTCTGGAAGACCATACGATTCAAAGCATATCAGTGAGCGATATTGCAAAAAAAGCAGAAATGGGCAAGGGAAGTATCTACTATTATTTCCCCTCCAAGGAAGCCATCCTGGATGCGCTGATCGAAAGAAACTATGAGGAACCGCTGAAAACGGCGCAGAGTCTTGCCGCACAGACTGAGATCTCGCCCTTTACCCGCATGGCCATGATCCTGCAGGCCTGCCGCAGCTCCTCCGCTGCCTTCCTGAACCACAGCAGCACTGCTCCCGGCGGAGGGACAAGCGCCCAGGACACCGCCTTTCTCCACCAGAAATACATGAATCACCTCATTGCCGAGCTGAAGCCCAGCCTGACGGAGATTATCAACCAGGGCATCGCGGCAGGGCAGATCCACTTTGACTATCCGGCCGCCCTTGCCGAGATCGTCCTCATTGTCCTTGCCGTAAAGCTCAACAATACCTTCCTGTCCGCCACAGCGGAGGATTCCGAAGGTACCATCCGGGGTCTGGTGGCGCTGCTCGAAAAAGGCACCGGCATTCCGCCCGGAACGCTCAACTATCTGGCGCTGCCCCCTTTCTGAGCCCCATCCCGGGCTGAAAGATGTCCGGGGAACACCTGTCCATACCCTGGTTTATTGTATGAAAAATCCATCGGCAGCTTTCCGTCTTCTGCCGATGGATTTTCAATACAATCAAAATTACACCATGGTTCTCTGCTGATGCAGATATTTCTCCTTTGTGGCAAGTCCCCCGCGGATGTGCCGCTCGGACTTGTTCAGGTCCAGTACCTTTCTTGCTTCGGATGCCAGGGCAGGGTTCACCTGCATCAGGCGTTCGGTTACGTCCTTATGTTTCGTTGTTACAATTCAGAATGTTTTCATCTAAGCCCAAATCTCCAAATAAACGCAGGTAAATATCTACGTTTCCCTCCTTGTCTACCTCAATTTTCTGGATAATCTTCTTTAACTGCTCATTCGTCATGTCCCGGACAGAAGTAATATCCTCAATGCTTTGGAATGTCTTTTTGATGATGTCCTCTAACTGGTCGCCTTTATCTAAGTTGTATTGTACCAATTTCAACTCATTTTCCAACCGTTCCATTTCTGATTTCATGCCGCCGATTTTTTCATTCAGTTCTTGTCGGCTAATCAAATCATCGGTATACATATCCATATATTTTTGACGGGTCTTTTTCAGTTTGGCAAGCTGGTCGTTTAACCCCTTTTCGTAATTCTCGTTATCATCCTTTGCCTTATATATCTTTGTAAACTCTTTTACCACATAGCTAATAATATTCTTTTTTGCCTTCAAAAGCCCGGCAAAGTATTCCTCCAACGCCCGAATCAGCTCGTCCTCGTCCACTGTCACCGCATTGGGGCAGCTATCCGCACCCTTGCCATTATGCCCGGAACATACCCAACGGACGTAAGTATTCTTATAGGTGCGGACAGTGCGCCTGAATGACCAGCCACATTCCTTGCACTTAATAAGCGTACTGAACAGATATTTATTGCTTTGGCGTTCATGTTTGATACGAAAGGTATCATGCCGCCCGTGCAGGATTTCCTTTGCCCTGTCGAACTGCTCCGGCTCTATAATTCGCAAATCGGGGCGGTCGGTAACGAACCACTCCGATTCGTCCTTTTCTGCCCTTGTACCTGTGAGAAAATCGGTAACTTCCTGTTTTCCATTGATAATTTTCCCGGTATAAAGCTCATTGGTTAGAATACGGCAAACGGCATTTTGACTAAAGCTGCAATTACGCTTTGTTTTCAATCCTCTCTCGTTGAGCATATTCGCTATTTTTGCCGCACCGTAGCCCTCATTCAAATACCAGTCATAAATCTGTTTTACAATCCTTGCTTCTCCCTCATTGATTGCAAGATTGAAATAATCTCCAATGGTCTTGTCATATCCGTAAACGATATTTGGCACTCTGCCCTTTTCTGCGTTCATTTTCTTTCCGAACTTCACACGTTTGGAAGTGTTCGCGCTTTCCTCCTGTGCCAATGCTCCAAAAATTGTCAAGACAAATTCCGACTGCCCTAAAACAGTCATATTTGCTGTTAAGAATGTGGTTTCTATGCCTAACGCCTTTAATGTACGGATACTTTGTAAAAGGTCTACGGTATTACGAGCAAAACGGGAAATATCCTTTACCACTACCATATCAAATAAACCATGCTGTGCGTCACGCATAAGGCGTAAAAATTCCTTACGATTTTTGATTTTTGTGCCGGAAATCCCCTCGTCCGCATATAATCTTACAAGGTTGTGACCGTTCTTTTCGGTATACTCGGTAAAAAACTTCTTCTGGGCTTCCAAGCTGTTAAGCTGGTCGGATTTGTCTGTGGAAACACGGCAGTAGGCAGCTATATTCATACGCAACAACCTTTCTCTATATTTCCTTCCTTTCAGTTACGTCTTTATTCTATAACAGAAATGTCTCAAAATCAATAGAAACCTCCAATTTACATCAGAGGTTTCTATACATACTAAAAGTCCTTTTTTATTTCTTTTAAATTTTGAAGCAAACTTTTCATTTCTCTTTGAGTCACTCTATAGATATACTCTTTTGATTCTAAAATTATCTCCAATTGCTTTATAGCACTTTCAATATAATTTTGTGCTTCTTCATCTTTGCCAAACTTCTCATAATAACGAACTGCGTTTCTGGCATATGTTAAAGCATGATAGTTTACTCTAATATCTTGTGTCATACAATATTCCAGAGTAGCAAAAGATCTGTTTATTGTATTTTTTTGCATCTGCAATTCCTTTTTATCTTTTGCATCAACAGCCATATTTTTTTCAAACATCATAATCGCATGTGTGTTTGCAATAGAAAAAATCTTTTTTTGACATTCCGTATACGCTCTATCAATTTGCTCCCATGCCAAATCAATATTGCCTTTTCTCTGTAAAAAAATAGCATATTGATGTCTTATATAAGGGCTTTTATTCTGTTGTAATAATTTCTCATAAAAACTAATACCCTTTGCTTTAGAAAATGCTCTTCTTGTAAAATCTGCGTCATATGCTTTTCTTTTAAAAATATCATATCTATAAATTATATGAGGACTTACCCTTTCCAAAACATTATCAAGTATTTGTGCAAGCATTTTGGACGGAACTAAATTTATTGATTTTTCTGCAAAAAGCTTACTTCTCATAATCAAATAGTCTTGTGCACTATCATACTTTAAATCCTCATCTGTGGTTTCTACAATAATTTTATTCATCTTCTTTAACGCATACAAAATATCCTCATAATTTTCAATACTATCAGTGAAATAGAAATATAACATATCCATTGTAATCGGTATACCGCATGAGCTTGTATAATTAACCAATGTATATAGCTCTAATAAATCAATTTTTAAATCTTCATCTGAAAACCTCGCCAAATCATCAATATATTGTTCTATTCGTTCCTGTATTTGTGTACTGGTAGACACAAAAAACACTATCTCTAATAGAGAAATGTTTTCATTTTTTTCCATAAGCGTAATAGCATCACTACTGGACTTGTTCATTGATATACAAATATTCTGAACATCATTTAATGATAGATTACTTATATCAACAATTTGTCTGCTTGAAATTGATAAAAATCTTTTTATATACTCATAATTCAAAGCTCGTTCAGCTAATACTAACTTGATATTTTTGCAATCTCTAAGTATCTCAAATGCATCCACATTACTATACAAATTATCCAGAAAAACCGTTATATTATCATCTTCCTTTACCAACCTAACAAGTTTTTCTGCCTCTTGCTTTATAATGCTGTTAAACCAAAACTTTCTTCCGTCGATTTCATTCGAAAACGCTAACTGCATTAACAATGTTGATTTTCCGCATCCCGGAATTCCAGTTATCAAGGTAAGTCTGTTAGATAACACCACTTGCAGTACTTGATTATAATACGATGTTCTTTTAACGTTTGCTGACAATATATCTGAAATAGTCGGTTCTGCACCAGCAAAAAAATCCATTACTGGCCTCCTAATACTTGAACGCTCCAACTCTTTACATATAAAATTTGCAGGAAAGCTTTTTCTATATTCTTTATATATATACTCTTTAATCCTTTTAGGCGCAACAAATGAAAATCCACATAAATAATCCAATAATTCTTTAGTGTCTGCAACAATGATATTAAATCCCAACTCTTGAAATTCCTCTATTAAATCTTCCATATTCTCTGATGGATATATAACAATCCATTTAGGCATTGAAGACTTCATAAACATTTCACTCTGACATATTAACTCTAATGTATTATTATCGCCAAAGCTAGTACCCCAAAATATTGTAGGACATACTGATAATTTATAAGCAACCGTAGAAAACAACCCCGGATTCCTAACGAATAAATCCGTTAGTTCTTTATCAGTAAAAGACATCTGATTCCCCAATGGGTATGTAACAGAACCATGCAATTTATATAAATTAATAACATTATCTTTTTCTATCGGGCCAGTAATATTGATATCGGCGATATTTTTCGTAGAAATATCATTATCAAATACTTTTTCAATTAAGTTATCAATATTTAATGTTACAATATTTTTAATTGGTAACCTATCCAAATTCAAATAGATATCATCAAACGTTTTAACCCTATAAGTATCTTTCAAAATTCTTTCCAGTGCATCTACATTATCTCTTTTTATTTTTTGACATGTTTTACTCAAAGTATATCCTCTATTTATATTTAATCCAAATGTACTAATAAGCCTCTGATTAATCTTATCTCCTAAAGGTAGCGCCTCCCCATCCTCATTATAAGCATATACAGAAAACCCTGCCCCTAAATACAAATTCATTCCATATTTTGAAACCATAGATATAAATAACGTTTCATTATCAAATCTCATCTTTTCCTCCTAAATTATTCACCCTAATTATTTAAAATGTATTACTTTCAAACCAAGTACCACTTCGCATACCGATTTGTTCCTCTCGCCGCAATCATCCCATCCTTTTTCATTGCCTGCAAAAGATTTGATACCTTCTTCGACTTCTGATTCTCACTTAGCACCTCTGGCAGTGCTTTTTCCAATATCTCCATCAAATCCTGTTTACTTCCTTCGCCCATCTTCTCCAATGCCTTTACAATCAACTGTTTGCATATATCATCATCCAATCCCTTATTCCGAATATAATCTGCCTTTTGCCCTACAGTATCTGCCACCTTAAAAGACACAAACAAATTTGGATATCTTCCCTCTACCAATCCCTGTTTTCTCAAAATTTTAAAGTTCTCTTTGGAAATCGTTTCTTTCTTTTGAACCTTATCCAATAAAAATACTGTGTGTATATCAAGTTCTCCATTGGCATACAATAACTGTGTATAGTTTTTATCTAATATCTTCCCATAAACCATAACTTTGACCCTGTTCATGGTATCCAGATTATATGTTGGTAACGGAAAGCATTTATCCCTCTGAATCTGATACATCATAGGTATTCCCATAGAATTTGTATCAATCATATACAAATTTACCATGGCATTACACAAGAACATATTGCGATAGTAAGGTGGTTTATACCCAGGTTCTAACGCCTGCTCAATTGTTTCTGGGATAAAGCCGCCCTCATTGATAAAAACAAGCTTGTCCTCAAATTCTTCTACATTTATTTTTCCTCTCAGCCGATAATCCTGATGCGCAATACAATTATTGAGAATCTCTTTAATCATCTCCGGCTCATATTGATCCACTTCGTCTGGAAACAAGGTTTGCTGTCCTGCTATATAACGATACTTCACATTTCGAATCCTGGAATATACCTTATCAACAGCTAACAACAGCGGCATATCAAAATGCTCATAAGTCTTTACCGAATTATCCGCATTATAAAGTGTCCATGTTATTCTCGGAATAAAACCGTCAAAAAAATAATGAGATTCACTTTTTCCCAAAAGGAGCAAGGCTGTTCTTGTAATATTACCCTTTATTGTAATTCCCGCCTTATTCAACACCTCTATATCAGACAGTTTTTTCAAAATCTCCTGTGCCTTTTTACGGTCGCTCTGCCGTTTTGAAAACAATTCTCTTGCCCGTTTCACGGCTTCCTCATCTAAATCATCCAGAGCAGCGCCCTCCACGATTTCTTTTGACCAATCCATTCCAATCTGACTTCTGATTAAATCCACTTTATTCATTGGCAGCGGCGACACCGATTCATGCTCTCTGGCATAAGCGGCTCCCTGCCATGTAGTGGGAATTCCCCTTATTGCTGGCGGAATCTGAAATGCGATAACTCTGCACTCATTCATAGACATCTCATAAATTTCCATAAAGGTCAATCTCTCATTTGTACCATTCACAAGTTCCCGCTTCAGATTTTGAAGCCCACCCTGCTTTCGAAACTCTGTTCCCACAAACTCTTTACTGTCTGATATCCCAAAAATCAGCCATGCTTCCGATAAGCCGCGCAAATTTGCTTCATTACTCAAAGCAGAAAAGTATTTTCCAATATCATTGAATGAAAAATTACTTCTGGCCTCTTTGAATTCAGCCACTTCATTTTCAAAAGAATCTATCAGCGCTACGATTTTTTCTTTCAGCTGTGCATCTGTGTAAATCATTTTGGTACGCCCACCTTTCATCACTCTATGACTAAATTCTATGACTAACCCAGGACTTCCTAGAACTAATTTAATACTATTTTATATTAAATTCAGTCATTACGCAATCACCAATCGTAAAAGGAGCCACTCATTCTGAATGGCTCCTGATTTCTGCTGTCTGAAACATTTCTTCTTTTACACTTTCCTGCAATACCCTATCCAATTTCTCTTGATTTGCTTCAAGAAATATTTTAAGTATGTAATTGGCAGTTTCTTCCGCTGTATTAGGATTGTGAAAGCGGAAATTTAATTTAACCTTATTAGCGATAGTGAAACCACCTCCATTTCATCTTGCTACCCTAACCCCTTGTCCATAACTATGAGTAAAAACAGAAAAATAGTCCTCATTTTTTTGCTCCATTCATAAGTAATCTCAACCTCTCCATTTTCTCCCTCGCTTTTGTTTTTCTGAAATTCTCCCCGGTAATGCAGACGGGGTAGAACATTTCCGTAAGGCGGTCATAGATACGAGCGTGGGCGGTGTCCTCCGGGTTCTGCAATTCTTCAAGAGTAAGGTTCGTTGTCACGATTAAGGGCTTGCCGCTTCGGTATCGGCTGTCAATCACGTTATAGACTTGCTCTAAGCCGTATTCCGTG
>CAJUGL010000008.1:0-21580 GCA_910586515.1 uncultured Acetatifactor sp.
CTATTGTCACACATTTTGCCGCCATAGTCGAGGTACGCACTATCTACCGTTTACCCTTTCACAACAATGACAGAAGCCGAACTCCTGGCACAACTGGGCTAGAACATCTGGGATAACGAACGGGATGTGAATGAAGAGCTTTTTTCAGAAAACATGATGCGTAAACTCCTTGCGAAGTACACCAGCAGTAAAAGAATTTCCTCTAATATTTATATCCAGGAGCATCTGATGAAAAATGGATGTCCAGCCATGCAATGACAATTATGAAAACTTCAATTAGGCTTTTGGGAAAACCCAAAAAGCCTACTATCCTTTAGCCAGGAGTGGATCAAGAAGCTGTCGGAATTCTAAAGCGCATTTTCCGTTGGCTACAGCCAGTTTTACCACATCCTGATAGACTGTCATGTCTGCCCTTGCAGAGATATAGTTATCCACCTTGCGCACAGTCTTTAAATAATTCGTCATTACCCGTGACAGGAACCTCTGTCATTTATCAGAATGTCATTTTCGTAGAAACAGGATGTTGTTGCGCAACAGTTCCCGGCACTGCTCCATGTCATGTGTCTTTAAGGTGCCGAAGGCGATTTCCTCTGCAATCCCAAAATCGTCCAGGATACCCATTATAACAGCAAAATTGTACCTGCGCATGGATTCCCGCCTATCTTTACCACAGTGGAATTCTCACACTTCAATAAGTCTTTTGGCTAAGTCGTGAAAAACCTGCTATAATTCCCTATTGAAATAAGGACGTATTCACGTCAGAAGTATTAAATCTCCGGTAATATGTATATACCTTTCAGACAAATATATCATTCCCATATATTTACTTCTCGGTTAAGAGCTGTATTCATCCGTCCATCTATGTAACTATGACAACTATAGTAAACGACAAAATTTATTTTACAAAAAGCTACAAAGAGACCTTAATTGTGCATTAGGAATCGCCCATGCATGAAATGCTTTATCAACGGCATCTTTCAACATGGCTAGGTCGGGAAAAACACATTATGGGTATTCTCTCTGCACGTAATTCTCCATACCTGTTCTATCGGATTGAGATCAGGAGAGTATGGAGGCAGTTTGACAAAGGTTACACTTGCAGAAATATCGGAATATTCCATGGTATGTTCATCCCCAATTAAGCGCATGGTTTTCTTGTGCCATGGTGCATTGTCCATGACGAGGGCATATTTCTTCCCTTCAGGGGCAAGATGGGCTTCCAAAAAACTGCGAGTGGATGAAATCGTGGTCTCATAGTTGAAACAAAACACCAGCGTAGATTATGCCAATTACTCTCATATAATAGTTTTCCATGGTATATTAATTATCTCATTTATCAAGGCATCTTCTATTTCTATTATTTCCTTCATCTTCTTAGCCGCAGATAAGCATACTTTTTTGTTATGGTAATGATATTCAAATGCCAACTCCTTTATTATTTTCCATTGTTCAATGGATTGCTTCAATAAACTACTTACATGACTACTCTCAAATATATACTCTTTAAATAAATTAATACACCGTTTAAAAACGATTCTTCTAGCAATCACAATATGATATACAAAAAAATCATCCATCATATGTTCATTCCCATTTTCAAGTTCACTTTTTAATAGCAGTAATGCCTGTCTTCCAAGAAAAACACCTTTGACGCTGTCTTTTTCTATATAATCTGTACCAATCTCTTTACATATAGCCATAAAATAAGCTAACTCTGATTCTTTTGTTTTAGGTAGATTTTGATATTTTAATGTAGTAACTATGCAACACTTTTCAAATGCCTCCTGAAAATGACTCTTGGGAATAACAAAAACTGAATTATTACTTTCTAACTCTATTTTTGCAGGTTCTAGCAACACATATGGATTATCTGCAATATAATAATCCTTATCATTCTCTCCAAGCAAATAAGTACAATGTTGTGTGTGTATTCCATTTTTCCCTTCATCTTTAAACCACACATAATCATTTACATAATTAAACGCTGTTGTAAGAATTACTTCACCATATACATTAAGCAAATTTGAAATATTTTTATAATATTCATTAGTAAATGAAATGGTATGTATATTGCCATATTGTCCTCTCGTCTTACAAATAACTGTTCCCAATGTTATTTTGTCCCTCACACAAAAAGTGAGATTTATATTACCACAAAAAAATATCCATGGATTTCTATCGGACACCTTCTTATACTGAAAATAGCATGGTTGCTCAAAACAATCTAATAATTCGCATAATACCTCCGCACTTCCATCTTCGTTCATATGATAATGAGCCTTGTACTTATTCTCCATTGGGTCTCCTCCATTTATTTCTCTAACAAATTTCTAATTTTAATTATACTTTAAACTGATATATGGCGTATAATCAGTGTCAGAGAATTTAATTTCACGAAATCTAAACATTGTGTTGTGAATTCAATATCCCGTTAATTTTACAGGTTTTCCGATACCTTCTTCTACTATATATACTCCAATATGCCCACACCGCTCATAACTCAATCACTTTATCTGCCGCCATCTTTATGCGTTCTCTATGCGTCACGATAAAAACTGTCTTTCCTTTTTTTTGCAGTTCCTTTATATGGTCTATTATCCTTTCTTCGTTTTTTTCATCCATTGCCGCTGTAGGTTCATCTAAAATATAGATATCGCTATCCTTTACATAAGCTCGAAGGAATGCAATTTTTTGCTTTTGCCCTCCCGAAGCAGTGACTGCATTATCTATCTCCCCTAAGCCAAATTCCATTATCCTCTCTTTGACAATACTATCATCTGCCGTATTCCACCCAAAACAGACTGACTCCTCTACAGAAGTATCATCCATTTCACAGTCTTCCGACATATAAGCGATACTTCTGCGCACTGCCTTGATATTTGACTCCGAAACGACCTCATTCCACACCCGTATAGTTCCAGAATACTCCGCAAAACCTAATATAGCATTTATAATAGATGATTTCCCGGTTCCACTTCTTCCTACTATTGCTGTAATATGCCCGCGTTCACAGCAAAAGCTACAATTCTGCATTACAATAGTATTCCCATACTGAATTGTTACATCTTCAAAAGCCAAAGCAGTTTGCCCCTTCGGTTGAATAAGACGGTTTTCCTCATCCTCTTCTTCCGGCATTGCCATAAATTCCTCCAACGCATTGGAAGCAATTTTTTTCCTGTTAAACGCAAGCCATGCCGTTCCCAAAGAACTGGTTGACCAGATGATGTTTCCGGTCAGCTGAATAATATAAATTACATCCGCCAAATCCATCTTTGACATAGAAACCAGCAGGCAGGAAACCGGCAATATCATAGTTGCGCAGGAATATACCAACCAGTCTAAGTTCAATGCCTTCTTTACTTCCAGTTTATTCTGTTCTTGTCTTATTGCATAATACTCTTCGGTATTTTTTTCATATTGTTCCTTTATGGAATCTTGCAGCTTTAACACTCTGATGATCGACCCTGCCCGGAGCATCTGGGACAGAATTCCGATTCCTTCTTCCCGGAACTCGCGTTCTTTCCCAGCTGCATTAGTAAACCTTTCCACATAGCACATATTTACCAGCACCACCACCACCACAATAAACAGTACCACGATTGCAACCAGAATACTCCTCGCTAAAATCAAGATAATAATACCTGTCCCCATAATCAATGAATATATGATTTCGTACAGGTCATCCGTATACATCGATAATGCGGCTCCAACATCCCCATTAAAGTTCATATAAAGTTCTTCTGGCTTCTTCCCCGCAAGTTTTTTATATTCAACCAGTAATATTTTATTATACACGGCCTTTTTTATTTCACATTCCATCGCCGTGGACGTATCATTCAGCAACTTTTTCCCAATTCCCCAGAACATCCTCATGAGCGTATATACCAGAAAACCTATGACCGTCACAAGGAGAAGTGATCTTATATCCGTTTGCCGTACGATTGCCTCCCCTATTCTTGCACCCACATCCTGGGCGCATAATGCAGCAATGCCTGGCAGAATCAGGCCCACCAGAAGCTTAAGCCAATACTTTCTTATCTGTTTCCTTACCATTTTTACCCTGCCTTTCCCAATCTGCTCTCATAGCTTAAACCTTTTGCTTCTATTACCCAATCCTTATCACCTGATCAAATAGCTCCTCATAGCCAGAACCATGCAATATCATCACCACTGTCTTCCCTTTTAGATATGCAAGCAAATTGCTTAATACCTGCTTTTCCATTTCTCTTGTCAGTCCCGATGTAGGTTCATCAAAAAAATAAATGTCTGCTTCCTTCGCCAGGGCGCGAGCCAGCGCAACCCTTTGCAGCTGTCCTTTTGACAGATTTTTCCCCATGCTATATAGTTTTCTTTTGTTATTGCCGGATGAAAGAATATCCTTTTCGATACAGGCTACTTTACATATCTCTTCAAATTCTGCCTCCTTCAGATGCCGGTTCACGACCCGGATGTTTTCTTCTACCGTCCATGGGAAAAAAAGACTTTCCTGGTTCGCAGCGGAAACAACCGCATCCTTTTGCAGCCCTACGCACCCTTTCTCCGGATAATACAACCCTTCTGCAAGCTTTAAAACAGTTGATTTCCCAGCCCCGTTTTCTCCCTGCAGTAGCACCTTGCTCCCCTTATTTATCTCTAAATTAAAATGCTCCAAAATCTTTGGGCTGCCCTCATAGCAAAAGCTAACCTCTCTAAAGGATATTGCCCCCTCATCCAACGAAAGTCTTTTTTCTGACTCTTCATCCTCCTTCAGGTTCATGATCGTCCGAAATCGCTCTCTGGCCGCGGCATTTGACTGCTTGGCTGAAAACGCATTCTGAATTCCGTCAATCCCCTCCCCTAAAATTCCAATAAAAAAAGATGCCGCCACAATTCCACCGATCGTAAATTTCCCTGTCACTGTAAAAATGGAGCCGACCAGAAAAAGAGTTATATAAGGCAATATACTAAATGCACTATTCAAAGCTGTATATAGTACCACATTATTGCTCAATGCGATTTTACCTTTCCTGTATCTGGTAAGATACATGTTATTTTTTCCCGCATAGTAAGCTTCGGATGTATACGCTCTGATCAGCTTAACAAGCCCTATCATTCTCATGAAATGTTCGTTCATTTCATCTTCCTTACCGCTTAGAAGCCTGTTTTTCTCATACTGCAGGTTTCCTACCAGAATCCCAGGCACCAGTGATAGGACAGACGCAATTATAATGCAAAGGCTCACCAACACGTTCATATACAGAAGGCCAACAAGGGATAATACCAGTTTTAAAATAACAGCCCCTATGGTAAACATTGTACGGTCATACGTTAACATTTTCTCTATATCATTACTGAAAATATCCAAAATATAACCTGTCTCCAGATGGTCAATATCGCAAAACTTGGCATTTAATAGCTTATTCGCTACAGCCCTGCTCAGGCTCTTCCTTTGCTCATTGGCATATCGGTTTATCAGGTAGTTTCCAGATATATTTGTCGCAATCTGGCATAACATATTCACTCCTATAACGAGAACCAAAGTAAGTTCCTTAGCCGGATCCCCACTTGCATAATCTACAACTTTCCCCATACAATATGCCTCTATGATAGAAGTCAGTGCTCCTAAAATCGAAATTGTCTGAATAACAAAAAAATATTTATGATATTTTCTTTTCATACTTATATTTCACCCTTCCAACACCATATACTCTTAATTAACACTCCCTTAACTTTACTTTAAAAAATTAAGCGATCAATCATATTTGTACCAAACATAGATAAACGTTCATCTAATGATAAAATCAAATAATCATTCAATTCCTTTATATATGTATAATACTGCTTTTCATGAATTGGTAATAAATGATATGAATGATTATTAATTTGAATTAACATTTTTTCCAAATCTATTTCACCGACTAACCCATATTTACTAATATGAATTTTATACTTTTTAGCAGACCTTTTATCATCTAAATTTACAATTTTATTCTCAAATGTTCTTCTCGCATACTCGCCCCACATTTGTTCCTTTAATAACCGACTTTTCCAATTAGTTTCCTTAATCTCACAATACATTTCCAGTGCTTTATATGCTATTATTCTAGGAAACACAGTCTTCTCATTATTACATAATACTACAATACCACAATTAATTTCTGGAACAAAACCCACAAAACTTGAGTAGCCAACTATGTACCCTAAATGATAATAAGCCTCATAACCATATACTTCCTTATGGTAAAGTCCAAGCGCATATTTTTCGTAACCAGTTTCTTTATAATATTTCATATCATTACTAATAATATTTGGTGAAAAAAATCGCTTATACTTGCCATTTTTGCTTAATTCAAGCATATATATCATTATCCCTAAAGCTTCCTCTATAGTAACAATTAGGCCTGATGCAGGATTTAATGCATAGACATTTAATAACTCACCTTCATCATATTCTTTTTTATTTCTAAAAAAGGGTTTTGCTAAAATATTACTTTTATTCAATTCATTATCTTTTTCATAGAAATTAAATTTTCCAATCCCAACTTTATCAGCTAATTCAACATTAAGTAAATCTTTAAAATTCATTTTACACAGTTTTTCCAAAATGTACCCAACTATAGAATATGTATAGTTAGAATATATGTATTTTGATCTGAATGACTCTGCCTTTAGCATAGGAAGCACCCCAATTGTATCCTCTACATCTTGCTCTAAAGTAAGGTATGTCCATAACGTATTGGGACATATACCTGAGCGGTGACATAACAAATCCCGAAGTGTAATATTTTTTGTTATATAGTTATTACTAAATTTTATTTTGCACAATGAGCTAACCGGAAAATCAATATCCGCTAAATCATATGCCAACAATGCTGTTAACATTTTTGTATTACATGAAAAAGGAAAACTTGTTCTTTTGTTTATGTTAGACTTTTGTTCTTCATCACAAAATCCTGCACACAATATGTCTTCAACTTGACCATCCTTAACTAAGCCAATGCAATATCCACCTCTCAGCCCTAATTCTTTACTTATTTTGCATGAATACTCATTTAATTCTGCGCTAATCATTGTGAAAACACCATTTCTCCTCTTCTTTTATTATATATAGCAGACAGTCAATGCTTTAATTGAAAGTCAATATTTTTAATTATTAGGATCTTCGGAAAAAACCTCTATGCAGTGTTCATACAATTCATCTATCGATTGATCATTTCCTAAAATATATATATTTTTCTCTAAACACTTTTCAAAATTTTTTTTATATTTTAATAGCTCAATGTCCTCTATCTTATTTTCATTATATACAACAATATCATTGCCTTTTTTACATACTGGAAATATAACTAAACCAACATTTTTAGCGCACGTAATACTTTCAATATAATTGATAGTGCGACTTACATAATCCACTGGATCATCTACATTAACACACAGAATATATGCGTCTGGATTTGTTGCTAATAAAAACAAAAATTGCTCATAAGGGTACATTTTTTGATTTCCCCAAAAAGAATTTAAAGTCTGTGATTGATTACCTACAATAATTATATCTGGTTCCATCATTTCAATTTCATGAACACTCGAATTTAAATAATATACTAAATCGTCCGAATCTAAATGAACCGAAGCATTATATCCTATTGGTGCCATTTTATCAAAATGAAAAAGTTTTGATGTTGGCTCTGTTCCTAATTGTCCTACTTGATATCCACTTTCTATAAATCTTTTTCTGAGTTCTAATTGTAATGTAAATTTCCCTTGCCGCCGACTGGTACCCAATATTGCTAATACTGGCCTACCAAATCTAAATAATTTATCCTTATTATACTTTTTTATATGTGCTTTATTGATACAGTAATTATATATCTGCCTCTTGGGCATTAGCTGAAATAACAGTTGTCTCTCCTTTCTGGATATATTATCCATTATATAGATTTGCTTTTTATACGCACTACATTTTTTTATGATTCTCTCAAAATAATTTTTTTTCGTTATCTGCTCTATTTTTTCTAGATGTCCTAAAATTACCGTATCGAAGTTATAATTCCAATCTAAACTCTCGACACTTTCAATTAACATATTTTCCGTATCAATATTTAATATTTCTCCTATACTTCTATTTACATTTCCTGAATATTTACTATCTAAAACTTTTACTATTTCAAAATCTAACATACATTTATATCTCAACAAACTATGTACTTCTTTGTTAAACGGGAATACTATAGCTCTTTTTATACTAAATAATTCATTTTCATTTTTAGCTTTTTTGTCTCGATAAATATTCCGAGATTTTACCTTCAAGAAATTACATATTTGCATAAAAGAAAACTTGTCGTACCTCAAAAACTCTTCTGCTATTAATGCAGTAAAATAAACTGAAAGAAAACTTGTTCCATCACAATATTCATAAGTGTTATCTTTATAACTTGGTAAATGGTACTTTGTATAGCCTCCTCTAATATTAACCTCACTATTTTCATAATAATCATATTCCTCAATACGACTATATATATTATCAAAATCAATTCCTAAAACAATATCAAAAGCAGCTGGATACGAAATGCACCCGGTATTATCTAATGCAGATATAATATACACTCCTCTATTAAATAAATCTTTACAACATAAATATAATGCATTAATATCATAACATTCACAAATACCACAGCTTAATTGAATTAAGTTACATTTAATATTCTTATTTATATATTTCAAAATTGTCTGTAAATCGTCACTACAAAATTCTTCATAATCCTTTACTATAATATTTACTATATCGGTATGAATACTATATTTACATAAAAGAGCATTAACTGCTGTTCCATGACCACATGTATCATATAAATCATTCAACGACTCAATTTTATACACTTCTTGTTTAGAGTATACATAATTATCCACAAATCTGTCCCTATACTCCATGAAGTATTCATGCTTAATATTTAATCCGGTATCTATAATAACTATAGTCAAAGTTATAACCACCTTTCTGAAAAAGCCCCCATACAGGAACTATCAAACTATACTTGAAAAACTCCATTTTGGATAGACTGAATACTTACTTTCGTGAATATTTTTCTGATGCCACAAAACCGACCGCAAGGAACCTGTTCCTTTTGGTGGTAACAATACTCACGCTGGATACCTTCCGCTCTGTCCGGTTTGCAGGCCATGTGCTGTCCAAGCTTGCCGATACATCGCTGAATGCGTATTATTACACACTCAGGACAGATAACTGTGACCATTCCCGCTGGAGTGATACTACTGTTTCCAAAGCGATGGGCGTAGTTCCAGATTCTCTTGAAGCGCAGCCGCTGCTCCTGTCCATTGATGACACCATGGTAGAGAAGTTCGGCAAAAAATTTGAACTCTGCTCAAAACTCTTTGACCATGCCACACATAATGGTTCCAATTACCTGAACAGCCATTGTATGGTAAGCATCCTGCTGTCCTTCCCGGTTTTAAAGGACAGCAGGATCCAGTACCTGTCGGTTCCCCTAGAATAACTCGACCATCTGTTAACATATCATAAATAGCATCTATGAATAGTGACAATCTGCATTCCTTTATCAAGAAGCTGCACATTCACTACTTCGTTCGCGTTTCGGTACGCAAGCATTCATAGGTGTCTTGTTTAATTCTCTATCAGTGATTGCGAAGATTAATAAGGTTTGTATGAAACAACTTCCCAAACCAATTTTTCGTATACTACTTGGATAAAACCCCAGAAAGCCAAAAGAAGGTTATTATTTCCAACATAGCTGAGCATATCATAATTATAATCAAATATTATTGCGCCAATATAGCATATCCAGTATCATTAATACTATAAACTCTTTTATTACAGTTTAACTACCAGAAAGCTATATTGGCTGACATCTTATTCCCATGTACAACGCATTAGTATTGAGAACAGACATCTTGTAACATTACTACTTACCGGAATGGCAGCACGAGATACCCTGCTCCTTGTAAAACAAAACACAATTAACCGGTTTTTTAACTTTCTTTAACTTCTTGCGCATTAAATCACCTCCTTTTAGTTTATTCTATAAAACCATTTTAAGGATTGCCTTAAGACTAACTCTCCTTAAAACAATTTCATGCAATTAATGAAACAACCACATCACAAAAATCACCTAATGTTAAAGTTTTATCTATCCTCAAATTATCTTCAGTAAACTCAATATGAAATTCTTCCTCAATATCAATAACAATTGTTATAAACTGGATTGAGTCAAATTCCAGCTCCTCTGTATCATCTGAAATAAAAAGACCATTTCTTTCAATTATATCCTTCATCCGATTTTCAATATAATCTCTATCCATTTTTACTCCCTACTTAGTTATGTATTTTCCTTATTTTCACGAAATTCATATTAATACTAATAAATCAGGAGAGGTGTACTAATCTTAGTCCTGAGCATTAGTTTGCTTTAATTACAAAAGGCAAAGCCCTTACCATTGTATTCTCATCCATCCCCACCAAATTATACCCTTCATTTACCATAATTCTATTTCTTTTGCCTCATCAATTAATTCCCTCAATGTTAATCTATAATTATCTTTGCTAATCTCACACTTTTCTAAATTATTTTCAGAAAACTTTTTAACATGGGGACAAGTAGCTTTTAAACAAATAGGCAACATTGAACACGATTTACATTGCTCATCAATTTGCGCCCTTACGGTCCACTTTGCTTTTTTATATTTATTTAACATTAATTTTCCGCTTGGCTCAAGATAACCTATTATATTGGTATTATGTTGAAGGGTTTTATTTTCTTTTGCAATATCATTACAAAGAGTACATTTTGCCACCGATCCATCTACATTTATAATATAAGCATTATTCTTACAAGCACAGCATAACACATCTTCAAATTTAGGCTTATGTATAAAGGGTCTTAATAAAAGTTCATATGATTTCTTATTAAGATCTTCGATAATACCCCAAACATCATTTGTAACTATATCTTTTCCTGCATTATCCATTCCTCCCCAGTCCTCAATAGGATGCCAAATAATCGAAAACCTTTTGTCATTTCCAAAATTTTCTTTAAGCACTTTCAAAAAATCGTCAAGGTTTGCTAATAATTCCCGAGAAATATTTACCCTAATACTTATATGGAAATACTTTAAATTCGATCGTCTAATATCATTCAAATTATTCATTATTGTTTTGTAAGAATTGCATCGGCTATCCACATGCGGACGATAAAAATTATGTATATCTTCGGTTCCATCCAATGTTATCTGATAATACAATAAATTAGCCCTTACCAATGAAGTAAACGTGTTAATATCAAGATTGTATCCATTTGTTGTTATATTTGATACAAGTGGTGTTTTTTCCATCCTACATATATTCTTTATTTCCTGCATGAAGTCTAATAAAAAATCTTTATCCAGTAACGGTTCACCACCAAACCAACTAATATATACTCGTTTATAATACCGCGCTTCCCTTTTTAAATATTTAAGAATACTATCTCTAACTTCAGTAGGCATAAATTGACTCTCATGGTTTTCCCAACAGTATTTGCATCTCAAATTACAAGCTACTGTTGGATAAATTACTAGATTCAACTCACTGTTTCCATATGTTGCCTCATAATATTTATCATCTAGCAATTCATCCTCATCCACATCATTATCAATCAATATATTATTTTCGTTCAATACATCAATCACTTTTAGGTCAACACCATCATATATCCCTGTCGAAAGAAGCCTTTTTATTTCTTCATTAAAACTACCTTTTATTTTTACTATATTTCCTTCTAATAAATTAGTAATAACTACATAATCTTGATATTCTTCCCAATTTACAAATTTTCCAACTTTCAATTTCATACATTCCTCCGACTTTCATATGTATTACAAAACTTTGTCATTAGCCAATAAAGGGGGTGTTATTTATGGCACTTCTAAGCCATACCAACAAACATGTTGACTAATACCTAATGTTCAGTGCAATCTACTATTTCTAAATATACAGATACTATTTTTACACTAAAAATTTCTAAACTTATTATATCTTTGGTTAACTATTGCTTCTTCTCCCCTTCTACTATATTTCATAATAAATTGATAAATCTCGCTATCAACTTCACTGCATATTTTTTCAATATTATGAATACTAGCAATCTCATCTTCTTTAATGACTCTATCTATGATACCTGAACATAGTAATTCCTTTGCTTCAAATGTCATAGCCTGTGCTGCATCATATGCTCTCGAATTATCTTTCCATATAATACTTGCGTAAGACTCAGGTGTTACAACAGAATATATAGAATTTTCAAGCATCCACACTTCATTAGCAATTGCCAATGCTAATGCACCACCACTCGCTCCTTCTCCCACTATTATAGCCAAAATAGGAACCTTTATAGATAACATTTCATATAAATTATGTGCAATACTTGCAGCTTGTCCTTTAGTCTCAGCATCTATACCACATGCCGCCCCAATAGTATCTATAAAACATATTATTGGTCTCTGAAATTTTTCTGCTTGTTTCATTAACCTTAACGATTTTCTAAACCCGATCGGTGATGTCATCCCCCAATTTCGCCGAATCGCCTCATTCAGAGATTTTTTTCCCTTTTCTTGCCCAATAACGGTTACTGGGTATCCATGAAAATATGCTATCCCGCCAACAATTGATTCGTCATCTCCCGATATTCTGTCTCCATGTAATTCTATAAATTCATCAAATATTTCTTTTATATAATCTAAACTTGATGGGCGTTCTATCATACGTGCCAATTTTACCTTTTCCCATTTGTCATATTTTTTCATTTGCTTATTTACGCTTTGAATAATAAACTTTTGGTTAGACCAGCAAACTCCTTTCCCAATATTTTTATGTTGACTAATTATTCGAGAAATATAACTTTTTACCTCATCTCTAGCAATAATTTTATCAATACAACCACACTCTTTCTGAAACTCAGCTGTTTGGTAATTTTTAAACGAATCAATACCAATATTTTGTTCCACTACCCTAGCTCCAGCAAATCCTATCATCGCTCCCTTTTCTGCCAAAACAATATCTGCTGACAATGCAAAACTCGCTAAAACCCCTCCCATTGTAGGATTAGTCAATACAGAAATATACAACAGCCCCGCTTCACTATGTTTTTTTACAGCAGCCACAGTTTTACCCATCTGCAAAAGTGAAACTATTCCTTCTTGCACGCGAGCCCCTCCAGAACAGCAAAAAATTAGTACAGGTATTTGCTTTTGTGTTGCACGTTCAAACATCAATGTTATTTTTTCTCCAACTATATATCCCATACTTGCCATCATGAATCTAATATCCATTGCTGCTATAGCAACATGCATTCCGTCAATATCTATCTCACCTGTACAGATTGCATCATTTTCTTCATACTTATGAGATATCTTTTTCATCTGCTCAATATATTCCTTATTATTTATTAAAGCAGATAATTCAACACTTGTATCCCATTCATTAAATGTACCTTTATCAGCTAAAGCCAAAATACGCTTTCTTCCATAATAAGACATATAATTTCCACAATATGGACAAATAAAATAATTCTTATCCAATTCTTTTTCTAGAGTTTCAGATTTACATAATTTACAAACTCTTTTCTTAATCACTTATTTCTCCTGTAATATATTTATAATAATATAAGGTATCTTCTTTATTTATATATTGATGTTCAAAAGTTCAACCAAATGCTCTTGAGAACTAGAACTATAAGTAACTATTTATGATACACAGTATTTTTCTAAATATCTAAGTTATTTATGGTGTTAGTCAATAACCAGGTTGGTTTCCGGATTTTTGTTATATCGGGATTCCGTGTTTATGGCACTTCCGAACCGTACCAACACATATGTTGACTAACGCCTTATTTATTAATATCATGTATTCATCCAACAAACAATACACTTTGCATAAATGGTTCGTTATAGAGCATAAACGGTTACTTTGCTTTCACATTCATTCGAGAAAGGGAATCCACATCCCTACCCTTAAAAGCAAACGTGGCAAAACAAACAGGCAGACCACAAGAAAAATCCAAAAGCTTTTTTGCAGTTCCTCCTTTAAATAAAATATACTCTCGGAATCTCCAATCCTTATTTTATGCGATTCCAGACCCCATTTTTATAAATTCTCCCACTTTTTTCAAAAAGCTATTGACAAATCGCAAAAAATGCGGCGCTTCGCGCCCTTAATTATGAAGATAATTCATTCCGGCCTCAGCCGGTGCAGACTTTTTGATTGGGGGCACTTTTATGAACCCTTATAATTCCGGCGGGCATTCCGCCTACCAGAACCGTGTCCTGGCACAGCTTCATAAATACTGTCTACACTGCCGCAAAGGAGCGTAAAAAACATACTTGCCTCTGCCTCGAAAGGGAATCAGGGACTGTAGCTACGACCATATCTACAGACGGCCTGACTGTAACATCGGGATTCCCACCAAGAATGCTGGTATTTCAGCTATGACCTGTACATGCTCACCGCCGCTGATTCAGAAAATGACCTGCCTGTATTCCCTTTCCTCGGCTCTGCGTCCAAGCATGACTCCATCAGTTTCCTTTATAACTGATTCTACATGAAACAGTTCCTCTCGAAGCGAAAGTCACAAAGCTCCTCCTGGACTCTGCACATGACACCATGCCTTATTATGAATACTGCCGTAAACATAAGAGCATTCCATTCATTGATCTCAATGCCGACAGGGGACGTCCACCTGTATACAAGGATGCCTTTACCATCAATGATGACGGTGTCCCTGTATGCCGGGAAGGCCATGCCATGCGCAGGGACAGCACGGAATCCGCCAAAGGAAGGACAGAATTCAAATGCCCAAAAATCAGCTTTGCCAGTGGCAATGTGACCTGTACCTGTGAAAATCCATGCTCTGATGTTAAATATGTCAGAACTGTACACCTTGCCATAAAGGACAATCCGAGGCTTTTCAATGACTCGCCGCGCAGCAGCAGAGAGTGGAAGCTAGAATACAATGTAAGGACTTCTGCGGAACGCTGTAACTGTTCAGTTACAAATATGTTTGATAATTAAACACTTTTTTGCTTAGTCTGTGACAAATGGATTGACAATTTGTCCATTGGAAAATGAACCGCCTCGACTCTTCGTTAAATTCCAGATAATATCAATTACAAATAGTTTGACAAAACCACGTATCATAAAAACTGGCGTTAACCTGCCTCTCCGCCTTTCACCTATTTATCTATGACCTGGTAAACTGTCAAACTATTTGTTATTTTGGCAATCTATTTGTTATTATGTCAAACTCATTTGTCAATTAACAACCTGTACTTTTACTATTTCTGCCTACAAGTTTCTGCGGATCACGCGGGTAATTATCCCCACAGCCACCCCGCGCTCTTCATCCAGCCGCGTCACCGCAAAGCTTACATCATCCTTCTTTCCGGGAGTCCGGTAATCAAAGCAGGAATGCGCCACCGCATTCACCCCATTGGACAGCCGGATATACACCACTCCCTTATGCACATCCGTCACCTTCCCCGCATACTTGCTCTGGATGCGGCATTTTTTCAGGTTGTCATGGCTCGTGTTCTGGGACACGCTCTTGATGTCCGCCTTGACCGCAATCTCCTCCAGGCTGTCCCGGCGCACGCTTAAGACCCTCACCAGAACCTGATCCCCCACGGAGAACCGCTCATGTGCATCCCCAATCCAGTCCCAGGCAAGGTCACGGGCCATGATGGAGCATTCCACCCCGAAGACCTCCACCCGAAGCACCTTCTCCGCCACCGCAATGACACGGGCCTGCACGATGCGCCCCTCATGGACACGGTACATCCCCAAGGCATCCGTATCCAGATAGAAGATCTGGCGCTTCTTCAGCATGGCCTCCCTGCGGCTGGCCACCACGCTCCTGGCTTTGGAGTCGATGCCCTTCACAATGAAGTCGATCTCCGCCCCCAGCATGTTCCCCAGGATCTTGTTCTGCCGCAGCATCAGCTCCGCATACTCCTGCCCGGAGGGGCTGCGTCCCACGTTGATCATCATCTCCTTCAGGGGGATGACAATCCGGAACCCCTTATAGTCCACGATGGCGATGGTCTTGCCGTTGTCCGTCTGCTCTATGCCGCCAAGCTGCCCGGTCAGGATTCTTCTGGTGCGGTAGGCATTGTGGATCTCATGCCAGATTACGTCCTCCCGGCTCTCCTCCGTCTCCACTTCCCCACGGGCTTCCAGTGTCAACACGGGTGCTTCTGCCCTTTTCCCACCAGTGGTACGGCGGGGCGCAGGGTCTGCCGGGCTTTTTTCTGAAACAGTGCTGGGTGGCGCTTCCCTTTTCGCCACAGCCGAAGCTTCATCTACAGTTTCTTCTACAGCCACCTCTGCAGTTCCCGTTACGCTTTCCCCTTCTGTTTCATCGTATGCTTCATCCCACTCATCCGCCTCTTCCGGGTTCTCTGAATCCAAAGTCAGTGTACCGCCATTATCTGCATCCATATCCGAAAAGTCTTCCGCTATCTCCGAATCGCTTTCTTCTGCCGACAGAAGTGTTTCCTCCAGCAACCCCTCTTCCGGTACTGTCTCCGGCTGTACTTCCATCTCTGGCTGTACCTCTACCCCCGCATCGTCCGGCTCCCCTGTGGTCTCCGCTTCGTTTTCTGCTTTATCGGATACTGCTTTCTTTTTACGGGAACTGCGCTTAGGTTTTGCCGGAACAGGTTCTTCAGCAGCTGTCTCCGCAGGGACATCTTCCGATCCTATGGCGTTTTCCGCCAGGCTACCAGCCTCCTCCATCACAGCTGTCTCCTCCTCTTCCCCGTTTTCATAAATGTCCTTTCCGTCCATGTCCTGCTGCTCTCCGGATTCATCCAGCTGTTCCCTTCCAGGCATTTCCTCCTCTGCATCCTCTGGGGATTCCATCAGAGCATTTTCCTCTTCCATATAATCTGGCAAAGCATCCTCCCCGGGATTATCTATATCGTCAGCCACATCCCCAGGCTCTTCTCCACCGGATTCCATATCAGGATCCATCCCCTCTTCCCTGTAGCCAAATTCTTCCTGCTGTGTCGTGTCTTCCATGAAAGCATCTTTAACGCCTGTTGTTTCCACTGCCAGCTTATCCACTTCCACTATTTCTTTTTTTCTGCCCATATATCTGCCTCTCTTTCTTTGAAACATTGATTTTGGTTTACGTTTTTGTCATCCCCTGATTGCAGCAATCTGGAATCAGGATTTTGCTGTCTTCAACAAGACTGTATTTTTAAGCACGATACACCATGGCGGGCCGGAGCCCATATGTCCCGTGAACCAAGCCCTTACCGGGCCTGCCATCCTCTTCGGTACACTCAGATGCCTACAACATAATAGAATCCTTATCTGTAAGCACTACCCCGGCAGGCTGTGCTGATCCTGTTTTTGTGCCAGGCTCTGTCTTCGGTTTCTGCCTGCCCGTGGTTCTGCTCTCTTTCCCCGGAGCTGCACCCTCCGGAATTGTACCCTCTGTAACTGCATCCCCTGATGCTTTTTTCTCCGCTGTCTGTCCTGCTGCATTCTTAGCCGATGCTTTGGGTGATGCTTTTGATGCTGTTCTGGGTGCCGCCTTTGCCTCCTTTCCCAGATCCTGCGGCACTGCCCCTGCTCCACCCTCAGGGAGAGTCTGCCTGTCCTCCGCTTTCCGTGTCCCTGCTTTTTCCTCCCTGGCATTCTGCACCTTGTTCTTCTGTGGCTCTGCACCTTTCTGCACTGTTGTCTTCTGTGCTGCTGTCTTCTGCGTCCCCGCCCGGTTCTGTGTCTCCATTTTCTTCTGTGGCTCTTCTTTCCGTGTCCCTGCTCTCTTCCCCTCTGCCTCCATCTCCATCCGCCGCCACTCCGGCACATGGGCAGATGCCTTGCAGGAGCGCAGCAGCGGATAATCCGGATGCTTCGAGTAGTCCATCTTGTCCACCTTCAGGGTCTTTTTCCCCCGGATGATGACCAGTGCCTTGTCGATGGGCAGCCGCAGCACCTCGTCTGGAGTCAGCACGGGCCGCTTCCCCACGCCGCTGGTCTCCCGGAACTCCGGCGTATAGTTGGAGATCCGCCACGTCCCCAGCTGCTTCGACCTGCTGGAGACCGCCACGCTGGCAAGCCCGGTTCGGGAGGAGACAAACTCCGCCGTCAGCGGATCCGTACACCCCAGGAAAAGCTGCACGTCCGCATTCCCCAGAATCTCCTGCCAGAGGTTCTGCGGGTACCGGTTCTGCAGCCCCGCAAGGTTCTGGAACACGCAGGACATGGAGATGTTCCGGGAACGGATCACGCTCAGGCGCCGGGACAGATCGGGGATGGTGCCACAGGCGGTCAGTTCCTCCCCCAGCACATGGACCGGCACCGAAAGCTTTCCGCCCTCGCAGTTCTTATCCGCATACCGTACCAGCTTGATGAACACGAATGACAGGAACAGGGACGCAAGGAAGTCAAAGGTGCTGTCCTGGTCGCTGGTCACCAGGAAGTAAGCGCACGGCTCCTGCCCCGGCAGCTCCAGGTCGATCTCATCCCGTGCCGTAATCTTCCTGATCAGCTCCGACTGGAACACCTGCAGGCGGCTCCCCAGCCCAATCACCACGCCGCTGCGCACCGAATCTGATGCCTGTTTGAACAGGCTGTAAGGGGCCTTCGCCGGATGGGTCGCGGGCAGCACGTCAAACAGGCTGTTCAGCGCCGTCTCGGAATTCAGGGTAAGCAGCTGGTAGACCTGCCCCATGTTCCGGCTCTCCTCCGGATACCCCTTGTCAACATACAGAACCAATGCCTTAAGTAAGTTCATCTCAGCCGAATCCCAAAAATGATCCCCTTTACTGTCCCCTTTCGTGTTGCGGATGATGACATCCACAAACAGCTGTGCCATCAGTTCCTGCCCCTCTACCTCCGCAAGGCAGTTCCAGGAATCTGAATTCTCCGGGTTCACAAGATTGAACACCTTCACCACATACCCCTTGTCCCGCAGGTACTCGCTGGACTTCTCATACAGCTCACTTTTCGGGTCACAAATGATGAGCGACTCCCCCCTGGAAACTCCCTGCAGGATACGGTTCATGCAGAAAGACCTGGTCTTCATGCTGCCGCTTGCGCCGTAGACCGCAAGGTTGCTGTTGAGCCGGGTCCTCTCCGGCACACAGACAAACTTCCTGTCCAGCATCCCCAGCACGATTCCCCTGCAGCGCCGCAGGTCGCCAACCAGGTCAAGCACGCCCTCCATCTCCTTCCGTCCCATCCACCCGGAAGTGCCGTATGTCCCCCTGGCGGAATAGGTGAAGTTCCTGTCCTCGTCATACTCCCCGGCATCGCTGTAGCCAATCCGCATGACCAGCAGGAGCAGCACCGCAAGGAGCCCGATGCAGATAAATATCCCATAAATGCCATAGGGCGGACGCAACGCCGCCTGGAAACAGGCTGCAATCTTCGGGGATGCCATCAAGGGGGCGGTGCCGTCCCCCGGGCTCCCCCCGCCCTCCTTCCACAGGGCATAATTTCCGATGAACTGGGCCAGGTAGCCGCCCACATACAGGATGGCAGCCACCGCTATGGGCGCAACCACCAGCCCTTTCATTAATTTCCTCTTGTCTATGGGAAGAACCTCCTTTCAAATTTTTCAAAACTGATTGCGGAAAGCTCCACCTGCCCGCCGCAGAAATAGGCCAGTGCCTCTTTCTGGAAATCAAAACAGATGATGGTCCCCCGCCTGTCCTGCAGCTGCAGCGCCGTACAGAACCGGTTGATACGGGGGATATCCAAAAAATACCCGAACAGTACAGGGTCACCATTTTCGTCCACGGCATCATTCTCCACGGTAAGTCCCCCGTCCCGCTCATGCAGCCCCTGCATCAAAATCCTGTCCAGTTCCGCATTACGCCCGGCATCGCACAGCAGCCTCAGCAGCACATCGCCCTGGTGGTCATTGGTCAGGTAATAGAAATGCCCATAGTTCCCATCCAGCAGGAAAAAGCAGCGTGTCTGGCTGTCCCCGTCCGTAAGGATGCTGCAGAAAGGCTCCATCCCGTCCCCAAACAAAAGCCCTGAAACTTCCATGCCCCCATACCTGTCCGGTAAGCGCTGGCAGCACAATACCATCTTAAGAAACGTCTGCGCCCTCTGCTCTGCCCGGTAGTCCCATTTCGCACCGCAGGGCCCGCCATTGTACACAAGGAAGACCCCGGACGGGGCGAGCAGCACCCCCGTCATCCGGGAGCTGCGTATCTTGACCGTATCTATGCCCATCTCCTTCACCTCCCGGGAACTGTAGAACGCCGCACCCTCAGGGCAGGGAGCCCGGGCCTCCCCTTCCGCAAACACATGGGGCTTCTCATCCCGGAACACCGCCACCCCCGCATTCCCCATAGCCACATAAGAACCCGCAATCCTGTGCAGCCGCAGCCGCCTTCGCACCTCGCTCTTCAGCATGTTCGTGTCCCCTTTCCCCGTCAGGTGGAAAGCGAACCTCTCCGGTTCTTCCTCCAGCAGGAGCCTTTTCGCCCTCCTCCCCAGACGATAGCCACGGAGTCCGTCCTGGTAATAAGTCCGCAGGAGCTTTTCCTTCTTCAGCATCCATATGACCGTGCTTTTGTAACTTTCGCTCCCGGGAAGACGCCCCATCAGACCAGCCGGGAACTCACCGCACACAGCGGTCAATGCCAGCAGATGATAGCCCAAAGTCTCCTGCCCGGGAAGCACTTTCCTGTCCGCCAGACGCACCACCTCCTCCACGCTTTTTACCGTGGCGGCTAAAGACTTGGGTAAGCTCAGCCGCCATGCCTCTCCGGCACCGCCCTGTTTCCGGCATTCCCGCCATTTCAGGGCACATGATGTAAAAAATCTGCAAAACCGTCAAAAATCTGATATGGATTTTACCTGCTTTTCCCTGTCCGCAAGCCATCCGGCAAAGCGGTTCTTCTCCATGATATAGACATTGGTGCCGTCCTTGTCCCCCAGTTCCGTGGTGTTGTACGCATCACAAAGCAGGCCGCTGTCGTCCGCCATCACATAAAGCGCAATCACATCCAGAATCTGCTTCTGTTGCTGGTTGTCGTAGTCCCGGATGCGCCAGTCCGGCAGCTCATGGTCATACACATGGGACACGCACACCACGCATTCCCGGAACCTGGGCAGGGGGTTCTCCTCCCCATACTGCCCCAATGCCGCATGGAGCGGGTCAAGCAGGAATATCCCGCTCTGGCGTATCTTCTTTTTGGGGAGCAGCCGCGGCAGCGCCACCCGGAAGATGCCTTCCTCATATCCCACTTCAATGCCGTGGACTTCCGCCGCCTTCACAAGGTATTCCGCCCTGGGCACGCCGGTGGACGCATACAAAAGGTTCCGCAGCTGGCAGGCGATTCCCTCCGCACGCAGCGCTGCCTCCGTTGACATGGTCTCGTAGTTTTCCGGATACCGCTGTATGTCCACGGAATCCATGGCGCAGATGCTGCTGTTCAGGCGCCGCATGTTGTTCTGGATATCCGCAATCCTGCGTGAAATGATTTTTCTGTCCAAAATATATCCCTCCAGTCTTTCCTGATAAAATATGTTTCCGGCTATAGGAGCCGTCTGCTTCTGTCCTTTATA
>CAJUGL010000008.1:21680-84820 GCA_910586515.1 uncultured Acetatifactor sp.
TCATCCCTTCCTGTAATAGCTCACATCCCCCGCCGGATCCACGGTACAGAACCCGGTTATCCCCGGGAAGTCCAACATGGGAATCTGCCCCGGCACGTCTACCAGCACGATACGGCGGCTCCCATCCTCCCGGCACCGCCCCATGGCATGGGACACAAGGGCCTCCTGCCCCTCCGCCACATGGACAATCTCATACATCTCCCCATTGGAAAAGAACACAATCTTCACCGGGAAGTCCCCGGACGAATGGAACTCCACCCTGTCCATGAAATCCAGCAGGACCCACACCGCCCGCACCATGCCGCTGTCAGGAGCCCGGGGACACTCCCCATAAGGGTAAAATCCCCCGTCCTCCGCCTCAGCAATACGCCCCTGCCTTTTCAAATGGGCAAGCAGGTTGTTTACCGTACCCTCCTTTCCGGGATGGAAGGCACTAAGCTGCCCCTCCCGGATTCCCGGATATAAGGAAACCTCCTGAAGCAGCGCCGCAGCCTCCTTCCCATAAATCTCTGCCCTGGTTCTCAATGGCATCACCTCCCCCTCCAGACCCCAACGTCTAAATCTTTACTATTTCTATATGTGCTGCCCATGTACCTTCGCTTCCCGAACTTTCCAGTAGCAGCCCCCCGTATCTGAATGAATGCCTCTCCAATCCTGAAGCAAAACAGGTCTGCTTTCACCTCTTCTGGAATGCTTCCCGATAGAACTGCCTTTGGCGCTTAATAACGAAATCCTGCGCATACTGGCATCATTCTGGTTCCGGCCTGTCCGGGCCAGGAAGCTTCATTCCATCCCTGCCCCGTCTCCCTGCCGCATCCTCTCCACCAGCTCTTTCAGTTCTCTCCTGTCCGTGGTGATCAGCTCCTTCTCCAGGGGGCTTGCCTTGAACTCCACCATGATATTGTTGCTATTGGTGCTGATCAGCCCGTTCCCACGCTCAAAATGGGTAATCTCCATGACCTCCGCATCCGACAGGTGCAGGGCGTCCTGTACCCGCACCGCCTCTTCGTCCTCCAGGTTCAGGATAATCTTCGTCTTCGAGTTGTTGATGATACCTTTTCCGAACCGCCCGCCGTCCAGGTTAAAGAAGTCATTCAAATCCTGGCTGGCACAGACCGCAGAGCCGCCGTACCCCCGGATGGTCTTGAAAATCTCCAGGACAAAATCACCCGCAAGCCGTGTACCCGTTGCACCTGCGCCGGAAAGCAGCTGCCAGCATTCATCTATGAAGATGGTCTTCTCCTCGGTACGGTCCTCCTTCGCCCTGTCCCAGACGAAATCCAAAGCCACAAACATCCCCACCGTCAGCAGGTCACCGGTCAGGGATGAGATGTCCAGCACCGTATACTTATTCTGCAGGGAGACATTCGTCTGCTGGTTAAAGGTACTGGCGGAGCCGTTCACCAGACGGTTCAGTATGTTGGCAAGCCGCTGGGTATCCGGCGACTCCTTCAGCACCCGGTACAGGTCACCCAGCACCGGCATCTCGCGGTACCTTCCCGGACAATCCGGGTCTGCCAGGGACTCGTTGTCATGGGTGATGCCCTTTGCATTGTAGGTATGTATCATGGCCTCGTCCAGGAGCTGCCGCTCCTCATGGGTCATGTCCGGAATCAGCAGGCTGAAGAAGATATGGAGCCGCTGGATCTTCTCCGCCAGTTCGGAAAGGGCGATGTCCGGCCCGTCCAGGAGCGCGCTCACGGAACGGTCTACCTGCCTTATCTCCATCACATTGATGCAGTGGGGGCTGGCCGGGGATACCTGGATGAACTCCCCTCCCACGTTGGCGCAGGCCCGGTGGAACTCGTGCCCTTTCAGCGGCGCAATAATGAAGATGGGGATCCCCTTGCGCCGCATCCGCAGGGCCATCAGCTGCATGGTAAAGGTCTTCCCCGCCCCGCTGGTGCCCAGGATCGCCATGTTGGCATTCTTGTAGACCGCAGAATTGAAGATGTCCACAATGATCAGGGAGCTGTTATATTTATTCACACCCAACAGGATGCCGTTGTCGTCACACATCTCATAACTGGTAAAGGGGTAACAGCCCGCAGCGCCCCCGGTCAGGAGGTTCCGCTTCGTGCGCCCATACAGCTTCTTTTCCATAGAGACAAGCGGCAGCGTGGAAAGGAACGCCTGCTCCTCCCGGAAATGGCAGGAACTGGCCCGCATGTCCTGGGACAGCAGGAGCTTCTTCATCTCGTTCACTTTCCACTCCAGGTCATCCACCGTGGATGCAGTGACCGTAATCAGTAAGTTCATGTAATAGAAGTCCTCGTTATTGGCAAGCCCCTCCTTCAGGAAGTAGCCGCTTCGGATGGCGCTGTCGATATCGTCAAAGTCCGTGTTGGTGTCGCTGGCATCCTTTATCTTGGAACGGTTGATGCGCAGCTGCTGGCCCACCTTCTGGATGATCAGCTCCTTTGGCTGCCTGCTGAGGAACATGTCCAGGTCAATCCCGTCCCCGGCATTCACCATCAGGCTCAGCCACCCTGCAGGCACCTGGCTCCTGTATCCATCCGATGGCACCATCAGGTAAGCGTAATATAGCCCATCAATACAGATATAGTGGCTATGGGTAAAATCAATGGACTTCGGGGCAAAAAATTCCACAGCCGGTATGCTGCCCTCATAAAAAGAACTACCCTCTGCATCCCCATGTCTGGAATTATCTCTTATATATCCCTGGTTGAAGCCATCCCTCATGTCCCTCTCACTGAGAACATCTCCCTGAGCAAACCCATTCCCCATATCTTTCCGGCTCCAACTGTCCCCTGCAAAATTCCGGTACCCCGCCGCCACTTCCTGCACTTTCCGGGAGAGCGGCTTCACCGCGCTTTCATTCCTGCAGAGCAGGTTATAGAGCACATCCACCGTAAACTCATCCTCATTATCCGGAATGATTACCTCATTCCCGCACTGGCGGAGATAGTTGGACGCCGTGCGGACTGCCCCCTGCAGCTGGGAAATGGCTTCCGCCTCCTCATCGCCGCGCCTGGCATCCCATGGCTCATATTCAAAAATCAGGAAGAACCTGCGCGTCACGGCTTCCCTGGAGCTGATCTGCTGCACGAACTGCAGATAGTCCTCCTGCATGAGCCGGCACTGCCCGTTGGTCTCCTGTGCCATCTCCCTCCGCACTGTATTGATATGGCGCCCGATATCCGCCCTCCTGGTCAGCACCTTGAACTGGAGCTTCACCGGGCTTATCTTCAAATAGGACACAAAAGAATAGATGATGCCCCTCTGCTCCCGGGAGCTCCGGAGCAGGAAGTTGATGGGAACCACCTCCACCACTTTCACATAGCGGTGGTCTTTGGTGTATATCATGCCGTCCTCCACTTTGGAAATAGGGAGAGATTCCGCTACATGGTTCCGAAAGGGCTGAGACTGATAGGTCGCCCTGGCAGAATCCCTGCGCCTTGTCCTATTCCGGCTTTGGCCTTTGGTCTTAGGCCTTTTCTGCTTTCTGCCATAATCTTTTTTGCTACAGTCCAGCCTTTCGCTATGATATCTGTCTGCCGGATTCTGCCTGTCGGATTTTCTCTGTACAGGTTTCTTCTGTCCGGCTCTATTCTGGTTCCCTGCTCCTGCTCTTTCCTCCCTTGCCCCTCCGCTTTTTCGGGAGCTGCCCTGGGAAAAGCCGCCCCTGCCTTTTCTGTCCGGCTGCCCATCCCACTCTTCCCACCTTGTCCGGCTCTGGCTGGGACGCAGCTTCTGGCGTATCCCATACCCTTTCACCTGGTCAAACTCTTCCGGGAAATCCTCTTCCCCAGTGCGCCTCCATCCAGATATCCCACCTATCCTGCCTTTTCCATTGCATATATGTTTCCTGCGTGCGGCCTCTTCCAGCTCCGGACAGGCTTTCTTATGGACCTCCTGATAAAGTCCTGTTTCACCGGTCCTCTTCCGGCCCTCCTTGGGAATCTCTTTCCTGGTTCCCCTATTGTCCTCTGAAATATATGCCTTCTGTCCGCCATCTTCTGCATCTTCCGATGTCCTCCTGGGTCTTTTCGGAATCCTCTCCTTTGTCCTCTGCACCCTCCCCTTTTCTTCCTGTACCTCTTCCCCTCCCACCACCCGGCGGTTCCTCAGATACTTCAGGAAGATTGCCAGGAATGATGTCAGGCTCTCCCCTGAAATTCCAATCAGTGCAACCAGCGCCAGGGGCAGCGAGGTAAGGCACAGCACGATGATGCGCACCGTCAGCCCTGCAGGGAGGAAAAGGAATATCGGGATTCCGGTCCCTCCCGCAAGGATTCCCGCTTCGATCACGTTCCGCGCCTTGAACATCCCGCCGAAGAAAGTCCCCGTGTCCACGAAGTTCGGCGGGATTACATAGATGTCACGGTCATTCTGGTTCTCCATCTGTTACCTCTCTTTCTTTTCTGGCTTTTCTGCGGCCATCAGGCAGAATATTCCTGCCACAATAATTACATAGCTTCACCTCCCTCCACAGGTTTTCTTTGCCCAGATACTTCGGGCACACCTGCTTATCTGCCGGGAACATCAGCCAGCGTAAATGTATATCAAGCGGATGCTTCTGAAGCAGGCTGCAAAGAAACGAGATACGATAAAAGCCGTGCTTCTGTTGTCAAGTATGGATGCACCCACGGGCATAGGCACATGGGCCATCGCTTTCCAAAACATGGCTCCGGAAACCTTTTCTATGGCTGCCTCACCCGATGATCCAGAACGGGCCGCCCGCCCCGGCACGCCTGCTGGCCTCCTTCAATATAATCTCCAGATCCCAGAGCTGCCCGCTGCGCTTATAGCTCGCCGGGTCTGCCACCATAATCTGCCCATCCTTCACCCCGCGCAGCACGATGAAGTGTCCTCCTTTCGTGAAATGCCCCTCCGACATGATGGCCACCACCAGCTTCCCTTCCGCCAGGGCATCCAGTATCCTCTGTGGCTCCGATGCGGCACATCCTGACACCGGCAGCCCCCAGTTCGCGGCGGCACCGGGTATCAGCGCATGGTAGGAGCCGCTGCCCTTGCACCAATAGCCGTTCCCATAAGCCCACTGCGCCATCTCCGTAGGCTCCATGTATCCCTCCGTCAGCGAAGACACTACCATAGCCATGCAGGTAGGCCCGCAGCCGTACCCGCCGACATGGTCAGTGCCATAGGGCTGTGGCGCATAGCGTTCATCCAGCTGGTTGAAATAGACGACCTCCGTTGCCCCGTCCACAAAGCACACATCCCCCAGAGAGGGAATGGAATTCCCATCCCATTCCGCAAGGTTCTGGAGCAGCCCGTCCCCCAGGAAAAGGCTCATGTTCTCCGCATAGTCCTCCGCCAGCGTCTTCTGCTCCTCTGTCAGATGGAATACCTGGTCCGCAAAATACTGTTCCCCATTGTAGGAGACAACGTAGACCATCCACTTCTCCTGTATCCGCTCTTCCTCGCCGGTTTCCGGGTCTGTCTCAGTCCTCTCCCGCATCTCCTCCCTCCGCTGGAAGGAATATAGATGCTCCTTCCCTCCCATCAGCACTTCCTCCATGTCCGCTATGGAGACATTCTCATAATCATCGTTCCGGAAGGCGCAGTACTGGGACGCGAACAGGTTGGCATTGTACACCGGGCCTGCCGCATAAGGGTTCACCACCTCCATGCAGTCCGCGCCGGAGGATGCAAAGTCGGCTTCCATCTCCGCCTGTGTCTCCTCCAGGGCTTCGCTTAAGATGCTGTTTATGGTAAAAGTGATGCTGTTGGCATTCTCCGTGATGGCGGTGCTGCTGTTCAGTATGGGCGTTTCCGGATCCGATGGGCTTACCCAGGACATGAAGCCGTCAAACAGCAGCCCCGGTAGCATGGCCAGGAACACCACGGGCAGGAGCAGAAGCGCCGCCATGGCGGCAATGGCCTTCCCAATCTTCTTCCTCCCTTCCCACAGCGCCCCTGCAGCCGCGCCATATGGACCTCCTACAGCCGCACCCTTTGCCGCGCCGGACACCGCTTTCCCCGTCTTTACGGCTCCCCTGGCAAACCGGGCCGCCATGGAGCCCCTCTGCAGGAATTCCTCCATCCCGTTCCTCTCTTCTCCCATCTATATCCTGTCCTTTCTTTTCGGTACCGGCGGCAGCTTCTTTACAATGGACTCATTATAGGCAATGGAGCCGTCCGCGGCCATGTATGGCGATTTCTCCACAGCATCAACGGCATACTGCCTGTACCAAACGGCGCCGTCTGCGGTATGCACCGTGTCGTATGCCCCTTCCGGTGCGGCGTACTGGGCTGCATTGTACATCCCAAAGGCGATCCCGTCCGGGTGGCCTGCAGAGGTCTCCGTCCCGGTGATCCGTCCCCCGCCAATCTCCACGTCTGTAAAAACAGGCACATTTGCCGTCCCGGTGCCCAGCGCCGTGTAGCCCAGGTAGGACTGCAGGGCCTCCGCCGCCTGTGCCCCGTCCATGGTGCCGTCCACGGCAATGCTGCCAGTGGCGACCCTGCCGATGATGTCATTGGCAAAGCTCCCGCCCCGGCCAACGGAAGACCTGTAGATCTGGCCTCCCACCATGCCGGAAATCCCACCGGGCATGCCGCCTTTTCTTTTCCCTGAAGCAGCGCCCACGGCATTTCCGGCACTGGCTGATGCGGCGGTGACGGCTACGGCAGCGCTGTTCTTTACCTGCCTGCTGGCCACGCCTGCAAGTCCGCCCGACAGGAACCCGCCTGCGTTGCCCGGACTTCCCATGCCCCCGTTCCTGCCGGGGCTTCCCGCCCTGCCGCCGGAACCACCCCCGCCAAAGCCGAAGCGTCCGCCCACGGCATTCCGGGCCGTCCCTAAGCCCCTTGCCGCCACCATCAGTTCCGCAATCATGTTGCCGCCTGTATGCCCAACGTTTATCCCCAGACCCGACATAAAGGAGTCCACTTTCTGGGACACCTTCAGGAACGCGATGGCGCACAGGAACCAGATCAGCACGTTCCCGGTAACGGATTCCTTGCCGGACTCTTCCACCTTAGCCTGCACGTCAGCCTCCGATATGGCAAAGCTGGGCTGGCAGACAGCAAAAGACAGCGCCACTGTAAGGGACGCTGCCGCTAACAGTCTCTTCAATTTTTTCATGTAACCTATGTCCTCCTGATATGTAAGTATAGTTTTCAGTTCTTCTGCAGGAACTACCCTCATTTATAAGGAAAGCGGATTCGCAAGGAACGTCCCCACCATGGAAGTGAACAGCCGCAGGCACCAAGCATTCATCACAAGCAGGAAAATCTGTCCCCCCAGCATCCGGCACCAGGACTTGAAGATGTTCCCGGTGGACTGGGACGCCCCCATGGAGAACACTACCGGCGCAGTGTAGACCAGCACCCCCAGCAGCACATACCGCTCTGCCGCCTCAAAGAGGAGCTTCAGGTAGTTCCATGCCAGTATCAGTACCAGAATCAGCACGATCAGCGCCACGCCCCCGTTTGCCACCACGCCGATGATGGTGGTCGCCACCGAGCTGAAGCTGGCAAAGCTGATGGGCGGCAGCTCCGAGTCCAGGATCCAGTTGTAGGGCGTGCCGCCAATCTTCAAGACCGTATTGACGATATCATCCGAAAAGTAAGCCAGCACAATGAACAGCACGGAGCGGATGCTCAGCTTCACCGGATCCTCCGCCTCGATGCCCGCCCCCAGGCCGAAGTTCTTGAACAACTGCCATATCCAGTTCAGCAGGATGATGCCGATGGCCAGGGCCACGAATATCTGGTACATGGTGCCTGCGGCTGGGAAATAGCGCAGGAACACCGCCATGTCACAGCCCAGGGCGCCCAGCACCGAGGTGGTCACCAGGTCAAGCCCGTTCATCACCTGTTCCGCAATCCATTCCACTATCCCGTCTAAGATGCCCAATTGAAATCACTCCTTTCTGCAGCCTGCGCCTCCCATTTTGCATATGCCCGATGCATCAGCCGCCCCATTTTCCGCCTGAAAAGAACGGCGTGATATATGCCATGATGAACCCCAGGCCGTTCAGGACTGCCCATGTGATGCAGATGCGCTTCAGCCATGCCCGGCTCTCGTCCACAGTGCGCCCGGAACGGGAAAAGTTCATCATCAGGAGCGCCACCGAGGCCGTGACGATGGCGGCTACCGTGGAGATGAGAAGAATCTGGCTGTACACGTCCTTCATGATCTCATTGGCCTTTGTCCATACATTCACCCCTGCATCTCCTCCATCCTCCCCGGCAAATACGGGCAGTGTGGATGCGAGGAATGCCATGGAGCCCAGGAAGGCACCGTAGGCGGCATGGGCTATGGGCAGTCTCCTGTACCAGGGTGCCTTCTTTTTCTCTGATTGTGATTGCTGTTGTGAGCGAGTCTTTCTCTTCAACTTATGATCCTCCTTCATGGTTTTGTTCCCCAGAACAGAACAGGCCGCTTCCAGTATGGAGTACGGCCTGTTCGCATGGCTGTATGGCAGGACGGAATCTACAGATACGGCATTATGGAAATGCCATCCCCAGGATTCCATCACTGCCCTACAGACACAAAAATGCACCTCTCTGCGGGGTGCATCCTTGTCTTTTCTGTTTTGGGTACAGATTTCAGCATATTTATTTTAACATATGGATATTTGCGGTGAAAGAGCAAAAACGTGCCAATTTAGTGCCAATTATATGTTATCACAACTCTAACGATACACAGTTTTGCTTCCATTAACTTGTGGACATAATGTCCACAAGTCGTAGGAATCGCCTGGCACATCCGTACACCGCAATATATGTAAACCTTACAAGACAACTTTGCAGACAGCAAATAAGGAAATCTATCATCTGCCATTGCTAAGCCTCTAAAGCAATCATCCATATAATAGCCTCCAGCATAACAAACATATAAAGGGATGACTTCAGGCATTTTTTTCTGTCCCTTTTATGCCAGTCTACTTCCCCAAGGGAGAAATCATACTTCTCGAAATCGGGATTCAAAAACCTGGATGGAAATCCCCTACATAAACATACGCCTTACCCGTCTCATTCTTCCGCAACTCCGTGTAATCCCTTTTTGAAATCACCAATAAATAAGCTTCCCCTTTATAATAGATATGCATTACATAGTATGGCCGTAGGCTGCGCCTCTGCCTAAGCTGTCTCACTGAAAAGCCTACTTCTTTCCACCCCAGGTTGACGCCTTTCCTAAATAGCATTGCCACTATCACTAAGATGGATACGTTTACTGCCACATTTGCCAATGTCCATATAATAATGTCTTTCACCACGTTTTCCTCTCTCTAATTCAATCTTATATAATCCAACTGTCACCGCCTTTATATTCATTAAGTCCTGCATACAGAGTCCGTCATCAGCCTCTCCATAATCCCTTATTCCTACTATACTTTCTCTTGCTTTCCAGGGACAAACTGCTCCAAGACTTCCATGCTGTCCTTAGACGTATATCCCCACAAAATGGAACTCAGCGCCCCGATGCATTCCTGTCTCTTCCTGTAATATGTCCGCATGCTGATATCCCTGATGTGCGGGCGGAGCTTCTCGATAATCTCCTCCACATTCCGAAGCTGCTGTGGCGAAAGATAGGAATAATACAGCAGCCAGTAATAGCTCTCACCATTCTTATGCTTATTCCGCAGCAAATCAATGGCGCTGTCCAGAAGCTTCAGCATCCGATGGCTACGCTCAATGCACTGGGCGTGGTGCTCAATGTCACTCCCTGCAATATCGGCTCCCGCCAGATAGACTGAATCCAGGAAGTCCTCAATCGTGTTGCCATATTCAATCTCAAATTTGTTTCGTACCTGCTGCACGGAAAGCTCCAGGCTCCTCACCACGTCCCTGTATTTCTTAAGCAGTTTCCATGTATCATGATACAAAGGCTCCTCAACAATAATCATTTCATCCTTTTTTCCCATTCCAAATCTCCCCTTTACCTTATTATGATGGATTGTTTCCATGCAAAAATAATCTGCAGTTACTGCCCTTGTCCAATTGTACTGCAAAAAGAGCATGCCAACGGAAGAAAAAGCGCCATCCGCCCCATCCTGTCACTGCTGCCCTGTGCCGCCCTGGCATTCTGCCATCCTATCCCCCGCCAAAGCCATGTGCCATGTCATGGCTGACAAGGCTCGCATAATACTGGCTGATAGTCACAGGGGCATTAAAGAGGGCGGAAAGTGTATAGGCGCGGATATTTCCCACAAGTGTGGTATTCCTGTCCAGGCAGTCCATCACATATTCGATATGTGAGCTGTCAAGCTTCAGAAAACGGTTCTTTGCCACCTCCGTGCACATGTCCTCCTGGTTGATGCGGACAGTCCTGCGGGTGCTGCAGCAGACCTCCACCATAAGCTCCACGAATCCGTCCAGCCGTTCCCTGTCATAGGGATGCCGCTCCAGGAGGATGCTGTAGCTGATGTTCTCCCGAATCAGTGCACGATAAGCGCTGTATAGTCCCATCTTATCCATCTGTCCTGCCACATTTTTTCCCTCTGCCCACTCTCCCCTGCCTGCCGTTTCCTTTTCATTGCCGGGTTCCGTCTTTCCATGCCCTTCCCCAGGCTGCACCGGTAAGGCGCTGCCCGTCTCCGGTCCTGGTTTTTCCGTCCTCCAGGGATTGATAGATGGATCAGTCTCACTCCTCTCAGTATTGTTCAGGTCAGTATTATTTGTTTGTGATTTTCGCAATTCCTGATTTGTGATTTTCACGTTTCCTGATTTGTGATTTTCACAATTCTGGATTTGTGATTTTGAATCCCTGGGCTGTCCAGACATACCTGGGGGCATGGCTGTTTTCCCTGTCGCCGGTTTTCTCCCCGAGAATGCAGTCCCTTCTGAAAAATCCGGTGAAGGGTTCCATCCTGGTGCATTCGGCTTCTGGATGAAATTCTTCACATAAATCACGTTGGGCTTCCCAAGCCCCCGTCTTTTACGTTCAATCAGCCCCACCCCCTTTATGCAGTCCAGCTCCCCCAGCAGCCTGTTTGCCTTCTGCTCCGCACACACAAGCGTCTCCATCACATCAGCAATCGTAAATATAATGTATACCCTGCCATCCCCGTCCACCCACCCATTTTTTATGGAGAGCGACATCCTGTCCAGCAGGAGCCCGTAAAGCGCTTTCGCCTCCACGGACACCCCCCGGAAACGGCTGTCTGTAAACAGCACTTTAGGAATACGGTAAAAGCTGTACTGCTCCGCCTCGTTGCCATAGTAATAATCCAGTTCAAGCGGCATATGGTTTCCCCCTTTCCTGTGCATGGCCCGGCATGCTGTAGCCGCCTGCACGAATCCGTAAGAACGCAAAAAAGACGTCCAACGACCTGCTTTGAGCCAAGTCACTGGACGGCTTTTTTACGGCACTGCCCGTAACAGTTTATTCCGTTACGCCGTTATTGTCCTTTTTCCATGTCTCCAGGAGGGAGAAGATGACTTCCTCCACCTGTGCCTGGGAATATGACTGGGGAAAATACTGTCTCAGTCTTTCCTTTTTCAGCGTCACCTGTACAGGCGCCGCCCGTTCCTCTGTAAGAATCGCATCCATTACATCCCGGTTCAGTTTCCCCTCCTGGCTGTGCTTTTTCAGCCGCCTTGCCTGTTCCAGGGACGGGATGACAGCCAGTCTCCCCATAAGTTCCAGCAGCTGTCCCTGTTCCTCTTTTGTCAGGTAGGACAGCTCCACTGCCGGATTGAACGGAACCTTCTTGTCATCCACCATCTGAAGAATTTCAGCCAGAAGTTCCGTCAAGCGGATGTAACGCTGCACCTGCTTATAATTTTCTCCCGATTCATCTGCAATGATTTCTACTGAAAGCTTCCTCTTTAAATTCTGGACAACTTGTCCAGAATTATTTCCTGACGGCCTGCCTGCTTTCCGCCTGATTGCCTCCAGCTTCATCTTATAAGCCCATGCTTTCTCACTGGGAAGCAGATTCTCCCTCTGGATGTTGCTGTCCACCATAAACAGGGTAGCTTCGTCATCATCTAGTTCGCGGATAATGACAGGCATGGTTGCTTCCCCCGCCAGTTCCAGCGCATGCCTGCGCCGGTGTCCCGCAAGCAGTTCATAACCGCCCTCCCCACGGGGGCGGACAATGCCAGGAACAAGCACGCCATGAAGCCTGATGCTTTCCACCATCTCCTCCATGGCCTCATCATCCATCACCTTGAAGGGATGCCCCTTAAAGGGGAAAAGCTCCCCAAGGGCAATCTCCTGTACCTTTTCCCCCGTTGTCCCAGTTGCATCACCCACCGAAAACAGGTCATCATAAGAAGTCATCTGGATATTCCTTGCACTGCTCTTCATGATCCCGTCACCTCCCTGGTAAATGCCAGATAGGCTGCAGCCGCTTTCCCGGACGGGTCATGCCGGTAGATGCTCTTCCCCTCCGCGCTGGTCTCCGCCACCCGCACTGACATGGGAATGATGCTGTCAAAGACCCGCAGTTTCCCATCATAAGTGCTGTGTAAGAGCTCCACGATGTCCTTCGCATAGTTTGTCCGCATATCCGCCATGGTCACAAGAATCCCGGAAACGGAAAGCCCCGGGTTGATCTGGCGGCGTACCTTTGCAATCGTCCGAAGGAGCTGCTCCAGCCCCTTGATTGAAAGGTATTGGCTGGCGCAGGGAATAATCACATGATCCGCAGCCGCAAGGGCGTTGATTGTCAGCATCCCCAGGGATGGCATGGTATCCAGGACTATGGCATCATAGGAATCCCTCACCAGCTTCAGGAACTCCCGCAGGACCGTCTCCCTGCTCATGGTATTCACCAGCGTAACCTCCATACCCGACAACTCAATGTTGGCAGGAATCAGTTCCACCCCTTCCTCATGCCGGAGAATCCCATAGCCCTCCGGCAGGGGTGTGTCATTGATGATGCCGCCTAGTATGTCAGCCAACGTAACCTCAAGCTTGTCCGTCTGCTGGTATCCCAAGCTGGCTGTCATCGAACCCTGGGCATCCATATCAATCAGGAGCACTTTCTTTCCCTCACGGGCGAGTCCAATGCCAAAACCGACACTCGTGACAGTTTTGGCGCACCCGCCTTTCTGGTTACATACCGCATAAACAGTCGCCGCCATAGTCACACCTCCCCTCTGACCCGGACGGTCAGGCCATCCATCTCTACGCTGCCACAGCCAACCAGGTAATAGCCTTTTTCATTATGTTCCAGCCTGGTCCATACCCAGTAGGGCACTTCGTGGTATCCGTCTTCCACTAGGGCCTCAATGGGACTTCCACAGGTATAATAATGTCCACCGTCCGTCTCATATCTCCCGGATTCATTTTTATGCAGCCGACTCACCTCCCGAATAGGGAGTGCAAGATATGTAAGCCTGCCTCTCACTTCATCCAGGTTACGCATAATGGCCTGTAGTTCCTCCAGAAGAAAAAGCTGCTCGCCATCCCTGTAGTTGATATCCAGGCCGCTCAGATCATCATAATCGTCATAAGTCGAACATCTCAAAACACTGTCTATTTTCCATTTCAAATCATTTGTCTTTTTCAATACCATTTTTAAATCTGCCATACTTTCCCTCCTGTATTGTAGACTATCCTTTTTGGTTTCTATCTCCATTAATGGAGTTTTGTTCTCCTTTCGCCTGAATTCTAACGGGTAAAAAAATAAGCATAACCGGTGAAAGCCGCTTGTTTCCTGGCTTTTTCGGGTTATGCTTATTATAACTCAGGCATTGTCATATATGCTCATGGGAAAAGGATTTGGCCGCTGAAATACCATGCCTACGCGTTTCCGCAGCAGGGTCACGTCCACTCTGCTGTCGTAAATATCCTCCCCGTCCAGAAGTACCTGTCCGGTTATCTTCACCCTCTCCGCCAAATCATTCATTCGATTCAGACATTTCAAAAAAGTTGACTTCCCGCAGCCGCTGGGACCGATCAGCGCAGTGACCGCATTTTTTCTTATTTCCATGCTTACGTTTTTCAGGGCATGTTTTTCTCCGTAATAAAGATGCAGATTCCGCACCGAGATTTTGCCTGTCTCCATTTTCCGCTCCGTTCCCGAACATCAGCCTTTAAGGCGGCCTGCCAGTCTCAGCAGGAGATTGAGGAGAACGGCTGCCATAATCAGAACGCAGCCTATGCCGAAAGCAGTTTTGTACTCCCCCTTCTGCATCTGCAGATACAGTTCCACAGCCAGCGTGCCACCGGGTTCCGCCGCTTTCCGCCCGATTCCCCGCACATTTTCCCAGAATCCCCGGCCCGCTTTGGGCAGAAGACGCGCGCTGCCGGCCGTAAAAAGCAAAGCGGCCGATTCCCCCAGAATACGTCCCACCGCCAGGAGGATACCGGTCAATATGCCGGTACGGGCACAAGGAAGCAGAATGGTCCGAATCAGATACCATTTTGCGGCCCCCAGTCCCAGAGCGCCCTCACGGTAAGCATCCGGCACTGCAGACAGCGCCTCCTGTGTACTGCGCACAATCAGCGGCAGAACCATGATCGCCAATGTCAGAGATCCGCTGAGCAAAGAATAGCCCAGCCCCAACACCCTGCCGAAAAATACCATTCCGAACAGGCCGAAAATAACGGAGGGTATACCTGCCAGTATCTCCGTTGTCAGCTCAATAAGCCTCACCATCCGTCCCCGCCCTGCGTATTCGTTCAGGTAGACCGCACACCCAACGCCCAAAGGAACTGCCGCAGACAGCGTAATCCCCATCAGGAAGAAGGTATTCAGCAAATTTCCGCCGATTCCCACCGTCCCCTTCAGTGCGCTTGTGGCGGTGAAAAAAAAGCGCAGGCTCAGGACACGGAATCCTCTGGAAAACACATAGGCCATGATTCCCAACAGCAGAAAAACCGACAGAGAAGCCGCCCCGTAAATCACCGCCGTCCAAAACAGCTCTCCGGGCCTTTTCCTTTTTCCGTACAGCGAAAGTTCATCCATCTCTTTCTCCATATCCTTTCCTGATTATCTCTGCCGCCATATTGATCAACAGGATAAACACAAACAGCACCAGCCCCACGGCAAACAACATCTGTCTGTGCAGTCCCTGGGCATAGCCCATCTCGCTGACAATAGCCGTGGTGAGAAAACGGACGGAGCGAAAGGGGAAGGGGATATTTATGCTCCCGCCGGACACCAGGGTAATCGCCATAGCCTCCCCCATGGCCCTGCCCACGCCCAATACTGCCGCAGTGATTATCCCCGGCCTGGCGGCAGGTAAAACAGAGCGAAATATTGTCTGAATCCGGGTAGCCCCAAGCGCCAGAGACGCCTCTCTGATTTCCGGCCCTACAGCCCTTACGGAGGCCTCGCTGATACTGATGACTGTGGGCAGGATCATCACCGCCAGCACCAATGCGGCTGACAGCAGATTTGCTCCCCCTGTAAAACGGTGTGCGGGCGAGGAGGCAAACAGCTTCATCTCCACTCTATACATCAGCGGATTCAGCAGATAAATGCCCACCAGACCATAGATCACGGAAGGAATGCCTGCCAGCACATCCACGGCTCCCCTGACTGCCCATGCAGTCTTCGGGCCGGCCACTTCCGCCAAAAACACTGCCGTCAGAATCCCGACAGGAACGCCCACAGCCACGGCAAGCAATGTTCCCACAAGGGAGGTAAGGACAATGAGAAGAATACCAAACTTTGGTTCCCGGGCAGTGGGATCCCATACCGTGCCGAAGAGTATATCCATCAGCCCCACTTCCCTGATAGCCGGAATCCCGCAAAACAGCAGATAAACGGTAACGGATACCAACGCCAGCACAGCGGCGGCAGCGCAGAACGCAAACAGCGCCTCTGCCGCCTCCTCTGTTTTCTCCCTTGCTCCCGCTGTCCTCTTTTGTGCATTCTTTTTTACAACTATATTTATACTGTTTTCCATTTTACTCCAATTTCCCGGGAACAATTCCCGCCTTCCTCAGCAACTCCCGGCCTTCGCTGCCATACACATAGGCAAACCAGGTCCGCACCAATGGACTCTGGCGGGATAATCCGTTATGTGTCACCATAATGAAAGGTCTGTACAGAGGATACTCTCCTGCTTCCAGACCTGTCATTCCCGGTTCTGCCCCGTCCAGGGAAACTGCCCTGACCTTCCCTCCTTCCTCACTTCTCCCGACTCTTTCCGCCGCCTCAAAGGAAACATAGCCGATTGCCCCGGGCGTAACCGCAATTCTTGCCAGAACCGCTCCCGTGCTGTCCAGCTCGTTCGCATATGTACATCGCCCCTCTATATTCAGCAGCTCTTCGAAAGCGCTTCTTGTGCCGGACCCGGCCTCCCGCCCGATTACCACCACAGGCACATCCCTTCCTCCCAGCAAGGCCCAATTTCTCACCTTTCCGGTAAATATATCCGACAGCTGTTCTTTCGTAAGGTCCGCTACACCGTTTGTCCCGTCCACACATACAGCGATGCCGTCAAATCCTATTATATGTTCCTCCGCCCCCTTCTCCCGTTCCTCTTTCTTCAGATACCTGGAAGAATTGCCGATATCCGCGCTCCCGGCCATGACAGCCTCTATCCCTGCGCTGGAACCGGTAAACTCCACTGTCACGATCACCTCAGGATATTTTTCCATAAAGCTCTCCGCCAGCAGATTGGCTGCCTCCTCCATGGAAGAACTCCCAGCCAGTACGATTCCGCCGGATAAAGCCTCACTCCCCGGCTGATGAAAGCCATAACCTGCCATAACTGTCATGGCAGTAACCGCAGCCAAAATCCCCGTCTTCCTCTGCCTTTTTACCAAATGACGTTTTTCCCTTACCTTCCCCATCTCCTCTCTCCTGCGGAGGCGCCTGTGAACCGTAACCCGAAAATTCCTTTCGGGTTATTTAACAGGTCCGACACTAAGCGCTCCACATCGTTGCCAGTATTCCGTCCGCAATGGCCCGGGCCGTCTCATTGAACCGCTCGTCGAGAAGTCTGTTATCCGCATCCGTATTGATAAAGCCAACCTCTACCAGCACCGAGGGCATTTTCGTCTGTTTAAGCACCACCAGATCGTCCCGGACATTGACGCCCTGATTTTCATACCCAACCTGCGCCAGCCGGGTATTGATATTTTCCGCCAGTCTGGCCGCCTCCCCGTACCGATTGTACACCAGTGTCTCTATCCCCGTATACTGATTGGGATAAGGACTGGAGTTCCGGTGAATAGAGACAAAATAATCCCCGTTTACCGCATTTCCCTCCTCCGCCTTCTGTGCCGGGGATTCATAGATATCTGTTGTTCTCGTGTAGTACACCTCCACGCCGTTTTGCTCCAGAATCCGTCCCACGGCCAGCGCCAGAGCCAGGGCATCGTCTTTCTCCTGTCTGCCGTTATATACTGCCCCGGGATTTGCCCCGCCGTGTCCTGCATCAATTACCACCATAAAAAAACCCTCCGCATATCTCTCTTTAAGATATGCGGAAGGGCATGGTTTTGTGACGGCTTTGAATTAAACTATATCGTAACAGTTCAGACAGGGCGCTGAACGGTTACCTTACTTCAGATCTGTATGACTTCCAGTTTCCCGAAAATAATATCCCCTTCCACCCTGAGCACATTTACTCCGGCATTGCTGCAGCTGCCTCTCCTTCCCGAATGTCCAAAAATGTTTTCCGTGTCCAGTTCCACTGACCATGACATGGGAACATATAGAACCACACTGCCAAAAACACAATCCACATCGACCCTGGCTCTCCCTCTCTCCAACTGTGCCTCCGTAAAGTAGACCTGTATAGAACCAAAGATATTGTCGATGTCCACCTGGCTCACCACCCCGAATATATACTTGGTTGACTGGCCGAAGATTACGTCATAGGAAACAACCTCGCCATCCTGGTCACATATGTCTGACTCACCCTTTTCCGGATATTCCTCCCAGTCCTCCTCATCCATGTCATCGTGTTTTCCCACTTCAATGCCCACCGGATAATTTCTGTTCTTATGCCCCCACCCGGGAAACAGACTATTCAGCCCAACGGTTCCAAGCAGTGCCGCGCCCAACACCGGCCATGGCGTAATACTCTCCAGATGCAGAAGCTCGTCATTGACAATGATCAGGAATGCTGCCGAAAACAGAATCGTTCCAATCTGCCTCCACAGTATCCCCTTTACCAGGAAGTACAGCAGGCAGATGCTGAACAGAATGGACCAGAAACCGATTCCTTTCAGAACCGTCTCCAGGTGCAGCAGCTCATCGTTGACAAAGACCAAAATCGCCGCCGAAACCAGGACCGTTCCGACCTTTTTCCGGAAAATCCCCTTTATCAGGACAGACAGCAGACAAATGTTCAGCAGGACGGACCAAAAGCCGATTCCCTGCAGAAATCCAAGCCTGTCGGCAATCAGGGCCGCCGCCCCCATCAACATTACCATTCCCAAAAAAATATTTCTCTCTTCTTTCATCTTTTCCGCCTCTCTTTCACAATCCCAGTTTTCTGGTTTTCAGACGTTCCGTCACTGCCCTGAAATACGCTCTGGATACAAAAGCCTTCTTTCCGCTTCCCGTAAATTCCATCTCACTGGACGCAGTCAGATTTCTTGTCACGGAATACACCAGATCCAGATTGGCAATACAGGATTTGGAAATACGCATAAAGCTTCCCGGCAGGAGTTCCTCCAATTCATAGAGCCTGTAGTCGCAGGTAAAGATCCTGTCCGCAGTGTGGGCCCGCATCTGGCGCCCCTCCGTCTCAAAAAAACAGATTTCTTCCAGGGGCACATAGAACTCCGTCTCGGCGTTTTTCAGGGAAAAACATCTTTTTCCATGAAATCCCATTCCGACGCCTTCCTGCCCGGATATGTAGTTCTGGAGACTGACAACGGAATCGCTCAGCCTGCCGCAGCGGATAATGACCTCTTCCTCTGCAAGCCCTTCTTCAATCTCGATCTTTACCTTCATCTCTTTTTCATGGGGCTCCTTTCCTTCACGTCCTTCTGATTCCAGTATACCGGAAATCCGGAATCTGTAAACAGGTTCTGCGCGAGAGGTTATTTTACAGGGATAAGTGGTAACGAACAGACGCTTATTACAGCATTACGGCAAAACAGCAGATAAGACTATATCAGAAAATGGTTACACCATAATACCGATTAGTCTTATCTGCCGCTAAATAGCCAGGTCTCACGGTTACACCCTTTGACCCTAATTATTAACAGACCGAAATCTGCCATCCGGGACCTAATACTCGCTCCCCTGCTGCGGGGCGCAAACCTGAATTTACATCATGCCGCCCATTCCGCCTGCGCCTGCGGGCATTGCGGGAGTCTCTTCCTTGATATTGGCCACAACGCTCTCGGTGGTCAGCAGGGTGCTTGCCACGCTGGTAGCGTTCTGCAGGGCGCTTCTGGTCACCTTTGCGGGATCCAGAATGCCGGCCTTCACCATGTCCACATACTCCTCTTTCAGAACATCGAAGCCCACGCCTGCCTCAGACTCGCGCACCTTGTTGATAATTACGCTGCCCTCCAGGCCTGCATTAGCCGCAATATGATACAGCGGGGACTCCAGGGCCTTCAGCACGATGCCTGCGCCAGTCTTTTCGTCGCCTTCCATGGTATCAGCCAGTTTGGTCACTTCCTTGGCCGCATGGATATAAGCGGAACCGCCGCCGCAGATAATGCCTTCCTCCACGGCTGCCCTGGTGGCTGCCAGAGCGTCTTCCATGCGGAGCTTTGCTTCCTTCATCTCTGTCTCGGTAGCGGCGCCTACACGGATAACGGCAACGCCTCCTGCCAGCTTGGCCAGTCTCTCCTGAAGCTTCTCGCGGTCAAAATCGGAAGTGGTCTCTTCGATCTGCTTCTTGATCTGTGCGATGCGTGCCTGGATCTCGCTCTTCTCGCCCTCGCCGTCCACGATAACGGTATTCTCTTTCTGCACCTTCACGGATTTTGCATGTCCCAGCATATCCATGGTGGTATCCTTCAGTTCATAGCCCAGATCGGAGCTGATTACGGTACCGCCTGTGAGAATGGCGATATCCTGCAGCATATCCTTTCTCCTGTCGCCGTAGCCGGGAGCCTTCACTGCCACTACATTGAAGGTGCCGCGGAGCTTGTTGACAATCAAAGTGGTCAGGGCCTCGCCCTCCACATCCTCCGCGATAATCAGCAGCTTTGCGCCGGACTGTACGATCTGCTCCAACAGGGGAAGAATCTCCTGGATATTGGAAATCTTCTTGTCTGTGATCAGGATGCAGGGATTATCCAGGGTAGCTTCCATCTTGTCCATATCCGTAGCCATATACGCGGAGATATAGCCCCTGTCAAACTGCATACCCTCTACCAGATCCAGTTCAGTCTGCATGGTCTTGGACTCTTCAATGGTGATAACGCCGTCTCCGCTGACCTTTTCCATTGCATCCGCCACCAGCTGGCCTACTTCGTCATCCCCGGCAGAGATGGCTGCCACTCTCGCGATATGCTCCTTGCCGTTTACCTTCTGGCTCATCTTGGAAATGGCGTCCACCGCGCACTCGGTAGCCTTCTTCATACCTTTTCTGAGAATGATGGGATTTGCGCCTGCAGCCAGGTTTTTGATGCCTGCGTTTACCATCGCCTGTGCCAGAACGGTAGCCGTGGTGGTGCCGTCGCCTGCCACATCATTGGTCTTGGTAGCCACTTCCTTTACCAACTGCGCGCCCATATTCTCGAATGCGTCTGCCAGTTCGATCTCCTTTGCGATGGTAACACCGTCATTGGTGATCAGGGGAGCGCCGAAGGACTTATCCAGAACCACATTCCTTCCCTTGGGTCCAAGGGTCACTCTCACGGTATCACTTAACTGATTGACACCTGACTCTAATGCTGCACGGGCTTCCGCACCGTATTTAATCTCTTTTGCCATGATTTTTATGCCTCCATTTTCCATTCATTTTATTAGATTGATCTCTTTGATTATATTCTCTGTCCGCTTCTCATGCCTCTTTCCGGCATTCCTCACTGTCGGGCCGCAGAACTCTGCTCTGCTTCATGCCCGCCCTGCCGCTGTCAGTTCTCAATCACAGCCAGAATATCGTTCTGCTTCACTACGATGAATTCCTCTTCGTCAAGCTTCACTTCCGTTCCTGAATACTTGGAGTAGATTACGCTGTCGCCCACCTTTACTTCCATTTTGACTTCCTTGCCGTCTACCATGCCGCCGGGGCCTACAGCCACAACCTCTGCCTGCTGGGGCTTTTCCTTGCTCTGTCCGGGAAGAACAATACCGGATTTTGTGGTCTCTTCAGCCACCAACTGTTTTAATACAACTCTGTCACCCAAAGGTACTAACTTCATGATAATTGCCTCCTGTCATCTACATTTAATTTGTATCTGTTAGCACTCTTTTACTACGAGTGCTAATTGCTAACACATATAATAATTTCATCCGAAAGTCTTTGCAAACGCATTCACGCAGGAATAAATCTTTTTTTCTTTCATTTTCTTTTATTATCTCTTGTTTTCTCTTGATATCTCATTTTGGCTGTCAGCAATTGATTTAATATTTATTTTATATATTGATTAATCGCCTCCCTTTTCTAAATTTATCCGCTGTTATGCCGATATAATAAATAAGAACATTGACACTGTTGAAATATGCATCCAAGGAGGGATTAACGCAGCAAACGGAATTCATAGCGATTTCAGAGTGTATCCGGTTCAAATGGTTGTCAGTACGCCGAAGCTGAAAAGGGAAAACGGCGGTTCAGGACATCAGCAGTCCCAGCCCCCGAAGCCTTCCTCCTTTGGCAAAATACTCGAAAAGACCGCGGCAGATAATTGTCCGGAAGAAATCTACACTGTGACTTATGACAGAAACAGCCGGCTCCAGACTTTCTACTACCGCCAGTCCAAAGAGTACACTTTCTAACGACAAACAGGCATGTGCTGTACACACATGCCTGTTCGTTTTATGCGCAGGCACAAAGTGCGGCTCCCCGCACCTGGAAGTTTGCCGTTAAATAACTTTTTCTCTGAAGCATTGACATCGTTCCGACAGAACAAACAGGAGAAGCCACTGCCATGAACACAGGAAGCCTTTTGGAAACCACAATGAACACAAGAGAACTGGGCGGATACCGGACAGCCTCCGGAGAATACACCCGCCGGGGCGTGCTGCTTCGAAGCGATGAGCCTCTCTGCCCCAGCGAAAGGGACATTGCCTTCTTACTGGAAGGGCATATCACCACCCTCATTGACCTGCGCGGAAAGCAGGATACGGAAAAGAAGCCCAGTCCCTTTGCCCGTATGTCTGCCTTTTCCTATCACAATATCCCCATTGAGGAAGGCAGCGGCATTCCGGAATCAACCGCAGCCGTCCCCCACAGCTATCTGGCCATTGCAGAGGCCGCAAACAGCGGCGATATCTACCGCTGCATCGCCCACGCCCCGGAGGGCGCGCTGTTCCACTGCGCGGCGGGAAAGGACCGCACCGGAGTGGTATCTGCAGTATTACTGCTGCTTGCGGGAGTCAGTGACGGGGATATTGTGAGAAATTACATGCTGACCAGAGAATACAATCAAAAACGGTTCCTGCGGGCGCGGCGGACCTACCCGGACATAGATATCAATATCATCATTCCTCATGAGGAATATATGGAAAAATTCCTGCAGCTGTTCCGGGATGCCTACAAAGCCCCGGAGCGCTATCTGCAGGCAATAGGAATAACCCGGGAAGAAATACGGTATATCAGGTATAAATTAACAGGAAAGTATTCCCTCTGACTGCTTCAGGACCAGGGTTCAATCCGGCAGCTGTGTTTTATCTCTTTTCTGTCATAGCTGATTCCCACCAGCAGGATTCCGCCGCAGCTTTCCGCCTTTTCCGTATACCCTTTCTGCCGAATCTGCCGGATGGCATTCTCCGGAGTGTCGTCCACCTTCAGCTCAAGGATAATTGCCTGCTGCCCTCTTCTTCTGGGCAGAAAAAGATAATCGCAGTATCCTTTTCCGCTTTTAGCCTCTCTTACCACCCGGTAATCTTTTCTTGCATATAAATAGCACAGGGTAATCACACAGGACAGGGCATTTTCATCATTGTACTGCAGAAAGGGAATCTCCCTGTCATGAACCTTCTCCAGTATGTCAGCCACTTTCCGCTCATCCTGGGCCAATGTAGCGGCCAACATTTCTTTTGAACTGTCCACGATTTCCCTGATCTCTCCCATGCTGCTCCGAGCCAGAACCCTTTGAAATTTCTCCATCAGCTCGCGGTTGGGAATCTTCAGATATCCGTCATAGTAAGACAAAAACCCGTAAACCACCATTGCGGACAATATCTCGTCCCTGGTGTTCAGCTCCTGTTCCACGGCGCTGAATCCGCTTAAGTCAGCCTCCACAGGAATTCCTGCCACCATTTTCACAATATCCTCCCGCACTTCGTCCGCATTGTGCTCCACACAGTCCGCCACCTCATTCACAGGCCCTGTTTCCGTCCAGTAATTGCGGCATACACCATCCGTCAGGGCCCGGCTGACCGAGCGGGGATTAAACAGATGCCTTCCGTCGCTCATGAGATATCCGTCATACCACCATTCCAGATCTTCATAACTCACAGTTCCGTGCTGAGCAGTCAATTTCTTCACTTCCTCTTCCGTCAGACCGAAATATTCCTCAAAAACCCGGTCATTGGTAAAGTGATATTCCCAGAACATATTCAATTCTGATCCGCTTGCATACTTGGCTATGGGCAGTACTCCTGTCATATAAACCAGGTCCACATAGGCTTTGTCCTTCAAAAGAGATTTGAGAAACTTTAAATAATGAACCTTATTCTCCGGCGTAATATATTTTTCATAAAAAACCGCATCCCACTCATCCAGAATAAAAATAAACGAATCCCCTGTAGCCTGCAGCATTTCACTCATTCCGGCATATTCACTCTTCTTCAGCACAGGATACCCTTCCTGCAGATCGCTCTTCAGCTTCTTGAGAATGCTTTTCAGATAAGTCTCATAATCTTCACAGAAATCAGGAACAATACTGAAATCAATATGAATTACATTATATTTGTTGAGATGCGCTTCATAATCTTCCCTGCCAGAAATTGCCAGATTCCGGAAAAGGTCATGGGTATCATATCCCTTTGTATAATAAGCTCCCAACATATTGGCGTTCACGGTTTTGCCGAAACGCCTCGGTCTGGTAATGCAGACGTATTTTCCGTTGGTCCGGATGGCAGAAGATATCTTTGCGATCAGCAGACTTTTATCCACATAGATCTCACTGTTCAGGGTATCCTGAAACAGGATGATCTGCGCATTTGTATTCAGATAATACATTCCGCCCCTCCCTGTCATTTTAAAGCCCCATTCTTCGGGACATACCGCATATCGCTGACATTATAAACCGTCATAAACGCCTCAGGGTCCTCTTTGCTCACATACTGCATCAGTTTCTGGTACTCATTCTTGTCCACAATAGTGATTATCTCATTCCGCACCACACCGTCATAGGCCCCCTGCGCCTGATAGATGGTTGCCCCGCTTTTCAGGGTATGTAAAATCCAATCCCGTATCTGCTCCTCCTTATCCTTTGAGATGATGCAGACCCGCCTTTTGATCTTCTGTCCGAAAATGAAATGATCCAGTACCATACCGTTCAGATAGGTTCCCAGTACGCTCAGAACAACTGTCTTTTTATCATATACAAAAGCCGAACTCAGCGCCACCACCATGCCGCTTAAGCTCATGGCTCTGCCCAGGTCCATGTGCAGATACCGGTTCATCATCTTGGCCACAATGTCCAGACCGCCGGAGGAGGCATTCATATTGAACAAAATGCTCAGGCCGATACTCACCGTGAAAATATAGCAGGCTACATCCAGCGCAGCGTCCCCGGTCATGGAACTGTAATTCGGCAGCAGGACTTCAAACATGCCGATAAATACCGGCAGCAGGACGGATGTGTACACTGTCTTGAACCCGAAGTCATGGCCGCAGAACAGAAACCCGGCGATCAGCAGTATGATGTTCAATCCCATGGTGATGGCCGATACGGATAAGGGGATAACATTAGACAATACAATGGCCAGACCCGACACGGAACTCACCGCCGCATGGCTTGGTATCAGAAAGAAAAATACGGCCGCCGCCGCAATCAATGTGGCAAATGCCATCACTGCCAGTTCCCGGATCGTTTTCTTCATATTATTCCCGCCTCCTGTCTTTATCATGCTTTTGCTCCCGCCTGAAAATACTTTCTCATCCAGATATGGGGGCATCCCTGATCGTCTGCAATTTCACCAAATTCCGTATATCCGCACTTTTGATAAAATGCTGCCGCCCTGCACTGGGCATGCAGGACAATGGAGCTTCCCCCCAGACGCCGGACATATTGCTCCGCTTCCTCCATTATGGCCGCCCCCGCCTGCCTGCCCCGGTATTCCTTCACCACGGCCAGTCTGCCCAGTACATGGGAATCCATGGCCTCATCCCAGAATATACGGCAGGTGCCCACAGGTGTTTTCTCCTGATCATACAACACGATGTGCGCGGCCCTGTGGTCCACGTCGTCGAATTCCTCCCGAAATCCCTGCTCCTCCACGAAAACCCTGTGCCTTATTTCCCTGGCGCAGTCCGGGATCTGTTCATATATTTCCGCATCCATTCCAGTTCTTCTCCTTTTGGAAATATCTTACCATGTCGGCCCCGGAAATACAAGACTTTCCTCCCGGCCGAATATTTTTGAAAAAGGTCTTGTTTATGACGCAGCGTAATGATGTATAATATGTCATAGGAGGCAGGCAATTATGGCAAAACACAGAAGCATCCCGCCTGGATTTATGACGGTTGGAGAGGCTGCAAAGAAAATAGGCAGCGATCGAACAGTTAAAGGAAGATGTGTTGCAAATGCAGACAGTCAATTTCAGGAAGTATGCAGATATTATTGTGAATCTGCAGATGAAAAACAACTCTTACTATCTCATTAAGCGTTTTGATGACGATACACTGGATCATATCCGTACTCGGTTCGATAAGGAAAGCGGGTTGGATTTTATGGATAGATTTAACCGTTTGAGTGATGAAATGATAGAACTTCAAAAGGCAGGCGTGTCCCCTGAACGTGAGGAATGCCAACGAGTTGTAAAAGCGTATTGGGGACTGATTACGGAATTTACGGGCGGCGATATGAGCATGCTTCCGAAATTGATGGAGGTGGACCATATTAAACGATTGCGGAATGCTTATGCGGATGGAAAAGCATACTGGCTGAACAATCAGGTTCGTTTCCTGAAAATCAACTGGAAGAAATCGCAGGCAGAATAAATCATCTTATCGCATGGCACGATTCCGAAGACCGCGTGCTGCATGGCAGCAGTGAGGAACGGGTAAGAAGTATTTACAGCAAAATGACAAAGGATTTTAAGGACTGCAATCTATGACAACACAGGGCCTTTCTGCAGCATTGCATAAATACAATGCTGCAGCCCCCCGCAACTCCTACACCCTGGCAAAATTACGGAAAACCTGTAACAGTTCAGACAGCCCCTCTCGCGAAGTCAAAATTGCGCCCTATGCAATTTTGCGAGACTTGCGGGCGCCAAAACGCATTCTTTTCGCGTTTTGTGTGCATTCCCGTAACAGTTCAGCGCCCTGTCTGAACTGTTACGAAAACCTTTCTGGTTCCCATGGCAATTCCAAGGGAAACCACTCCCGAAAACAGAACCGGCAGATACTCAACTCCCCGGCATGCCTCAAAGAAAATGCCGTACAGCGCATTTCCGAACGGTTGGGCGCACATGGAACCCGTCATGATCACTGCAATCACCTTTCCGATCAGATTTCCGGGCGTCTCTCTCTGGACAAAGGCCATCATCTGCACAGAAAAGACAGTGGAAAACAGCATCACGATAAAACAGCAAATTATGATGATAATATAATTTATTTTTCCGGAAGGAAAGAAGAAAAGCGCCACTCCCATGGGCAATACCCACAAGGCGCAGGCAATGATGAGATTCCCTGCCTTCCGAAGGGACAGCCTTGCGGAAAAAATCCCCGCGCAGATTCCGCCTGTCAGTCCTCCCGCCGCCAATGCCCCCTGTGCAAAGCCGCACAGCCTGTTGGCCTGGGCCGGCTCAAAGTCCAGCACCTCCGTAATCAGATAGGGCAGCGCCACAACAATCATGGCAGACAGAAACAGATTGATTCCGCACACTGCCAGAAGCACCTTGCCGATCACAGGCTTTTCTTTCCGGATAAATCCAATGCTCTGCCCGAAATCCGCCTTTACGGTATTCCAGATACCGCCCCGGGAATCCTGTTTCCGAAAGGGAATCCGAATAAAAATCTCCATCACCGCCGACAGGGTAAAACACGCTGTACAAACCCATAATACAGGTTTCAGCCCGAAAGCGCTGTACAGAACGCCCCCGAGCACCGGCCCCGTCAGACCGGCAAAAGAACTGACTATATTAATAACGGAGTTGGCAGCCATGAAGTGTTCCTCATCCGTCAGCACGGGAATACTGGCCTGCACAGACGGCTGATAGGCGCCCGCTATGCCGTAGAGCAGCATCAGCGCAGCAGTCAGCAGAACCACCAGATTCACACTGTCCATGAGAACCAGAAATGTCAAAATCACCCCTGCCGTAAAGAAATCCAGAATCACCATAATATTACGCTTATTCACCCTGTCCGCCACAATGCCTCCTATGGGAGACAGCAGAATCGAGGGAATAAAGGCGCAGGCCGTAACCGCTCCGTACAGCGCGGAGGAACCTGTCAGATTCAGCAGATATAAAGGCAGCGCAAAACGTACGGCTGCATTTCCAAACAGTGAGATGACCTGACCAATAACCACCAGGGTAAAATCCCTCTTAAATAATTTCTGCTTCCCTTTTCCGGCCTCACTGTCCTTCACCTGACCCCCGCTTTCCCTGTTCACATTTCTTTCCATCTTCCTGACGCTCCTTTCCTTTTCCATACCGCCGGGCGGTATGTATAAACATAAAATATATATCTGCCCAAAAGAGCAGATAATGTTGCCTGAAACAGCCTGCGCAGCACCTGTCTCCGGGAGAAGAGTCCTCTCCTCCCCTTACTTCTTCCTCTGATAAATGGATGTCAGTTCCTGCAGGCGGTTCAGCATTTCCTCATCCAGAATATCCAGGCCGAAGCCCTGCATCATCTGGCCGAACACCATGAATTTGCGGCGTGCTTCCTCCTCCGAATCCCCGAATATCATGGGATTCATCCACACATTTGCCGCAAGCAGAATCAGCTCCGCAAGCTGCTCCGGATACTCGGTCCGAATGGAACCATCCTCTATTCCCTGGTTCAGAATAGGCAGAAGATAATTAGGCGCCACATTTTCAATGGTGTCGTGAATAAGGCTGAACAAAAGTCTGGGATTCCTGTGAAAATCCGGCGCCACAGTAAAAATCTCATCCTGCACGGGACGCTGTATGGACTCCTTAAAAATGGCCCGCATCTTTTCCCTGCCGTTTAAATCGGCGCGATCCCGTATCTTCCCCAGCATCTGGTTGGATTCGGCAGTCATCCTGTCCGTAACCGCCATCAGGATATCCTCCTTTGACTTGAAATGGTGGTAGATCGCTCCCTTGCTGAGCCCCCCCAGTCCCTGGATAATGTCCTGGATGGAAGTTTGCTCATACCCTTTCTCCATAAACAGGCGGAACGCTACATCCAATATCAGCTGAACCGTCTCCTCCGGGTGTTTATTCCTCGACATTGTCTGCTCTCCTCCTCTTCCGCTTGAATCCCCTGCCCCGGTCACATCCCCGGGCCCATGCGAAATGGCTGTATCAGATTTTTGTATATATTATCATACCGACGGTAGGTTTGTCAAGACCGAAAAAGTGTTCATCCCGAGGGTGAAAACTTTGCTTTAAAACTTGTATTGTGCGCTAAAATATGCTATTCTGTTTTTGTCAGACTTAACCCGTCCATGACAAATCAGGGGAGCTGCATTCTGCGCCTCCCTGAGAAGAGATCTGAAATCAGTATAACGGAAATGTTTCTTTACCATTTCCGTCGAATCGGCTTTTCGCCATTAATTCAAACCGTTTAAGGAAACAGCGCATGGGCAGGTGGAAAGTCGTTTTCCTGCCTGATGCCCCAACAGGGAGGAAAAAAGATGAATAAAACAGAAAGATATTCTGGTATCCGTAATAGAAAATCTATGCTTCAAAATAGATGTATCCGACGAAGAAAGAACACAGTGTGTAAACAAAGTGAGGGCGCGTAATATGGGATATTTATTTGAAAATATGGAAAAATTTAGTCCTGAGAAATAAGGGCAGTGACATTCTGCAGACACTCTCCCAGAACCAAATATTCACCGTATGGAGGACGCCATGGATACCATCATCCAGAAAATCAACGCAAAACCGGGCCAGAGAATTATTGCCATGAGTGACATTCACGGACAGCCGGACTATATGCTGCAGCTTTTAAGGAAACTGCATTACCGCAGTGACGATGTTCTTGTCATTGTAGGTGACCTGGTGGACAAGGGCTCTGACAGCCTCCAGACAGTTCGCTATATCATGGATTTATCTTCAAAAAACCAGGTGTATGTCTCTGAAGGAAATGTGGAGGAACACCGTCTGGAGCTCCTCCTGGATGAGACGGAAGGGTGGGAGCAGCGTTTCTGCGACTTCGTACATTGGCAGCATGCCTTCTGGCACCGCGGCCTGATCCTGGATATGCTCACCGGACTGGGCATTTCACCCGCGCATCTCACCCCGGAAAATACGGCGTCAAACCGGGCGCGTTTACAGAAGCACTATGCCTCGGAAATTGCCTTTTTACAGCAGCTGCCTACCATTCTGGACATGGATTCCTATCTTTTTGTCCACGGCGGGATTCCCACCGACAATCTGGAAAGTCTGGCCGGGTCCCCCAGACACCAGTGGCTGAAAAACGATCATTTTCTGGAACAGGGCTATTCCTTCTTCCGCTGCGTGGTCACCGGACACTGGCCTGTATGTCTCTACAGAAAAAACGAACTCAACATGAATCCCGTATTTGACTATACACACAGGATTATCTGCATGGACGGCGGCTGCGGCCTCAAGACCACAGGGCAGCTGAATGCCCTGGTTTTTCCGGATAAAGATGCCCCCATGGAGAAAATCACCTGGGATTCCTACGACGCATTTCCCCTTATGACGGCTCTGGACAGCCAGGAGAAAAAGCCCTTTTCCCTTTACATACAATATCTTGACAGTCTGGTGGAGCCCCTGGAGGAAAAGGACGATCTGGTTCTCTGCCGCCATCCGGGCAGCGGCAGGGAACTGTGGATTCCCTCCTGCTACCTCTACCAAGGGGAGGACGGCTGTTGGTATGGGAATGACTACAATGACGGAGAACTGGAGGTAAACTCCGGAGATCAGATCTCCGCCCTGTACATTCACCCCTCCGGCTGTTACGCCAAACGAAACGGCATTTTGGCATGGTATCGGGGAAACTATCAGGAATCCCCTGTCTCCATGGCCCTGCTGCCCGGACGCCCCGTGGAGGAAGCTGCCCGCAGGCCGCGGGAAACCGCTGTCTATGACCTGTTGGACAGCCTTGGCGTTCCCTATCTCCATCTGGACCATCCTGAGACAAAAACAATGAAGGCATGTGAAAAAATTGACGAAGTACTGGATTCCCTTATCTGTAAAAACCTGTTTCTCCGCAATCAGCAGGCAAACCGCTTTTACCTGCTGATGATGCCTGCAGAGAAGAAATTCAAGACAAAGGAACTGTCAAAACAGATCGGAAGCGCCAGGCTCTCTTTCGGAGAGCCTGAATACATGAAACGTTTCCTGGGGATCTCTCCGGGTTCGGTCAGCGTTCTTGGGCTGATGAACGACACGGATAACCATGTGTGCCTCCTGATAGACCGGGATGTGCTGCAGGGCACATATTTCGGCTGTCACCCTAACGTGAATACAAGCAGCCTCCGCCTGAAGATAAAAGACTTACTGGAACGGATTCTGCCCGCCATCCGTCATGAACCGGTTCTGGTGGAACTGAAGGGGGAATAAAGGGAACAGCTGCCAAAAGACGCTGCCCGGCTCTTCACAGCCAGGCAGCGCCCTGCCCCTCTTAGATTACTGGTATTTACTTCCTTCCTTTGGCGCCCAGTATGCAGCTGTCAGCGTTCCGTCCTCATTCAGGGTCAGAGTCTCAATCAGCAGATCCTCCATGCCGTCCTCTGAAGAACCATAGCCGATAATCCTCATTCCCGGCTCGCCGTCCTCAAAAAGGGAATCTACCGGCATCCAGCTTCCTTCGTCTTCGTCATCATATTCCCCGTCCTGCTCCGGCCGTTTGGACTTCCAGGTGATATAGCCCTTCTCATCCGGCTCGATTACCTGCACAGTATCTTCCAACCTCTTGCAATACTGTTCGATATTTTCCGGTGTGATCTTTTCCGCCCAATTCATGGCTTTCCCCGCTTCCTCAGGGACTTCAATCTCCGTATTGTCCTCCCCGCGTCCTTCCACTGCCGCAATCAGAGCGTCAGCCTTCTCCGCATCCGCCAGGGAACTGTCCACCTCCAAATGAAACAGCGCGTTCAGCCCGTCATACTCCTCATTCCTGGCAATCTCACCACTCACCTCATCATAATGGTAGAGGGATTGTTCGAAAAATGTAGTATCCGTCACGCACAGATACAGCTCACGATCCGCGAAGCAGGTAACATTATCGCATTCCAACAGACGATACAGCACACCGTCCTCAATGAACTCGCTATAACCGCCCCCAAAACTGGCCGCATTGTACCACACGGGATCCAGTCCTGCCACCAGGGGTGATATGAAAAAGCTGCTCCCACCCCCCTTCATTGCCGTACCGTCCGACTTCCGGATGGCCACCGCACAATAGGTCCTGTCTAAAACCACCTGACCCCCGGACTTTTTCTCATATTCGGACAGACCCTCCCCGGACACCATCCCCAGGAAAGACACCTCGTATCCGCCCAGGCTCTGACTCTCTCCAACAGCGTCCGTTTCTCCTGCTTCCGTTCCTCCGTCTTTCGCCGACTCTGCCAGTGACTGCTCAAAATTCTCTGCCAGTTCCCTGTCTCCCACGCCTTCTGCCACATCTGCCGCGCTCTTGTACTGCCACGCTGCCACCGCAGTGACCGATACCGCTGTCATTAACGCCACTGCAGCCACTGCAGCGGATATGTGCATTTTCCTTTTCCGTCCCATACTTTCTGCCTCCTTTACCTGTTCCAGAATCCTCCGATCCAGACTTCTGCGTCTGAAAGCATAAACCGATTCTTCCTGGGAGGTAAGGACACGTCTTAAAATCTCATCCAGATTATTCATTTAAAACACCCTCCAGTTTCTCTCGCAGCAGTTTTCTGGCCTGATGCAGCCTGCTCTTCACGGTTCCCTCCGATATACCGGCCGCCTCCGCGGTCTGCGCCACGCTGAATCCCTCCATATAAAACAGAAGAACCACAGCCTTCAGCCTGTCCGGCAGCTCACATACCGCCCGGCGCACCTGTCTGTCCCGGTCTTTTGCAAGAAGACACTCTTCCGGCCCCCGGCCCTTGTCTGGAATTTCTCCCATGCCGTCCCGGTCCAGATCCTCCCGCACTCCGGCGATCCGTCTCCTCCAGGCATACTTCCGCCGCCTGTTGTTCCAAAGTTTCAGCGCCACCGACAGACAGTAGCTTTTCACATTTCCGCCAGCGTCGATCCGCTCCGACAATTCCACCGTCTTCAGCCAGGTATCCTGGTACAGTTCATCCGCCTCCTGGATACTCCCAGTGAGATGTCTGCAAAAGGCATACAAATCCCTGCCATATCGATCGATACATTCCGTCAGTTCCTGCTTTGTCATTTCCACTCCTGTTACTTTCCGGTGTTTCCCTTCCCTGAGATCTTTTCTCTCCCGGGACACCGGATTTATTCAAAGACGTCTTTGAGAAGGAGCTGTGCCCTTCACCTGTATATTGTAACGGGAAAGAAAAAGGTTCACAGAAAAAGACCGCCTTTTTCAGGAAAAGAGAATTGAAGGCGCCATGCTTCCCTACAGGGCTGCATGGCGCCGGTTTGCTCAGCCTTCAAATCCGATGAGCAGTCCTCCCTTTTCCGCGTAAAAACTGCACAATGCCCGGGCTCCATAGAAGCGGACATCCGGGGCGTGGAAATTCTCCCGTATGGAATCGGCCAGAGCAGATGCCATTTTCTCATTGGCATTGTGGGAGATGCGGACCTTGCCGCCCTGGTATCCCATCTCTTTCATGTATTTCAGAACATTGGTCAGCACGCACTGCTCTCCCCTGCACTTGCTCAGAAGCTGCAGCTCTCCCTGCGCGCTGGCCTGGCCCACCACCCGGATCCCCAGTATGCCCGCAAGTTTGGCCACAGCCGGGCTCACCCGCCCGTTGTTGGCCAGGTTCCGCAGGGTTTCCAGGGAGAACAGCAGATGTGTGCGCTCCGTGTATGCCCTGATCTCCTCCACTATGTCCTCCCGCTCTCTGCCGGAGAGAATCAGCTCCTGCAGCTTTTCGATAATCAGCGCCATTTCCGGTCCGGTGGACAGGGAATCGATGACATGGACAAAGCGGTCCGGAAACTGCTCCTCATATTCCTTTTTTGCGGACATGGCGGAATTGTAGCTGCCGGACAGGGCACTGGTGATGGTGATGCAGAATACGTTCTCCGCGTCCCCGAAGGCCCTCAGCCAATCGTCCACTCCGGGACAGGCCGTACCCGAACGCCCCTTATGGGCAGACAGGGTCTTCTCCAGAAGTTCCAGATCCACGGCATCATCGTCAACAAATTCATGGGAGCCGATGACAATGTGCAGAGGCACGGATGCAAAAGGAGCCTGGGACAGGGTGAGAATGTCGGAAGAGGAGTCGGATACAATTTTATATTTCATGAAAAAACCTCCTTAGAGTATGTAAAACTATTATATCGGTTTTTGAAAAACTTATTATATGTTATTTATATCAAGTTTTCAAAAACCTGTCAAGCGGTTTTTTATATTTTGTTGACGCTTGGGGAAATCTGTCTTATAATGATCAGCAAAGAAAGGAAAGGTGTGATATGAGCGTTACGATCAATGAATTCCGCATGCCCCGCTATCAGGAGCTGCCGGATATGGGGCTGTATCTGGACCAGGTGGTAAGGTATGTCAACAACAGCCTGGAAGCACTGGGCTGTCAGGAGATCACCGCCTCCATGGTAAGCAATTATGTCAAAAAGGGATATATCCAGAGTCCTGTCAGAAAACAGTACTATGCGGAACAGATTGCGTATCTGTTTTTTATTTCCATCGCAAAGAATGTGCTGTCCATGGAGAACATAGGCAGACTGTTCGAAATGCAGAAACGCACCCATGACACCCCCACGGCATACGATTACTTCTGCAGGGAGCTTGAGAATATGCTGCAGTATATCTTTGGGTACAAGGAGGCGTTGGCAGACGTGGGGAACAGCGCAAGTCCGGAGAAAAAGATACTGCGCTGCGCCATCACCGCCATGGCACATATCATCTACCTGGGGAACTGTTTTGAGGCCATGGCAGCAGACGAAAAATAGGGGCGGAAAGTCAGCCCCACAGCAGCAGCTTCGTATAATCTTCCCTGGGATGACTGAACACTTCCTCTGTCTTCCCCATTTCGATAATATGCCCCTCTTTCATCACCATAATCCTGTCGCACATCCGGTAGACTACATTGATGTCATGGGAGATAAACAGGCAGGCCAGACGCATTTCTTCCTGCAGCTTCAGAAACAGTTCCATAATCTGGGCCTGTATTGTCACATCCAGTGCAGATACCGGTTCGTCGGCAATGAGAAAACCCGGATTTGTGATCAGGGCCTGGGCAATGCTGACCCGCTGACGCTGTCCCCCGCTGAGCTCCCTGGGGCGTCTGTGAAAATACCGCTCATCCATCCCCACCCGGCGCAGCATATCAAAAGCCGCCGCCTCCCTGTCCGATTTGGTCATGTCCAGACTTTTATCCAATGCTCCCGCAGCCCGCAGAGGCTCCTGAAGCAGCCACCCAATGGTTTTGGTGGGATTCAGGCTGCTGTAGGGATCCTGAAATACCATCTGGGGACGGGTGGAACTGTGTATGATTTCCCCCTCAATATGACGGTTCATGCCCAGAATGGCCTTGGACAGGGATGTTTTTCCGCAGCCGCTCTCCCCCACCAGACCCAGACTCTCCCCGGCATAAACCTCAAAATCAGCATCCCACACCACGCACTGTCCTTTTTTCCGAAAAATCCTGTCCCACAGTGACCTCTTCTTCCCGTTTCCGTCTTCCGTCTGTTCCAAAGGCTGATTGTCCTTCCCGTCCTGATAATATACGGATAGATTGCTTACCTTGAGAATGGGGGTTCCGGTAGACCCGCCTTCATTGACTTTATCAGTCATTTCCTTTCTGTCCTCTGCCGCAGACAATTCCCCGGCGCCGCTCCCTGAGCCAGTTCTGCCCTTCACCCGAGAGGGCACGGCTTCCACCAGACGCTTCGTATATGTTTGACCCGGATGGTCAAATACCTGGGCAGCCGTTCCCTCCTCCACCACACAGCCGTCCTTCATCACTGCCACCCGATGACAGAGCCTTCTGGCCAGATGCAGGTCATGGGTAATAAAAAGCATGGCGTTTTTCTCTTCCTGATTAATCTTCCTCAGCAGTTCCACGATCTGATTCTGAATGGTCACGTCCAAAGCGGTGGTGGGTTCGTCAGCCACGATGAGCCTGGGATGAAGAATCACTGCCATGGCGATCATCACCCGCTGCCTCATCCCCCCGGAAAGCTGATGGGGATAGCTGCCGTATACACGCTCCGCCTCATGAAGCCCAACCGCCCGGAACGTCTCCAATACCCTGGCCCGGATTTCCTCCCCAGACAGTCCGGTATGAAGCCGCAGAACCTCCTCCACCTGCTTTCCCGCCTTCTGAGTGGGATTCAGACTGGTCTGGGGTTCCTGAAACACCATGGACATCTCCGCCCCCCGGTATTTCCGGTACAGAGCGCTGTCCCAGGGCTTCCCCGCTTCCCGCAGCACCACATCGTCAAACAGGACCCGCCCTGTGGTGATCTGCGCAGCCTCAGATACCAGTCCCATCAAAGTCAGCGCAGTGACGGATTTCCCGGAACCGGATTCGCCCACAATGCCCAGTATCTCCCCGTCCCGCAGCTCCAGGCTGACATGCTTCACCACCTCCGTGCCGCCGAAGGCAACGGACAAATCTTCTATCTTAATCATCTTGACACGTCCCTCCTTCCAAAACCGCAGGAAACCTTCACCGCCCCGGCCAGGCCGGAACCGGGAATTTACTGCCCTGAGTCAAAAGCCCCCTGCCGCCGGATTCCCTCACTGAACAGGGAAAATCCCAACACAAGCCATACTATGGTCAGTCCCGGCACCAGCGCGCACCAGGGCGCAGACTGCAGATACCCCTGAGCATCCGAAAGCATGTTGCCCAGACTGGCATCCGGAGGCTGCACCCCTATCCCCAGATAGCTCATGCCGGATTCCGCCAAAATGGCATTGTTGAACCCGATCATCACCGAAACCCAGAATACGGAAAAAATATTCGGCAGTATATGGACAAACAGAATACGGAATTTTCCCACCTCCATCATCCTGGCCCTCTTGATATAATCCGCATCCCTCAGCCGGATAAATTCTCCCCGGACAATCCGCACAAAACTGGGGGTAAACACCAAAGACATGGATATGATCACGTTCTGTCTGCCTGTGCCCAGAAGGCTGATGATCACCAAGGTCAGCAGAATACTGGGGAAGCCGTTCAGGGCATCCGTGATCCGCATTACCGCCTCGTCCAGTATCCCCCCGAAATACCCGGTCACCGCTCCCAGAAGAATTCCCGCCAGACCGGAGCAGAACACCACCAGACTGCTGATGACCATTGTAGTCCCCAGTCCCTGCATGACCCTGGAGAATATATCCCTGCCGAAATTATCCGTGCCGAAAGGGTGTCTTAAGGAAGGACCGGAAAACTTCTCCGCGGCGGACATTGCCGTAGTGCTGTAAGGGGTCCAGAAAAACCCCAGTACGCCCAGCACCACGGCAATACCCGTCATCACAATACCGGCATACAGATACTTATTCCACTTTTTCCCGTTTCTCTTCTTCATACCGGCCGCTTCCCTTCCTGCATGAAACCCTGCCACTCCTGTAAAATGGCATCCTTTGTACCCTGCCCGCTTTTTCCTGAACAGGCCCATTTCCCTTTCGTCCCAAACAGGCATTTGCCGCCCATTACGAGATCCGGGGATCCACCACCTTATACAGGACATCCACCAGAAAATAAACAAAGATAACCACAAAGGTAATGTACAAAATCAAAATCTCCACCACCGGAAAATCCCTGGTGGAAATGGAGCTGATCAGCAGTCTGCCGATACCCGGCAAACCGAACACCTGCTCCACCACAATACTGCCTGCCACAATCTCCGCCACAATCATCCCCAGAAAGGTAATCACAGGCATCATGGCATTGCGCAGCACATGCCTGTACATCACTCTTTCCCTGCCGCAGCCCTTGCTGTAGGCGGTGCGGACATAATCCGAGCCCATCTCCGTCAGCATGGAATTTCGCAGAAATCTTGCCGTCATGGCGATCTTCGGCAGTGCGATGGATATGGCAGGAAACAGCAGATAACGCAGGAACCCCGGGAAATTTTCCTTATAGCTCACATAACCTCCGGGCGCAAACCATTTTAACAAAATGCCGAACAGCCAGGTTACCAGAATGCCCAGAAAAAAAGATGGCACCGCCATAGTCGCCTGGGTGATCACCCCCAGAGCGGCATCCAACGCACGGGAACCGCTTTTTGCCCAAAGTACCCCCAGGGGAATGGACACCGCAACAATCAGCCCAAGGGAAAGCACCGCAAGCCACAGGGTCACCGGCAGTTTATCCCCGATCAGTTCCGCCACCGGCATCATTTCGTTCATATTTTTGGAATACCGGTAGCTGATGCCAAGGTCTCCCCTCAGCACCCCTGCCGCCCATTTTCCGTAACGCACCAGGGGCGGGTCATTTAAGCCCAGTTCTTCCCGAAGCGCCTCCTCCCGTTCCGGCGTGGCCTCCGTACCTAAAATCGAAGAAACCACGTCTCCGGGAATGATCTGAAAGGCAAGAAAGGCAGCCGCGGAAACCAGAAACAATGTCATAATGAGAGTAATGATTTTTTTACCTAAGTATTTCACACTGCTGCCTCCTATTAAAATCGCTGCGCGATGGCTCTAAAGGGTTCCGTTTCTTCAGCGCTTTCTCTCGAGAGAAACTTTCATTCCAAAGGGCCCTCATGAAAGTTCCTCTCACGCGCTTTCGAAACTTCACCTTCGCTGCGCGATGGCTCTAAAGGGTGATGTTTCTTCTGCGCTTCCTTGCTTTCGAAACTTCACCTTCGCTGCGCGATGGCCACCACCTTATTCTACAATGTACACGGTACTCATGTCCTGCACGTACACGGGATAGAACTTATATCCCGCAAGGCGCTTGCTGATCGCCGTCATATTGGCAGGAGCCTGGATGAAGACGCTGCCCGCCTCATCGCAGAGAATCTTCTGCAGCTCCTTGTAATACCCTGCCTTCTCCTCGGGATCCAGCGCAGCCTGGGCCTTTGCATAATTTTCATCATAGGCCGCGCTCTGGAAATTGATGAAATTCTTCTTGGAGTCGGTCTGGAAGCGGTTCATCAGGTATCCGGGGGTCATATCGCAGGTAAGGGCGGTAATGGTGGCGTCAAACTGGCGTCCGTTGTACACCTCGTCAAGCCAGGTGCCGTTCTCCATACCCTTGATGGTGGCGTTAATGCCGATATTCTTCAGCTGCTCCACGATGACCTCCCCGGTCTGCATGTGGAACGGGTAAGTGGAGACAATGGCAATCTCCATATCAAATCCGTCCCCGTAGCCTGCGTCTGCCATCAGCTCCTTGGCCTTCTCCACATTGGCAGTGCTGCCGTAAGTATCGTTCAGGTCCACATAGTACTCCTTCAGAGTAGGCAGCATGGCGGAACTGATCAAAGTACCGTTTCCCCCTCCCACAAAGCCGTTGATCTCGTCCTTGTCCAAAGCGTAGCTGATGGCCTGGCGCACCCGCACATCGTTCAGCGGTTCCACGGCATTGTTCAGAAACAGCGCCTGCACCATATTGGTGGGGGAGGAAATCACCTGATGGCTGTCCTTGAGAGCCTGGGCCTGGGAATCCGTCAGGTAGGCATAGAAATCAACGGTACCGCCCTGGAGCTCCATCAGCGATGTATCCCCGTCGCCCATGATCTTGAATTCCACACTGTCCAGATAGGGAAGCCCCTCCTGCCAGTAATCAGGATTCTTCGCCATGGTGATGCCCTTTAAAGGCTCGTAGGAAACATAAGAAAACGGCCCGGTGCCAACAGGATCCGCCCCTTCCGCCTCCCCGCTTCCCGCGGGAATAATGGCTGCCACAAAGCTGTAAATCAGCTCCGTGTTGGCACTTCCTACCGTAACCTGAACCGTCTGTTCGTCGATTATATCAACTGCCTGTATCGTGCTCAGGGTGGAAATCAAGGGAGTGCCATCCAACAGTCCCGATACCCTCTCCAGAGAGTACTTCACATCCTCAGCAGTCACAGCGTTTCCGTTGTGGAACTTTACACCCTCCCGGAGCGTAAAGGTATACACCAACCCGTCCTCCGAAATCGTGTAATCACTGGCAACCGCATTGATCAGATTGCCGTTTTCATCCGGCTTTACCAAGCCTTCAAAAATGTTGAATAAAATTTCCTTAGTTCCTGCCGCCGTTGCTTTATGAGGGTCAAGACTGTCGATATCCTGTTGTATTCCTACAACAATGGAGCCGCCGTACGTAACATCCGACGTCCCCTGTCCGGCCTGGTCCGCCTCCGCTGCGCTTTCTTCGGATGTGCTCTCTTCCGCCGAAGTATCGCCATCCTGTGCCGCATCGGTGCTCTCCTGCGCCGAACCGGAATCCTGGGAACCTGCCCCGGACTCCACAGAGGAATTATCCCCCGAAGACTCTCCTGTGCCGTCTGCGCATCCGCCCAGTACAGCCATTGTCAGAAGTGCCGTGAAAAGAAAACCGCAAAGTTTCTTTTTCAAAAGAATGCTTTTCAAATGAAAGACCTTTCTCATTCTGCTCTTCTCCTCTTCGATTAATAAACCTCTCACTATTCAATTGTTTCCCTCATTTTACCATAGAATACAGGAAATGCAAGTATTTTATTCAGTACATATTTTTACTGTATTTTTTTGTCGGAATGCCAATTAGTGTGCATAAATCGTACGTTATTTACAGGAAGAATCATTATAAGCAGTAAAGGCAATCTCATTTTGGCAATTATGTGGATTCTTGGATCACCTTTTACATGTATGGAATCAAAATAGCAAACATGGATGGAATTGCAATTTATTCTAATCATTCTAACCAAACGATTGACAAGAATGATTAGAATGATTAAAATGTGGGTAGAATAAAAGCAGGAGGCAGTCAGATGATTTTTCAGGAAAGTGAAACGGTTGAACTAAAAGCAATTATGGTGGAAGATATAAAAAAGGAAATCATTGCTTTTGCAAACTGCAAAGGAGGAAAACTGTACATCGGCGTTCAGGATGATGGAACAGTGTCAGGACTGGATAACCCAGACGAAACTTCTCTGCAGATCAGCAATATGGTTCGAGACGCAATTAAACCGGATCTGACGATGTTTCTTCACCATGAAACAATAACAGTCGGCGATAAGAAAATCGTTGCAGTTGATATTCAGCAGGGAACAGAACGGCCATATTATATAGCCAAAAAGGGACTGCGTCCTGAAGGCGTTTATGTTCGTCAGGGTTATTCCTCTGTTCCGGCCACAAATACAGCAATCCGTCGTATGATAAAAGAAACTGACGGAGATTATTTTGAAGAAATGCGGTCTTTGGAACAGAATTTAACTTTTGAAAGTGCAAAAAAAATATTTGCTGAACGAAATGTAAAGTTTGGTCTCACACAAATACTTTTTTATATGATTTTGTTTCCCTTTTCTCTTATCTGCGTCCATAATGTCTTGCAGAAAGGTATCACACAAGGGAAGCAATAAGGGAAAGCTCACCTGTAGTATCAGAGCGTTCAGCACTTTACTTCAAGTGCTTTATAAATACTTCATCTTGATTCTTCGCTTTACATCCGACTGCTTTAACGTATCCATGTCTTTTGTAAAAGCGTGCAGCGGTAACTTCACGGGCTTGAATTGAATGAATCCGATAACTTTATCATTCATAGAAGTTCTGACGAAGGCAACATTATCACCATCATCATTCATTTCTTTAAACAACCCGTTCCAATCTTTAATTGCATGACCCAACTCTAAAAAATACTTCTTAAAAGCCGTTTGGAACAGCGGATTGGAGAAGTCGGAAATCATTATGTCAGAATAGGGGCGGTCATCTTTGTTTAAGTTGTACATAAGGTTATAGCAATGGGGAATACTTTCATCGATATATCCGAGAAAGATACGGCCCCGGCAAAGGTAAAAATATTTTCCGAAAAAATGAACCCCCTGCAAAGTCACGGCGAATATAGGGTGAACAGGCAAAGGAGGTGAAACAGTGGACGCAAGAGAAATAGAAAGATGTATCGACGATTTCGGTACGGATATATACAGATTTTGCCTGAAACTCTGCGGAGACAAAGCGGATGCCGAGGATTTATATCAGCAGACTTTCCTGAAAGCGTTGGAAACAGAATGGACTCTTGACTGGGAGAAAAACCCAAAAGCGCTGTTTTTTTCATTGGCTCATAATCTTTGGAAAAGCGCCAGAAGAAAACAGGCGCGAAGAAACACCATTGCCCCCTGCGGCAATTTTGATGACGAAACAGAAACGGTACTGCGATCTGATGAGAGAATTGAGGAAGGTTATCTTCAAAAGGAACTGATTACACAAGTCCGCCGGATCATACAGACCCTTCCCGAAAAATTTCAGGTACCGCTGATCTTATACTACCTTTCCGAATGTTCCGTAGAGCAGATAGCGGCAATCCTGAAGAAACCTCCCGGCACCGTGAAAAGTCGATTGTTCAGGGGAAGAAGCTTAATTAAAAAAAGATTGGAGGATATCGGTTATGAGAGAGAATCATTCTGACAGAAAAATACCTGACACGAACGCATCTGCCATAAAGATAGAAGATTTGGTCCGGGCTTCTATGAAAACGGCTGATGTTCCCGCACCGGAACTGAATAATAAACTTAAAGCGGATCTGTACCGGCAGCAGGCCGTCCTGCGAAAACAGTCTGCCGTCCATAAAGTATCGCTTTGGTATCTGCCCATGGTTTTAAATCTGATCACGTTTTCCCTGCTAGCTATTCTGGCGCTGATCATGATTGAAAACCGTTATTTATCCTGTTTTGCAGCCGGTATCTGCTTCTATGTGGGCGCAGCCGGTATAATGCTTACCGTAGTAGGCATAAAAAGAGCAAATATAAAAGAGGAAATCACAATCCACATGAAGAAAAGTGAGGTATTGATATGAATCGTACAAAAAATGGCAGACTTGCGGTTTCCATTGGCATTATCGTTATCCTGTTGATTCTTATTTTACGGTTTGTAATATATTTTTTCAAAAGTGAAGGGTTCAGCGGCCTTTCCCTACTGTTTCCCATACTGCTTTTAGGCTTTATCCTTTTTGCCCTGTGCACCTTTTCTTTTTTTGCGGCATGGGTATATCAGGATTGTAAAAGAAGGGACGAGGACCCGGTACTGTGGGCGGTTGTGGTTTTTGCAGCCACACCCTTTATGGGATTGCTGATTTACTTTCTGCGCCGTTCAGAAGTCAAAACGGTCTGTCAGGCCTGCGGAAAACGGATTTCGGTAAAGGCAAACTACTGCGAAAAATGCGGAACACCTATTAACAGGGAGAACAACGATCTTATGTTAAAACAGGGAACACATCACTTGAATTTTATTATTGCCGGCATTGTGAGCATGACACTCATGCTGCTGTGCCTGACAGGTTTTATCATCAGTGTCGCCATGGAAAACAGGACCGACACAAATGCCGCCGCTGAGGACCGCATATGGAACTTTGGCACAATCAGCATGAATTATAACACTTATCTGGATGATGTCTGGAAACTGGATTTCAGAAGCGCCGATGAAGGATTTGTAAAGGAACAGAATATGACCATTACAGACGCAGACACCCAGATGCTTTCCGCTGATATTTCCTGCGGCACTGTACCTGATGGCGCAACACTTGTGCTGTGGCTGGTACAGGGGGAGACCGCAATATCCATTGATGTCACAAACCTTTCAGAACCCCTGCAGTATGCGCTGAATGAATTTGAAAATGGAAAAATTCATGTCAGACTGCAAATCAACGGTGTGGAAGATACTGTATCAGAAATTTATATTCGATAATTAGTATGATAGCACCAGAGAACCTCTCTTTTCCGTGCAGATACGGAGAGGAAACTGCACAGAACATGTGATACACTGAAAGACAGACGGAAGGATTGGAGGAAAATGACTATGGAATGGATTGAAAGATTAAACGAAGCCCTGAACTACATGGAAGAACATATGACGGATGAGATTGATATCAGGCAGCTCGGGCGGATTGCCTGCTGCTCCTCTTATCATTTTCAGAGAATGTTCACTTATATGGCCGGGATTCCCCTGTCCGAATATATCCGCAGGCGGAAAATGTCCCTTGCCGCCGTGGACCTCCAGGGAAAGGACATGAAAATCATAGATGTGGCTTCCAGGTATGGGTACAGCTCTCCCACTGCCTTCAACAGGGCATTTCAGTCCGTCCATGGAATTGCCCCCTCCGCCCTGAAAAAGGAGGGCATCGCCGTAAAATCCTTCCCGCCGATTACTTTTAAAATCACAGTCAAAGGAGTGGAAGAAATGAATTATCGAATCGAGACAAAAGAGCCCTTCCGCATCATAGGCGTATCCGTGCCTCTGGAAAAAGACATCGAGAAGAATTTTGCGGTGATTCCCGCCAAATGGGGCGAAATATCCGCCGACGGCACATTACAGCGTCTGGCAGCCATGATCGACACGCCGCCCTATGGCGTATTGGGCGTCAGCACCTGCAATGACACGGAACCCTGGCGGTACTATATCGCAGTCTCCTCCTCCCATGCGGCAGAAGGTCTGGAAGAATACACCGTGCCCGGAGCTACCTGGGCCATATTCTCCGGAACGGGCACGAATCAGGCCATCCAGGAACTGGAGAGACGCATCGTGACGGAATGGCTTCCCACTTCCGGGTACGAGTACGGCAATGCCCCGGACGTGGAAGTCTACCTGAATCCGGACCCGGAAAATGCCCGGTTTGAAGTGTGGATACCTGTGGTAAAACGCCGGACCACAGCCTGAAACCATGGAATAACACCGCCGGAATCCCCCGGCGGTTTTGGGCCGTCCGGGTCCCTCTTCCCACCTGCCCCGCTGAGGGTCCGGCCCGGATATTCTGTCAGTACAGGAAAACTTCTCTTACTTTCTCTTTCAGTATGTCACAGTTCTGTATCAAAAACATGGCATCAAATTATTACAGCGCTCCTGCACAATTTTTGCTATATATTCTTTCCATGCCGATGCCTCTAAGATATCCCTGCCTGCTTCACATGCCGTAATCAATTCCTTAATCCTCTCCGGGGCTGCCTGTTTCGCTTCAAACATCGCCATAAAATATTGACGAAATTGCGCTACGGTAAACGGTACGATATCGAGTCTTTGCTTTACATCATCTTTTGTGTACCAAATTCCATGTCTAAATGTCTCTGCCGTGTTGGTATCAATTTTAACCGCGATAAACATCCCATATACCGGTTTATCATATTTCAGCACGGCCTCTGATACATGCCTCCTGACAGGCTCCCCCTCCATAGCTTCCTGTCTTGATGAAGCAGACATGGTTACTTCTGTCAAAATCAAAAAGTCTTCAAACTCACAATAGAGATCGCCTTTACCGCCTCCTGCAGCGGAAACAGGAAGAAAGTCCGAATCCAATCTGAATCCGCGAACCTCATATGGCTTATTCACCATATGATTTACTGCCAATGCCGCCCGCCACAACGTCCATTCCAAATATGCAGGGGTTTCATCCCTGGGAACTTCTATCGCACTATCCTCATCATATACAATCTTACCGCCGCCCTTTATCAAAAGTGACATATAGTCCGCAATTTCCTTCCACTGTTTACACTGTTCACCTGCGTACTTAATCTCATCCGTCTGCGCCAGTGTATTTTCCAGTCTTTGCCTGGCAATATTGACCTCTGTTGGAGTATTCAGCGAAAAATTTGATATATCAAAAATAACATGACGGTCTTTCATCTGTTTCTTCAGATCCTCCAATAAGGCCTTTGCAACATCCATGTCATCTGTAGGCAAAGGCGCACCCATACAGAGTTTCCCGTATGCATCCATAAGGGACTCATTTCCTGCAGTGCTTTTCGCCAATTTCTCTGCAAGTACATGTTTTGCAGGCACAATCATAATTCCGCGCCCTTTCCGCTGAAATATGCCAGATATGCGAAGATAACGCATATTCATATCACAGTAGTCAAAGAAATTATCATTTTTGTTCTTATAATTTTTTCCCCGTCTGGCAATTTCCTGTTTATCAAACAGGCGTTTTGCAGATGCTGTGGCTCTTCGTTTTCTTAAATCAAGTATATTTTCTACAACCTCAGTCAGATCACAGCCTGGATTAGTGGTTTGACCCCATAATGCAAATTCTATTCTGCTCAGTTCCGTAAAACCGGTTTGCTTCTCCAATTCAAGCATAATCGCCAATAACCACCTTAATGGAGAAAAGTATTGAAAACTATCCGGAATGGGAACCTGTTCAACACTCATAGAACGTAAGAAGCATTCCTGAACAGCGGGATATGTATCTGCCTGTAAAAATGTTCTTCCAAACGGTGTCAGTTCATCCATTTTCCCCAACTTTTCCTGTATTCCCGCACTTTTCTTCACCTGCGGATAGATAAAGCCGTTTTTAGCAAACATCAGCCGCCATTTTCTTGCATGACTTCCCGATACATCTTTACCATTTTCATTTTGAATAATACCTTCGGCATTTAAAAGATTCATGAATCCGATTCGGATTTCTTAGTCCCGTATTCCCCACAAGCCAGATATCAACTTTTTCTCCCATGGATTACCTCCCATTAATATGCCACAAATAAATACTCCTGTACTTTATTCCGGTTAGTTTTCGCCTCTTTCTGATTTGCAAAGGAATAACAATAATCAATAGGTACAACCTCTACATGCTCTTTATATTTAGCCAACAATGCAACCATTTCGTCCTGTGTTGGCTGACTGTTAGATGAATAAGACACAATGAATATGCTCTCCTCAAATTTCTTAAACAACATATCAAACGCATCTGCCGCTCCTTTCCGGGTAGAAAACGGAGTCGGATATGACTTGAATTTTTTCGTCTGTGTATTCTGCTGAATCTCTACCCCCTGCCAATCACGGGCAAGTCCTTCTACAAAATGATATCTTCTCACATATTCATTGTCAGAAAGAGGAGAGTAATACGGCGGATCTATATACACCAAATCCGGCTTTACCTCACACAGTTTCATCGCGTCTCCCAATCTGGCCTTATTCACCTTTCCATTGTCAAAAACGGACTCATTTATTACATCTACTGCCTCTAAAAACTGCTGTCGCAGAGATTTCTGCAGATCTTTTCGTCCGTCATTATAGCGCTGTCCCGTATAGGTAAAAATTCCCCTGGGACGTTTTTTATGCATGCTCTAATCAATGCCGACATTGCAATCGCATGTTTATACGGATCCTGTATAGCGGCTATATTCATCCGCATTACATCAATCAACTCATTTTCCTCATCTGTATAATATAAATCTTTGAAGGTAGTTGACACAAAATGATCCGATTCGTTCCTGGCAATCGTCAATTCTTCAGCCTCTTCTTTTGGCAGAGTAACATGATTATTTTCAATCATAGCCTTGGCAAACATATTTGACATAGACATATAATCATTGCTTACCACGGATTTTCCCTGTGCTTTAAACATATATCCGACAATACCGGAACCAGAGAACAAATCTACCACAGAATCAAAATCAAACCGGGAAGATACCGTCCAAATGTGCGATAATAACTTACTCTTTGAACCCATGAAACGAGTAGATGGATATTTCCCCACCTGTTCCGGCAGCGATTCCTGAACAACCTTAAATAAATTCTTCCTTATCGGCGGTATAGTTACAATCACATCCTCTCCATTTCGTTTCGCACTATCGCATGAAATATATCGCTTTGTCGGAATTACTTTAATGCAAAAAATAAAGCGCCGCCACCGACAAATGGCTCGATATATCGTCCATATGCTTCCGGAACTCTTTCAGTCAACTCCTTTAACAGCTGTGTTTTTCCACCAGCCCATTTGAGAATGGGTTTAGCCTGAATTATGTTTTTCCTCTTTTCTAATAACTGTTCCATGCCCCACCTCTCATGTTTATTCAAGCGTCTCAGTACTGTTCCTCACAACTTTTCTGCATTTAAAACTACTGATTTAGCCGAACATTTGATCGCCCGCACTATTTTAACGCGAAAAGAATGCGTTTTGGCGCCCGCAAGTCTCGCAAAATTGCACAGAGCGCAATTTTGACTTCACGAGAGGTGCTGTCTGAACTGTTACCAATATTCACTGACTGCATTTCCCGTCTTCTCTATTAATCAAGCCGGATATCCGCTTTTTCCGCTATCCCGTACTCCTCAAAATACTTCTCCTCCAGAGGAATCCATTTCTTTTGGAAAAGCTCCGCCAGGGCCTCCCCGTTCCGCAGGGAGATCCGGCGCAGCTGCTCCCCGGGTTCCACATCAGAAAAAACGGTCAGGGAAGCATAGTTTCCAAAGCGGGGATGACAGCTGTAGGAACCCTCCACAATCCGAAAGGACTTGTTTTCCACTGTGCATTCCCCCACATAATCTTTTTTACCGCAGTCAAATATACGATAAGAAAAACATTCCGGCAGAGCCAGAAAGGGAAGCACCTCCTCCAGAAATCTTTCGTAATGGACATTCCCTCCCGGCTCGTCATATCGCTGCTTTGTCCGGAGAGAGGGCGGCAGGAAAAAATCATCCATCTGCACCACTGCTGCGTCCAGAATCCGGCACAGCAGCCTGGCCATGGTTGACTTTCCCGAAGCGGCCCTGCCGTCTATCGCGATAATGCAGGGATGCCTTGTGGCGGGCAGCTCCGATATTTTTTCCAGAAGGGGAAACAGGCGGACATACCTGCGGTCCACAATCCGGTAAGCCGGTCCCTCCGCCTCCCTGTACTGATGGCTGTGGTGCACAGGGCCGGAGGAGACTTTTTCGGCGCCGTCGCTCTGCGTTCCCGGAGCCGGACTTTCGTATTCCTCCAGATAACTCTTCCACGCTTCCGGACCAAAGGGAAGCCTCCCCTCTTCCGCCGCCCGGCCCGCTGTCTTCAGATACACTGAAAACGCCCTGCCGTCCCGGTTCTCTGCGGAAGCCGCAAACATCCGGAAAAGCCACTGCAGCGGCAGACCCCTGAACCTCCAGGCGCTCAGATTGACACGGCAGACCGTATCCGAAATATTTTCATACAGCGCCGTATCCCTTGCCTCTGTGGCCGCATACTCCTCTCCCAGATACCGCCGGGCTCCCTGCAGATCGCTCAGCAGATGCTCCGCCCCATAAGCGGCCTGATAGCACATTTTGACAATATCCTGCGGCTGAACCGAGGGATGCATTTCCACCTGCTCCTTAAGATATCTTTCAAAGTTCATATAGGCGCCTCCTTCCTGATTGAGACTGACAGTCAGCCCGCCGTCCCGGGATACCTGACCGGAATCAGCCTGGCCTTCTCCAGGGCAAACGCTATGGCCGGAAGCAGCGCAAGCTGAATCAGCAGTCCCGGCAGTGCCGTCACAAAATAACCGGTAACCCAGGCTTCCAGGGAATAGCTTCCGGAAGCAAAGATCAGCGCCCTGGACGCCCCGGCCACAATCCTGCCCGCCAGCAGAGCCCCAATGAGACTGATATACAGATCAGCCAGGGCATTCTTTGTATGAACAAACTGCATGATCAGCCCTGCCACAAGTCCGTAGGCCGCAAGCTCCACAATCATGGAAGGCAGATAGGCCATGGACGGCATCCCGGTAAACAGTGAGGACACCACAGGCCCCGCAGCTCCGCACAGCAGCCCGAAGGGCCACCCGCAGACCAGACCGCACAGCAGCACCGGCATGTGCATGGGGCAGTAAATATTGCCTGCGTTGGGAATGGCATGAAAGGCCATGGGCAGCACCACGCACAGGGCAATGCAGGCAGCAGTCAGAATTGCTTTTTTCACATAAGATAATTTTTTCATCTGGAAAATCCCTCCGTCTTATATTCTGTTTTTCATTTTTTTATTATTATTTTTTACATCTTACCCCGCTTTGACGCATATTCGCCTGGGGGAAACAGGCCCTCCACCGTTCCTGCTCACAGCTCTGCTTCCACAGCGCAGAGCAGGCAGCAGAGCAGAATCCCCATGCCGTCCGCAGCCGACAGCGTCCGCCTCCCGGGCCTGGCTTTCCTCTTTGTCCTGCGGTATCCCCTGGCCTCCATGGCCACCGCCAGTTCATCCGCCCTCCGAAACGCCGCCAGAAAGACAGGCACCACCAAAGGCACAATGCTTTTCGCCCTCTCGGACAGCTTCCTGCTCTCAAAGCGGGCGCCTCTGGCAATCTGGGCCTTTCGAATCATCTCCGCCTCTTGGGAAAAAACAGGGATAAACTGAATCGCCGCCCCCAGAATCATGGCCACATCCCGTATGGGAACCCCGATAAACCGCAGAGGATACAGCAGGCTTTCCATGGCTCCGGTCAACTCCAGGGGAGAGGTGACGGATACCAGAAGATTCCCCAGAACCATGGCCATTGCCACCCGCAGTACCACCTGCAGTCCCTGGACCAGGCCCTCCGGGGAAAGTTGAAAAATCCACCATTTCCACCAGGTCTGCTCTGTCTCAAAGAAAACCATGTTCATCAACAGGATCAGGCAGAAAAACGGCCCCATCCCCTTTACCCCGCCCAAAGCAGTCCCAAAGCCCAGGCGGGAAAGCCAGATCAGCGCCCCAAGCCCTCCTGCCATCAGTCCGTACCCGGGAAGGGTATCGCAGAGCACCACGGCCGCAAGAAGCAGCAGCATACAGAGCAGCTTGCTGAAGGAATCCATTTTGTGAAGGACCGAATCTCCCTCTCTGTAGCTTCCCGCCGGAAGAAAACTCATTCCCCTTCACCTGCCTTTATCGTCTTTTTTATTTCGTTTAAAAGAACATCATATTTCGTTATAGAAGAGTCCTGCAGCAGCCCACGCTCATACAGGGCCCGGGCAATGCGTCTTACCTCCCCTGCCCCGATGTGCAGCGCTTCCGCCCGCTGAAGGTCCCCGAATATTTCCTCCGGCGTTCCCTCTGCCGCAAGCCTTCCGCCGTCCAGAACCAGAATCCGGTCCGCATACCCGCAAAGGGCGTCCGCATTGTGGGATATCATCAGGATGGTGGTTCCCTGTCTGCGCAGCCGGTCTGCCAGCTCCAAAAATCCCTCCCTGCCCAGGGGGTCCAGTCCCGCTATCGGCTCGTCAAACAGCAAAATCCGTGGTCTGGCCGCCAACACCCCTGCCATGGCCACCCGCCGTTTCTCTCCTCCGGACAGGGACAGAGGCGATTTTTGAAGCAGCCTTTGTTTCGGCAGCCGCCTCTTTTCGGACGATTCCCACTCCGGTTCAAATCCCACAGCCTCCAGGGCCCATCTTACCCGCTCCGCCTTCTCCGCCCTGCTCAGGGACAGATGCTTCAGGGCAAAAGCTACATCCTTCTCCACTGTAGTTTCAAAAAGCTGGGATTCCGGATATTGAAATACGATTCCCAGTTTCCCCCGCAGCGCTTCCCGGTCATACCCCGGCTCATTGATATCCTCCCCGTCTATGAGAATCTGCCCCTCCCCGGGAGTGAGCAGTCCGGCAATCAGCTGAATCAACGTTGACTTTCCGCAGCCGGTATGTCCCATGATCCCCACAAATTCCCCGTCCTCCACACGGAAGGAAATATCTCTCAAAGCCCGCACCTCCAGGGGCGTCCCTTCCCCGTAACGGCAGGATACGTTTCTCACTTCAATCGGCATAGCTCCTCCACCAGTTCCCCCTCAGTCAGCGGACACCTCTCCAGAATGATTCCGCTGTCCAGTAAATCATAATAAAGCCGAACCGCAGCGGGCGGCAGCAGCCCCGCCTGGGCCAAAAGCTCCCTGTCCGTCAAAATCTCCCGGGGACTCCCGCTTTTTCGCAGCTGCCCTTTTTGCATCAGAAAGATGCGGTCCGCGGCCAGAGTCTCCTCCACATAATGCGTGATCATCAAGACGGTCTTTCCCATTTCGTGAATCTGCTGCAGACAGGCCAGCACTTCCCTGCGGCCCTGGGGATCCAGCATGGAAGTAGCCTCGTCAAACACCAGAATCTCCGGCTCCATGACCAGGACGCCTGCGGCAGCCACCCTCTGCTTCTGGCCTCCCGACAACATATGCGGGGAATGTCGTTCATACCCCTGCATTCCAACCAACGAAAGAGCCCTGCTGACCCGCCCCGGTATCTCCTCCTCAGGCGTGTCGTAATTCCGGAGGCCGAAGGCCACATCCTCCTCCACAATGGACGAGACGAACTGATTGTCCGGATTCTGGAAAACCATTCCGCACAGACGCCGCAGCTCCCAGAGGCATGCTTCCTCTCCCGGGTCCAGATTCCATACCCGGAGTGTCCCCTTCTGCAGGGGAAGAATCCCGTTCAGCAGCCTGACCAAGGTTGACTTTCCACAGCCGTTGGCCCCCAGAACCGCAATAAATTCCCCCTCTTCAATCCCAAAGGAAATGTCCTTCAGAACAGGATTGCTGACACCGTCATCGTCATAGGTAAAGGATATCTGATTTCCCATTACTGCCTGCATTTTGCAGCCTCCTTCCTGGGCCGGATTCCATACCTTTTTTCGGAACAGGTTCCGACGCAAAAAAGACTGCCGCCTCCGTCTTCTGACAGACCACGACAGTCTTCCTGACTATCTATCCCGCATAAAAATCCGTTCGCTCCACACTGATGATACAAGCAACCGGCTTCTGCCGGTCTTTGCCGGGTAGGCCCGGCATCTGCAGATATTGTAACACATTTACATTCCGCCTGCAAGGCTTTCTGATCATTTTCGCCCTGCAATGATCTCCCGTATCCTGAAAATGCAGTCCTCCACCAGTGCGGATGCAGGGAGTCTTCCCACCCCTGCAATATAATTGTCGCACAGATTCATGGGCAGAAGAACCCGGGCGGCCCGGCTCTGGCCCACAGCCATTGCCATCCCCGGCGTGATCTCTCCCCAGAGGGAGTCCGCAATGACGATCCCGATGGGCCCCACAATAATGTCAGCCCTGCGGCATCCCACCGCCACCGCGTTTTCCCCTGTGGCCCCGTGGTCCGCCCCGGCCTTCAGCATGGCCTGGGTGGCAAGGGCGTTGGTTCCGGCTGCTATAACCGTCTGGTCCGGCAATGCCTTTTTAATTCCTTCCACCAACTGCCGTCCCACTCCGCCGCCCTGTCCGTCTATGACCAAAATGTTCATTCCAACCTCCCTGTCACCCGCCTGACTTCTTCCTTTTTCATGATCCGGTCCGAAGCGCCGCTATCTGCCAAACGCCCTGCTGTCCTAAAAGCCCCGGACCGGGTATCCTCCATCTGTCAGCTCGATTATAACATGGCGGCTCCGGACTGGCAATCCTCTTTCAATCCCTCTCGTACCCGTTCTCCCTGTACAGCAGAACAAACACCAATGCCGCCAGCAGAATCTCCGCGCCGATCACCCCAAGCCCAAAAATATCTACCTGAGGCGCGCTTTCCGCCAGAGCCGCCGAAGCCCTGGAGAGCACCCCGGTGAACAGCAGTCTGCTGATCTTCTCCATAAAACCGCTGAACTCTGCAAAGACAGGGATCATCACCAGTATCAATATGGGAATGGAGATCACCGTACTGGCGCTCACCTGACTTTTACAGCAGATTCCGAAAATCATTCCCACAACCGTGGAAGCGATGGAACACAGCGCCGACACTGTCAGCCACATAACCCATCCCGCCGCCGAGGGGCGCAGTCCCGATGCCGGTACCAACAGGATATTCACGATCATGATCATGGCTGCCACAGGCAGCGTACTTCCCAGGAAGAATTCCAGGCCGTTCACCGAAGATGTCATCAGTGCCCGCAGGGTGTGTTTCTCCTTCTCCTCCGCCAGGGCCATACCCGTACAGAGGATCCCTGTCATGGTGGTGTTCATCAATGCCCCCAGGGACAGGGCCATTGCCCGGATGGAGTCCTCCAGTTCACCTCCCCTGGATTTGGCCATGGAGCCGTAAAACAACGTCATTGCCACAGTGATGCCCACCGAAAACAGGGGCATGGAAATAAAATTTTTCGAAAACTGTGTCCCCCACTTCATAGACAAAATAGCGGATAGTTTATTCCAATGAATCGTTTTTGCTCCGGTCCGCTGCCAGACGCCGGCGCTTTCTGCCTGTTTCCTCTTTAATCCTGTCGCTGTCCTCATCCCAATGCCCTCCCTGTCACTGTCAAAAATACGCTCTCCAAAGTAGGTTCGCAGGAATGCAGGCTGTTCACCCGATTCTCCCGCAGCAGCCCGGAAAGCCGGTCAACATCCTCCCCATTCTGGCCCAGAATCAGCCTGCTGCCGTCCGACAGCAGCACCCGGTAGCGTTTGTCCTGGTTGTACCGCAGACACAGCTCTTCCGGTGTGCCGTACTCCACAATTTCACCGTCGTTGAGCAGGGCCACATGGTCACAGAGCTTTGCAGCCTCTTCCATATTATGGGTAGTGAGAAAGATTGCCATGCCCGCCTCCCGCTGCTCCTGCAGCAGTTTGTGAATATCCAGGGCCGTGGACGGGTCCAGTCCGCTGGTGGGCTCATCCAGAAAAAGCACCCTGGGCCGGTGCAGTACAGCCCTTGCCAGTACCAGACGCTGCGCCTGCCCTTTGGAAAGCTTCCCCGCAGGCTTTTTGCGGTGTTCATACAGCCCCACGCGCTTCAGCAGCTCCTCAATGTTCTCCTGGGGAACCCTCAGGATGCGGGCAAAAATCCTCAGGTTGTCATACACGCTCAGCCGTTCATAGACTCCCGAGTGATCGGTGACTACCCCGATTTGTTCATAGATGGTCTCATCGATCCTCTCCGCATGAATGCCCAGTACATAGGCATCCCCGGATGTGGGCTTCAGCTGCCCCGTAAGAATTTTGATTGTGGTGGTCTTCCCCGCGCCGCTTGGGCCTAAGAAACCCAGAATTTCACCTCTGTGCAGCACGGCGTTCAGATCCCGGAGCACTGTTGTCTCTCCGAATTTTTTGGAAATGTGTTCCAGACGAATGTATTCCTTTGTCATGATGTATCACTCCTTTCATGAAGGAGTATACCATTTCGATCTCAATTCCCTGTGATGATTTCCGGAACGGCTGCTGCGGATTCCCAAACGGCAGCCGTTAAGGCAGAGCGCCGGACTGCTTCCCGCAGACTACAGGTACAGCCGTTTCATCAGCTCCGATTTCCCGTTTCTGGAAATCAGACACTCATAGTCCCCTATGCGCAGCTTTCCCCGCTTTAAATCCACTTCCTCTATCTTGTCAACTGCCACCAGATAAGCTCTGTGTACCCGCAGGAATCCCTCACCCAGATGAGACTGAATCTCATTTAAATTGCCCAGAAAGTCGATGACGCCGCCTGCAGCCTTCCCTCCCCGCGGCCCTCCCAAAGCGGAACCGCCTGCGCTTCCCAGGGTGTGCAGCAGAATATGGTGGGCCCTGGCCGCAGTCTCAAAGAAAAGAATATCCGATATGGGAATATACCGCAGAGTGTCCCCTACCTGAAGCGTATAAACCTGCGCCGGGTCTCTTCTCTCCTCCAGAAGCCTGTTTTTCACTGCTTCCAGACAGCGGGCGACGGATTCCTCCAACCGCTCCGGGTCCTTCACGATATAGTCAAAGGCCTCCAGATGATACTGAAAGGTACGGTAAGCCAGGTCTCCGAAGTTGGTTACATAAATCAGAGTTGCATGGGGATCCAGACGCCTGATTTCCTGTCCCATGCGGAAGCCGTCCCAGTATCCGTCCTTCAGTTCCACATCCAGGAAGTAGATTCCCCGCTTTCCCTCTTCCTGCTGCGCCGCCTTCAGAAGGGATTCCGCATCCGCCACGCTGCACACGATCCGCATATCATAATCTTCTATCAGAATTTTCCGCTCCAGAGCTGTCTGAAGCCGCCTGCGCAGAGCGGAATCGTCGTCACATAAATAAATGGGAATCAATGTTTTCTACCTCCTGTCTGCAGATTCTCCGGGAACGGTCAATTCCTGCACAAACTCCTCCCCCGTCCAGCTCGTGGAAGTCACTGCCTCCGGATACTCCCGCAAAATCCGCCGGAAACTGGTAAGTCCCATTCCCCGTCCCGTGCCTTTGGTGCTGTATCCTTCGTTCCACATCTTCATGGTATTCACCTTCCCCGTCCAGGAATTGCTCACCCGAAAGGCCAGATTTCCACCCTGCTGCAGAAGCACAATCTCCACCCAGGGCTTTTCCGTTTCCAGGGAAGCCTCTATGGCATTGTCCACCAACACGCCAAGACAGCGGACATAATCCCAGATATCCATATTCACAACTTCCACCGGATAGAATACCTCCAGACGGCATTCCACTCCCTTTTCCTCCATAGCCACCAGTTTAGCCAGAAAAAGGCTGCGCACCTGGGGAATCCGCAGATTGCCGATCTGGGTGGACTCCTGAATCTTATCTCCCAAACGTCTGTCAAAACCTGCCCCCAGTTTTTCCAGTTCCCTGCTGAGCGCCTGAATCTCTCCCTGACCTGCCTGCTGCGCCATGCCGGAAAGAATATTTTTATAATCATGGCGGAAAGTCCGCATCTCCTGCCGAAGCTGTTCCAGACCACGCTCATAAAGCATCTGCTGGGCAATGATGTCCCGCTGCGCCTGAAGCCTGCGGTTCGTATTCAGCCTCTGGGCAACGGAAACAATCCCTCCCACCACCAGAAAGAAAATAAGGGTTACCAGAATATCATAGGTCAGATAATATTCGAACGCAATCCTGTCCCACACACTATAGCTGCTTAATCCAAGGAAAAAAGCTCCCTCCATGAGAATCAGAAGCAAAAAGAGCATGATGCCTGTACGGATCTTCGCCATTTCCAAAAGAAAACGAAAAAGTTTTGCGAAGCCAATCCTTCTCAGAAAAAAAGAAACTACAAGGACCAGAAGCAGCATTTCTGTCCCCTTCCCCATATCGGCTGCCCATTCCGGCAGAAAGACATTCATCAGAGAATCCATCAGGTGCAGTGAGGAGACTGCCACCTGCATCATACCTGCCATGCAGACCATACACCAGGAAGTCCAGAAGGAAAACCGCCATGCCCACCTCACCCAAAGCACACAGCCCATAAAGTTTGAAAAAGAACCAATTATCATCTCCGTTATTTTAGAAGGTATAACTGCATTCAGCAGACATATGATACCGGTGGTGACCAGGGGCGAAATCAGCAGAAGCGGCAGTTTCCGGACTCTCTTCATGGTAATCGGTTCGTCCAAAATGCTGAACAGGAAAGCAGCCAGCACACCATGTCCAATACTGACATCAACAAACAAAAAAATATATTTCATATCCATCACTCCCTTCCCTGCTTTTCCCGACAGCGTCGGCTGCTCTTTCCCGGGATAGAGATCGCCACCCGCAGTCCCCGGATATAACAGCAGGAACTGCGGGCATGGTCCCTTCGGACAACGGCAAGATATCAGCAATCCGCGGCTGCAGTATCCACCTGTCTTCCGTCAATGAATACATATTTCACTTTGGCAGACACCTCAAAGGGGCAGCCGTCCGTAACCACCATATCCGCATCCTTCCCCGGCTCCAGGGATCCCACCCTGTCCGCAATGCCCGCATGCTTTGCCGGATTGATGGTAATGGCCTGGAGGGCAGCAAACGGATCCATGCCTGCCTGTACTGCAAGTCCCGCGCAGAGGGGCAGATATTCCTGGGGAATCACAGGAGAGTCCGTGATAATGGATACCTGGCATCCTGCAGCGGCCAGACGTCCCGGCGTCACCCAGCTCTTATTGCGCAGTTCAAATTTGGATGCACTGGTGAGGGTGGGACCTACTGCCAGGGGCACGTTTTCCGCCGCCAGTTCTTCTACGATCAAATGCCCCTCGGTCACATGCTCCAGGGTAATCTTTAAGTCAAACTCCCTGGCAATGCGCAGCGCGGTAAAGATATCCTCCGTGGCATGGGCATGGGCTTTCAGGGGAATCTCCTTTTTCATAACGGGAAGCAGAGCCTCCATCTTCATGTCAAAAGCAGGCCGTTTGGACAGATCGTCCCCTGCCGCTTCCTTTTTCTCCATGTACTCCCTGGCCTTGAACAGGGTCTCCCGCAAAAGCGCCGCCGTGGTCATACGGCTGGAATCCTTCTTGTCCCTGTACACCCGCTTGGGATTCTCACCGAAAGCACACTTCATGGCCACGCCGTCCCGCACCACCATGTCATCCGCTCTTCTCCCAACGGTCTTGACAGTGGTAAAAGTTCCCCCCAATACATTGGCGCTGCCGGGTCCCACACAGACACAGGTAACGCCTGCCGCTGCCGCCATGGAAAATGCGGGATCCATGGGCTTTACGCCGTCAAGACCGCGCATCTGGGGACTGATGATATCATTCAGCTCATTGTAATCCATCCCCTCATAACCGATGCCGTAGCCGTCCAGGCCAATGTGCCCGTGGGCCTCCACAAACCCAGGATACACCTGCAGCCCCTCCGCATCCACAATCTCCGTTCCCTGGGGAATCTCCAGATTCTCCCCTATTGCTTTGATTTTGCCGTTCTCCACCAGGATGTCCCCCTTGAATGCTTCCCTGTGGATTCCGTCATGAATCAGTCCGTTTTTTACACATAACATATGATTTGTCCTCCTATTATAAGTTCCGCAGATGTCTGCTTCATGCCCTTTCTAGCATAGGATTTTCGTCTGCTTAGAGCTTGCCGACGCAAATCCTATGGGGCATTCTGCTGTCATCTGCTGTTTTAAGTTCCGCAGATGTCTGCTTCATCCATTATGCAATCTAGCCCTCGTCCTCTAATCGCTCCATTTATATCGCAATTTATAATTACTAAATGTTCTGTAATCTAAATATTCTTCTTTCTGCAATCTGCCTATGACAATATATGGCATTACGTTCTGAGATTCGGCATATTTATAAATTGCTTCAATAGAAAAATCTCCTCTGTGAATAAACATTTTATAACTTTCCGGAGACAGAAGCATATTACTGGCAAACAGGTCAGCAGCTGCCTCTTTGTCGAAATCACTGCCATCATCTAAAAATTTAATATTTTTCCCTATATCGCCATTAACAATATGACCTATTTCATGGAATAAAGAAAACCAAAAGATGTCTGCATATGCGCCTCTTATCGTCAAAACCATCTGATATATTCCATCGCTTTTTTGAGAGATATATCCCTGCACGGGCGCGCCTCTAAAATTTCTTGCAACGGAAAAGTCTATTCCGTATTTCTCCATTACACTTTTTAAGTCTCTTTGGATATTTGCATCTTTTTGACACATAATATTTTTTATTTCATTTATTAAATCATCGGTATATTTCCTGTCAAACTTAGTTGACATAGCCTTATTACTTCCGGCTAACTGGCACAAACGAATCCACGCCCCAAGCACATTTGGGTTTACAGTGGTATTAGCAGCAATGCGAAAAGCTCCCACCGGAATCATTTCTTTCAAATTCGCTATATTGCTGATTTGTAATACCTTTCGCAGAGAAAGAATAGAATCATCCATCTTTTCCCGCGCAGGCATCATTCCCCTTTTCCTTAAATACTTTACTATATCTTTCAACTCTTCCCTTGAACTTCGCTCTTCTTCAGTAATTGTTTGTTGCTCATTTAATTCTAAAAGTTCTGACTCATAATTTGCCTGAAGATTTAACCAAAAGGATTTTGGTACCCCTAATGCATATTCCAACCCCATGGCAAAGTTCGCAGATATTCCCTTCTTTCCCGCAATTACATTACTCACATATGCAGGAGAAACACCTGTCCTTGACGATAACTCCGCTTGTGTGATCCCGCGTTCTTCCAATACATCGGCAATCGTTTCTCCTGGGTGAATTATCAACTCACGAGATATACCAATTTTCTTTACTGCCATGGTAATCGCTCACTCCTTCCACTTCAATTTCAGTGCAAACCAAAATAGTATCTTTCGTTGCATTCGGCTCAACAATTAATCTGGCATTTGGGGCCACGTGTAATGAATATCGAATTTGCTGATATCCCTCAAGCTGCTCCGGTTTTCCCAATCCTAATTCTAAAAAATCTCCAAAACACTCTGCCGCCTTTAATCGATCCATATGCTTTTTTATTGTTTTTACCCATTCAAAAGGTAGCTTTTTCTGCATCTTTACATAATCTTCAAAATATCTTTTCACCTTATTATTAGTATATGTTATTTCCACTAATATATCACCTTCCAAATTAACCTTTTGGTTAATTGTATTATGACACAATTTTTTCTCTATGTCAATATGTACGACAAACAGCCCAAAATGACAATGGCGTTACTTTTCACAGGTTGGGATTTCGCTGGCAGACGGACATTGCTTCTGGGAGAACATGCGAGAGCATGTCCGAACGGGAATGGCAGCCAGCTGACTGCAAAGTCATGAAAAATAAGCCATCTGTCGTTTTCAGTTTTGGGTGGAAGCAGACAGGGTATCGGCAAGCTGCTCCGCTATCTGCCGCATGGTCTCCGGCTCCACCTTGCAGACCTTTCTGTCATAAGTGTAAAAGCCGTTGACCTCATCCTCCACATCGCTGAGCTGTGTGTAGATACATCCGCACAATCCTTCAGGGATTCCGGGCAGTATGGTTTCCTCGTAAAGTTTTCTGACTCTTTTGGTCAATTCCTTCTCGTCCCGGCAGGAACCATAGCCGTACCGGGCATATTTTGCATAAAAATGTCCTGGCACGCAGAGAGAATAGCCGCCGCATTCCGACACCAGCACAGGCTTTGGCACATCCTCCGGTATTGCCATTCTTTTGAAATAGATATGTTGACTGTCAAAGTCACTTTCCGACTGGGAGAACCATCCGGAAGTGGCGTCATAAAGTCTGGTGTCGTCCAGCTCCCTTGCCCGTCTGTACATGGCATCGCTTTCAAACTGCCCCCATCCCTCGTTAAAAATGGTATAGCCAATAACGCAGGGATGATTGTGCAGGTGGCGAATCGTATCTTCCATATGTCGGGCAAAAAATTCCTTCCGCCTTCTGCCTCCGCGCAGTCTCCCATCCTTTTTCCGGCAGAAGCCCAGAGTGGGAAGCGCCGTATCCTTTATCCAGGAATAGAAACCGCTGTTCACCATATCCTGCATCACAAGCATTCCGTTTGCGTCACAGTAATAGTAAAAACATTCCGGCTCGATTTTGAGATGCTTCCGCAGAAGATTCATTCCCAACGCCTTCATCCGCAGCACATCCCGCTGATACTCTGCCTCCTGTGCCGGAAGGTATAGTCCGTCGCAAAAATATCCCTGGTCCAGGACTCCCTGCAGAAATACAGGCTCCCCGTTCAGGCATACTCTGGGAATTCCCTTTATCCGTTTCACCTCAACGGTCCTGAGCCCGAAATAGGAATGCACCGTATCCTCTCCCATTGAGATCTTCATCTTGTACAGATAAGGATATTCCACAGTCCAGAGAAGGGGCTGATACCTTGTTCCGTCAGCTCTGAGAATTTCTCCCAGGTCAATTTCCACTTCCGTTCCGTCAGTCCGCACCATGTATTTTGCGCCGTCGTGCAGCCGGATCGTTACCGTCATCCCCTCCTGCGCTTTCCTGCCCTGTACAGCGCCTTTCCCGGCCACTGTTCCCGCAGTTGTTCCATGAACCGAATTTCCCGAAGACGCCGATTCCCCTGCATGGAAAGTTTTTGCCGGATGTATGTTTCCCGCCCTGCCTGCAGTTTTCCGGTTACAGCCGGCGCCTGCCCGAAATTCCTCTTCGTCACTGCGTCTTACGGAAATCCGCACTTTCCGCATATCTGCATCCACTTTCAATCCGGCGATATACACCTGGGGCACACATTCCATCCAGACGCTCTGCCAGATACCGCTCACCGGCGTATACCACATGCCTCCCCTGGCTTTCCGCTGCTTGCCATAAGGGTAATGTCTGGACAGGCTGTCCTTCCCCTTCACCACAAGCCGGTTTTCCCCCTGCCTCACATATGCCGTGATATCAAAAGAAAAAGGCAGATAGCCTCCCTCATGCCTGCCCGCCGGATGACCGTTCACATACACCTCTGCCACCTGGTCCACAGCCCCGAAATGAAGCAGAAGGCGCATCCCTTCTTCCATGGGCGGCGCCTGGAAATACTTTACATACTCCAGATGCGTCCCCACTCTTCCCTTCCATCCGGACAGCATGGACTGGGGCGGAAAAGGCACCAGAATTCTGCGCCCGTTCATCTCCCATTCCCCGTTCAGGCTGTAGAAACTGTCCCGCCGCATCTGGGGTCTGGGATAATGATTCCAGATCCCGGCCTTTCCCCCGGTTTCCCCGTCAAAGCTCCCTTCCAGAAATTCTTCCCCTGCGCTGCTCAGCAGTTCGTGGTGACTGTTGCGCATTTTCCGGTAAAAAACACCTGCTGCCGTCACCCCCAGAACCGCCGCAATTCCGCAGATTTTGTTCTTTTTCCCTTTATCCATCCGCATCTCCTATATCTCCGGCCGCATGCCGGAAAACCTTTTCGCCCCTGTGACAGTCTGCCGCATCCTTCCCGACAGTCCGGATCACTGCGTCCCGTCAGCTCCCTCCACGCAGTTTGCCATCAGCATGGCTATGGTCATAGGCCCAACCCCTCCCGGCACAGGCGTGATGGCAGAGACTTTCGGCGCCACGGAATCAAAATCCACATCCCCGCAAAGCTTTCCCTCCCCGTCTCTGTGAATTCCCACATCGATAACCACGGCTCCTTCCTTCACAAAATCCCCGTTCACAAATTTCGGTTTTCCCACCGCAGCCACCAGAATATCCGCTCTTCTGGTAATGTCCTTCAGATTCCTCGTCCTGGAATGGCAGACAGTCACCGTACCGTTCTCCCTGAGAAGCAGCATGGCCATGGGCTTGCCCACAATATTGCTCCTGCCCAGCACCACGCATTCCCTTCCCTCTATTTTGATGCCCGAACGCTTCAGCAGCTGAATGACTCCCGCCGGAGTGCAGGACACATATCCCGGCCTGCCAATGCTGAGATTGCCCACATTCACGGGATGAAAACCGTCCACATCCTTCTCCGGCGCAATGGCAAGCAGAATTTTCTCTTCGTCTATATGCCCCGGCAGAGGAAGCTGTACCAATATACCGTTTACATCCGAACGCTGATTCAATTCCCTGATCAGATCCAACAGCTGCTCCTGGCCGGTCTCTTCCGGCAGCTCATAGGACAGGGACCGTATCCCAATGTACTCGCAGGCCTTTTTCTTGTTCCTCACATATACTCCTGATGCAGGGTCACTGCCCACCTGTATCACCGCCAGGCACCGCTCCACGCCCCTGGCCTTCATCTGCGCCGCCTTCTCCCTCAGTTCGTCCTTAATCTCCCCGGAAATCTTTTTCCCGTCAATCAACTGATACATATTCTTTCTCCTGTTCCGTCTTTTCTGTCTGATAAAAGCTTAGCATCGCAAAGCCCTTTTGTCAACCAATGCAGCCGCTATTGGCCTTCCTGCTCTTTCAGTGGAAAAACGGAAAGAGAAAACTCCCGGAATCTACCCGGGAGCCCAGCTTTAATGGTTGCCTCATCGATCCTGAAACAGAACAATAACGGCAAAAAAAGTTCCGATACACTGAAAAATATGCTTTTCTCAGTGGGTTCGGAACTTCGCTTTCCAATGCAGGAAAAGAGACTTGAACTCTCATGGTATTGCTACCACACGGACCTGAACCGTGCGCGTCTGCCAATTCCGCCATTCCTGCATGCCTCACAACGATATTTATTATACACCATTTTTTCCAATATGCAAGATCTTTTTTAAATTTTTTTCATTTTTCTGTTACCATTCACAGCTGATCAATATCTGATTTTTAAGGAAGTCCCGTTGGGGC
>CAJUGL010000009.1 GCA_910586515.1 uncultured Acetatifactor sp.
TACCAGCAGTATCACGTTCATCGCCTTTTTGCGTTTAAGGTCTTTTTTCAGTATTTGTAAATACATTTCTGCTGCTCCTTTCGCTTTGTGATTCGATTGTAGCATAGAAGTTATTAAATAATCCTTAAATCGGTTTGCGGCAATCAAACATCAGTTCCCGCTCATAATAATGGACATACATCTGCATCTGTCCTAAGTCTTGATGGGTTAAGTCTCCAACTTTCAAATCAATCAATACAAAACACTTCAAAATATAATTGTAAAATACGAGGTCAATCCAGAAATGACGCCCGTCAAAGGTAATTCTCTTCTGTCTGGCAACAAAGGAAAATCCTCTGCCAAGTTCTAACAGAAATTTCTGCAAATGAGTAATCAATGCCTGCTCCAAATCGCTCTCATAAAAATCATCGTTTGGATTTATCCCCAGGAACTCAAGTACATAAGGGTCACGTATAATATCCTCGGGTGTTTTAGCCGCTTCTGACGTCTGAATCTCAGCAGCAACCTTTTCTTTATTTTTACTGGACAACAGCCTTTCATAGAAAAAAGTATTTATCTGACGTTCCAGCTGCTTGACAAAAGGCCGCAAACCAGAGATTTTCCAGTAAAATCTTAGCTTTGCGGCCTTTTTTACGATTTGTTTAATCAGATAGGACAAAATTATTTGCCCCTGATTTTCTGCACAACGTTCAGCACAAAACACTTCAAAATATAATTGTAGAATACGATTCAATCCGGAAATGACGCCCGTCAGCTGTACTATGCAGATTGTCAAAAGAAAAACTTGCCATCAAAATACGGGAATGATACTATATAGATAGCGAAATAATAGTTTATGACTATTCTGGGCCGATTATGCCGAAAACGGAATACAACGGACTTTCCAAAACATGACTATTCAGTTCAGAGGCCCGCCATGACCGGGCAGGAGGTAGAAAGATGAAAATATTATTTTATGACACCAAAAGTTACGACAGGGAAAGTTTTCAGGAAAGCCTTGAAAACTTCCCCGGCATTACTGTGGAATACACAAAATCCGATCTGGATCCCAGAACCGCAGCCCTGGCGGAAGGTTTTGATGCCGTATGCGCTTTCGTCAACTCGGACGTAGGATCCCAGACACTGGAAATACTGCACGGGAAAAAAATCTCCCTGGTTCTGATGCGCTGCGCAGGTTTCAACAATGTGGACCTGGACAAGGCAAAGAGCTGCGGTATCCGCGTTATGCGCGTCCCCGGCTATTCCCCTGAAGCCGTGGCGGAACATGCCATGGCTCTGGCGCTGGCCAGCAACCGCCGCCTGCACAAGGCTTACAACAAGGTACGGGAAAATGATTTCAGTCTGAGCGGGCTGATGGGATTTAATTTCTACCAAAAAACCGCCGGAATCATCGGCACAGGGAAAATCGGCGCCGCTATGTGCCGTATTTGCCGCGGATTCGGCATGAAGGTCATCGCCTATGATGTATATCACAATGAGTCCCTGGCAGATTTTGTGGAGTACGTTCCCCTGGACAGGCTGCTTTCCGACAGTGATGTCATATCTCTTCACTGCCCCCTTACCGACTCTACCTACCATCTAATCAACATCGACACCATCAAGAAGATGAAAGACGGTGTTATTTTGGTAAATACCTCCCGGGGCGCTTTGGTAAAAACCGAGGATTTGATCGAGGGCATACGAATGCATAAATTTGCAGGAGTCGGACTGGACGTTTATGAGGAGGAAACCGATAATGTCTTCGAGGACCGCTCGGATGAAATCCTGGAACATTCCACCACCGCAAGACTCCTTTCCTTTCCCAATGTGATGATTACCTCTCACCAGGGATTTTTCACCAGAGAAGCCCTGGCCTCCATTGCCTCCACCACCCTGCATAATGCCGCAGACTTTTCCGCAGGGAAACAAAGCGCAAATGATGTATAATCACATTCCCTGTCTCCCCGTACCATAAGCCAAATCACGACTGTATCAACTCTCTCCCCGGGACGCCTCCCGAAAGCTGTCCGAAAGAGGCCTGCCGGGGAGAAATTCTGGGAGGATATGGGTATACCGCAATCTACCATCCCGCACAACTCATTACAGAAAGAAGGACTAAATCGTGGCAGTCATCAAAAGCATTCACGAAACCTATATGAAAGAAGCTTTAAAGCAGGCCGGAAAAGCCATTGCCCTGGGCGAGGTTCCTATCGGCTGCGTCATTGTCCATCAGGGGAAAATCATCGGAAGGGGCTACAACCGGCGAAACACGGACAAAAATACCCTGGCCCATGCGGAAATCACCGCCATCCGCAAGGCCAGCAAGGTCATCGGCGATTGGCGGCTGGAGGAATGCACCATTTACATAACCCTGGAGCCCTGTCAGATGTGCGCAGGCGCAATCATCCAGGCCAGAATTCCGGAAGTGGTCCTGGGCTGCATGAACCCAAAGGCAGGCTGCGGCGGTTCCGTCCTGAACATTTTGGAAAACCCGCAGTTCAACCACCAGGCCGCGGTAGTCCGCGGGGTAATGGAACAGGAATGTTCAGCCATTCTAAAGCTCTTTTTTTCCCGGCTGAGGGAGAGAAACCGACTGGAGAAAGAACGAAAAAAAGAGGAAAAAGATCTTGCAAATACCGAATCAATATGATATCATTTTAATATCATCATAAAAGAGAGGTGTTATCATGAACGATATCGTTGTATGCGAAAAACAGATAAACGGGAAAAAGAGCGGAATGGCAGTACTGCTGGCAGTTCTCCTGGCCTATGCAGCCGCCGTGGTCCTCCTGGTATTCTCTGCAAGCCGCCTGGGGGAGGAAAATAATGCCCTAAATATAGCCGGCATGGCGGTGAGCATCTTTGTCCTTTCCACTGGCTGGATCTTCCTATTGGGCTTAAGGATAATGAAGCCCCAGGAAGCGCTTGTGCTTACCCTGTTCGGCAAGTACATCGGCACCCTGAAGGAAAACGGCTTCTACTTTGTCAATCCCTTCTGCGAAAGTGTAAACCCTGCCGCCAAGACAAAACTCAGCCAGAGCGGAGACGTATCGGAATCCGGCGGATTAATGGCAATCTCAAGCAGCGCCCAGTATCTGAACCTGCCCGGCGGGGGCAGCAAAAAGCTGTCTCTGAAAATCATGACCCTGAATAACAGCCGGCAGAAAATCAACGACTGTCTGGGGAATCCCATTGAGATCGGCATAGCGGTTACCTGGAGAATTGTGGATACGGCAAAAGCAGTGTTTAATGTGGACAATTATAAAGAGTTCCTGTCGCTGCAGTGCGACAGCGCCCTGAGAGATGTGGTCCGCATCTATCCCTATGACGTGGCGCCTAACGTGGATACTACCGGGGACGGCGTTGCGGACGAGGGAAGCCTGCGGGGTTCCAGTGAAGTAGTGGCTCTGAAAATCCGTGACGAAATACAGTCCCGGGTAGAAGAGGCCGGCATTGAGATTTTAGAGGCAAGAATCACCTACCTGGCCTATGCTCCCGAAATTGCGGCGGTAATGCTGCAGCGTCAGCAGGCCTCCGCCATTATCGATGCCCGGAAAATGATCGTAGACGGCGCCGTGGGCATGGTGGAGATGGCTCTGGAGCGCCTTAACCAGAACGATGTGGTGCAGCTGGACGAGGAACGCAAGGCTGCCATGGTTTCCAACCTTTTGGTAGTGCTGTGCGGAAACCATGATGCACAGCCCGTTGTCAACTCAGGGAGTTTATACTGATTATGGCCGATAGCAAAAAGCAAGTACCTCTCCGATTATCCACAAAACTTTACGATGCCATTGCGTCCTGGGCAGAAGACGATTTCCGCTCCGTAAACGGACAGATAGAATATCTGCTGACCGAATGTGTCAGGCAGCGCCGGAAAAACGGAAAATACGCTCCTGAGGAGCTGGATATACCGCCCAAACTGGATCTGTAAAATCCTTACAGCCCTTTCCTGCCGCTATAAGGCGCTCCATGCCCATCTGCCGTCCGGTCTCATTCTTCGCCGCGGTAGGTGGGCGCGTTTTTCGGACTTGAGCCCTTCACCACATTGCGGTAATAGGCATAGGTCATCGGATCGTCCTTCTTCAGCATACCCGCATCCAGCACTTTGCCCAAAAATACGGTATGCGTAGACGTTTCCATCTTGTCCGCCACCTCGCACACAATGTAGGCGCAGGCATCCGCCACTACCGGCAGATAACCCTTTACCAGATGCTCCGTCTCGGCAAATTTGTCGCAGTCTCTTCCGCTCTTGAAGCCAAAAGTGCCGATGACTCCCGGAGAAGTGTGCTCTCCCAGCACGGATATGGCAAATTTTCCCGTTTCCTGAATGCACTGATTGGTATAATTGTCATGATTGATGCTCACCGCTATGGTGGCAGGATTTGAAGTAATCTGCATGGCGCTGTTGGCCGTACATCCGGTAGCCCTGCCCTTGTCCCATGTGCTGACTACATATACACCGTATGACAGCTGGTAAATTGCGTTTTTGTCCATTAAATAATCCTCCTTGCTGTAGTTTGGCATTTTTTACACCGAAACCGGGAACCGCCCCAAGCTCCGGCCCAATATTGATTGTACCACAGTTTGCCGGCAATGCGTTAATTTATTTTTGCGAAATTCCCTTCTTTTTCCCTTGACAAACACCATAAAATAAAGCTATACTAAACATGCCGTACATTCAAGGTCACACACAGTGATGAAATTCGGTCTTACGCAATGGGAATCTGTGAACCGTGTCAGGTTGGGAACAAAGCAGCACTAAGCGGAATCTCTCATGTGCCGTGAGGCAGCCGGGTGGAGCTGTGTCAGCCTTGGGTGCACGGTTTTTATTTTTATAGCAGTTCGATAATGAGGTTAATTCATGAAAATGACTCCGGAAAAAATAGACCAATTGATGAGCGACTGCACCCTCTGTCCCCGCAAATGCCATGTCAACCGTTGTGCAGGAGCCGTCGGTTTCTGCGGACAAAGCGCACAGCTGCGGGCAGCCAGAGCGGCTCTCCACTTTTGGGAAGAGCCCTGCATCTGCGGCCCCCAAGGTTCCGGGGCAGTGTTTTTTTCCGGCTGCAGCCTGGGATGCGTGTTTTGCCAGAACCGGAACATTGCGCTGGGCAAAGCCGGACGTCTCATTTCCCTTCAGCGGCTCACCCGGATTTTCCTGGAACTGCAGGAGCAGGGCGCCGCCAACATCAACCTGGTCACCGCCGGACATTTCCTTCCGCAGATCTGCTTTGCTCTCGCCAATGCTAAAGAACAGGGACTGTCTCTTCCAGTGGTATACAACAGTTCCGGTTATGAGGAAGCCTCCTCCCTCCGTCTGCTGGACGGCCTGGTGGATATCTATCTTCCGGACCTGAAATATCTCTCCCCTCAGCTCTCCGGACAATGGTCGCAGGCCCAGGACTATTTTCAGAAAGCCTCCCTGGCCATCGCGGAAATGTTTCGCCAGACAGGGCCTCCTGTCATTGACCCCGAAACCGGACTCATGAAAAGGGGACTTATCGTCCGCCACCTGCTGCTTCCCGGCCAAACGGCCGATGCCAAAAGAATCCTCCGGTACCTCCGCAGCGCCTACGGAACTGACATCTATGTCAGTATACTGAACCAGTATACACCCATGAGTCATCTGGCAGAGCTGTCCGCCCCGGAAATCTCGCTCCTCAAACGGCCCGTTACAGAAGCCGAATATGCCCGGGTTATCTCCTTTGCAGAACAAATCGGTATAGAACAGGGATACATACAGGAAGAGGGTACCGCCCTGGAAAGCTTCATTCCGGAATTCGACGGAAAGGGATTATAGCCGGACCCGCATCATGTAATATCCGAAATCCCCTGTCTGCGCCGGTTCCTCCGCACATTCAAAGCTCTCAAAGCCAAACATGACGGCCACCTGTTTTTCCCTCTCATAGAAAGCTCCCGGCACGCCGATATAGTACAGGCTTTCACCCCTTTGTTCCACTTTTGTCAAAATCAGATGGTGATAATTGTAATACCCGTGGAGAAGAAAGCTGTTATTCGCCTGTTTATACGAAGCGGAAGAGAACAAGACAAAATCCGCCGGCCCTACGGAGAGATATTCCCGCCCGTCCCGGAAAGGATTAATATGAGGGTAAATCGCCCAAAGCTGTGACCATTTATCTTCCAGAAGCTCTGTCTGACCGCTTTTCTCCGCCTTCCGCAGCCCTGCCTGCCCCTCCTCAGCCGATATGCTTTTCGCTCTCCTCTCCTCCGGTTCCCCGGCCCTGTCTTGTGAAGCTTCGTGGTAATCCGCTTCCAAAAAACGTTCCGGCTGTATCTGCTTATCCGGTACCGCTTCCGCCTTCCTGTCGGCTTTCTCTTCCCTCCTGTTTTGGGTTTCCGCACTGTGTCCTGCTCCGATTTTCCCGGAACCTGCCGCAATCATTTCACGGAGCCTTTCCTTCCCGGTAACCGCCGCCGGCCTTTCACGGGACGTCTCCTTCCCGGTAACCGCCGCCGGTTTTTCACGGGACGTCTCCTTCCCGGTAACCGCCGCCGGCCTTTCACGGGACATCTCCTTCCCGGTAACCGCCGCCGGCCTTTCACGGGACATCTCCTTCCCGGAGGACTCCGGCTGCCAGGTACAGGAAATCTCACGGCTGCCTCCCAGAGGTATGCGTACTCCCCTCAGCTGCCCGGAACCGACGCCGCTTCCTCCGAGATTATCCGCTTTTCGCCAGAGCTGTCTGTACTGTCCCTGTCCGCCGGATATGGTTATTTTGTCGATAATTTCTTCTCTGTCTTCCGTGCAGAAGACAATGTCCCTGACAAAAGAATCCGTGGGGCGCAGACCGGACACAGCCAGCTCCATTCGAAGCGTTCCTTCTCTCTCTTCCAACTTGAGATAGCCTGCCCCCCGGACACGCTCCCCCTCCTCACAATAGTTCAGATATCTTATTTTCTTATTATAAAGCATTCCGACACCCCCGACTGACTAACTTATCCATCTAAGTATATTCAGAAGGTTGTCTGCCTTATTACACTCAATAATCAATACTCTCCAGATACTTCATATAGTTCACTACCATCAGGGCAATCTTGAAAGTAAGCGCATCGTCAAAGTTGCGCAGATCCAGCCCCATGCTCTTCTGCAGCTTCTCAATGCGGTATACCAGGGTATTCCTGTGCACAAAAAGCTGCCTGGAAGTCTCCGACACATTCAAGTTATTCTCGAAAAATTTATTGATGGTGGTGAGAGTCTCCTCATCCAGGTCATAGGGTACATTATCGCCGAATATCTCGTCGATAAATATCTTACACAGATTTACCGGAAGCTGATAGATCAAACGGCCGATTCCCAGGGTGCTGTAAGCTACTACATTCTTTTCCGCATAAAAAATCTTTCCCACATCCAGCGCCATTTTCGCTTCCTTATAAGATTTCGACACATCCTTTAGTTCCTGCACAACCGTGCCGAAAGACACCTTGACATTCAGCATCGCCTCCGTGTTCATCATCGCCACAATTACCTCGGCAGTCTCCGCCAGAGTCTCATTGGTATAATCCGCCTCCAGCGCTTTCACCAAAATAATACTGCTCTCGTCCACAGCCGTAATATAATCGCCTGTATGGCTGGAAAACATCCCCCGTAAAAGCTCCGTCACAATACCGTCCTTCTCCAGCCGGGTTTCCACGAGAAAGACCGCTCTGGGAGCCGTAACCTCTATATGAAGCTTCTTGGCTCTGTTATAGATATCCACCAGGAGCAAATTATCCAGCAATAAATTCTGGAAAAAATTATTACGGTCAAACCTCTCCTTGTATGCGATGATAAGATTCTGCAGCTGGCACACCGCAATCTTTCCCACCATGTACACATCTTCACTGATGCCCTTTGCCACCAGAATGTATAAAAGCTCCCCCTCATCCAGGATCTTCAGCAAATGGTGAATTCCTATCACCTGACTGTCCGCAGGCGAATAGGCAAATCCACTGATCAAATCCGCAGAGATATCAAATTGCGTTGTTGTCGATGCCACCGGCGTGCCCATCAGGTCATACACGCACAAATCTACTTTGGTAATGGTCTTCAGTTCATCTATACTGATCTGTATTGTCTGGCTTGAAATCATTCTGCACTCACTCCTTTCCTATTCTGCCCACAGGGGGATATTCCGCAACCGTTCCGGGCCCTGTCCGTGCCGGCTCCTTTATCTGCCTATACCGGACTGGTTTTTTCGTCCGGCGACCTGTAACATAGTATAACGAAAATCAGGGGATGCCAAACGACATCCCCTGGAATTCCTGAACTAATTTGTAATAATCTGCTCTGTCTCTTTGTCGAATACATGAATCTTTTCGACTTCGAAAGCAAACTTGATGGGGTCACCAGGCCTTGATGTAGTGCTGGGAGCAACTCTCGCGGTGATGGGGAACTCCTCAAGATCAAAGTACAGATAAACTTCTGCACCAAGCAGCTCGTATACCCTTACGGAAGACTCAAATACGCACTTGGGATCACACTTTGCCAGGAACTCGGGATCATCATCCACATTCTCGGGACGGATACCAAAGGTAACCACCTTTCCGTCATAGCCGCCTGCGATAAGCTTCTTGGACTTCGCCTCGGGAAGAGCGATGCTGTGTCCTGCAATCTCAAGGCTGGCAACATTTCCGTTTACCTTAACCTTCGCATCCAGGAAGTTCATCTGAGGAGATCCCATAAATCCTGCAACAAACAGGTTCTGCGGTCTGTCATACAGATTCTGAGGGGTATCTACCTGCTGAATAACGCCGTCTTTCATAACAACGATTCTGGTACCCAGAGTCATAGCCTCTGTCTGGTCATGGGTAACGTAGATAATGGTGGTGCCCAGTCTCTGATGCAGCTTGGCAATCTCAATACGCATCTGCACACGCAGCTTTGCATCCAGGTTGGAGAGAGGCTCATCCATCAGGAATACCTTGGGATTACGCACAATAGCACGGCCCATGGCAACACGCTGTCTCTGACCGCCGGACAGAGCCTTCGGTTTACGCTCAAGGAGCGGAGTCAGGTCAAGAATCTTGGCAGCTTCCTTCACCATCTTGTCAATCTGATCCTTCGGAACCTTTCTCAGCTTCAGACCGAATGCCATATTGTCATATACTGACATATGAGGATACAAAGCGTAGTTCTGGAATACCATTGCGATGTCACGATCCTTGGGCTCTACATCATTAACAACCCTATCACCAATCTTCAGCTCACCGGAAGAAATATCTTCCAGACCTGCGATCATACGGAGAGTAGTTGACTTACCGCATCCGGACGGTCCTACGAAGATGATAAATTCCTTGTCTGCTATCTGCAGGTTAAAATCCTTAACTGCCTCAAAACCATTGGGATATACCTTGCAGACATTCTTTAAAGATAAACTTGCCATAATAGAAAACTCCTTTCACGTTTCATAATTTACGTTTCGATAGTTTAAACGATGTCTGTCACCGCTTGACTCTAGAAATAAGTATAACTAAAAATAGGAAATTACGCCATGCCACTATTTCACAAATATTTTTAAGGAGATTGTAAAAAATGCTTAGAAACTTACCCCTATTTTATGTTGCTTGTCATTGTGCTAAATTTTTATACTTTTTTTAGTCAGGTTGCACAATTTTTTTACTGGTTTATCGGTGACTCCTCCACCAAACTCTCGTCAAGCTCATCCCTGAATATCCTTTCGTCCTCCTCTCCCTCCGTCTGCTCGGAAAAGTCTTCCGCAGGAAGATTTGCCTCCGCGATCTGATCCTCCAGCCTCTTAAAATAATTCGAGTACAGCTTGGCGGAAACCCAGGCCGGGGCAGACAGGCCAAACACAAAAATAATCGGCGTAATCTGCGGAAACAGCAGGAAAAGCCCCAGCGGCGTCACCGAGAGAACCATCATCAGGACCGTCTTGGGAAACTGCAGAATGCCTATCAAAAAAGCGTTTTTAATCGTCCGCATTATCGTATTATCGAATTTGGCCAGCACGGGAAACACAAACATATAGGTAAACAGGGCGAGAAACGCAATCACCGTCAGGATGACCTTAATCACGGCGCTGAAGCGAAAATCGGTGTTTTTCATGATCAGGAAATCTCCCACCAGCACAAAAAACACAAACAGCACCAGCAGCCAGATAATCGTAGCCTGCCTGAAATTCAGTTTAAAAGACTTAAAAAAGTCCCTCGTGATATAACATTCCTCATTCCTGGCCATCTTCAGCGCCATATAATGCATGGCCGTGATTGACGCGCCGGCCGTAACAACGGGAATACAGAAAATCACCGTCAGTATATTCAGCCACATCAAATCAGCCAGCTTATTCAGCGCCTGCATCAGGGAGCTGTCCAGATCAAATAATTTCATACCTATAACCATCCCTTCTTTATCTTATCTATTGTCTTATCACGCATCACGTTACCGTCTGCTCCGTTCACGAATCCTTACCATAAAACACTTTCTCCATGGGCGTCACCCGTATTCCGGAAAACTCGATTTCCGGCTTGACCACTCTGAAGCCCTGTTTTCTGTAAAAATTCACCGCATAGGGAGCAGCCTGCAGGGACATATATCTCTCTCCCGCCTCCAGCAGATAATCGCAGAGCCTCTTCAGAAGGGTGCTCCCCACCCCCCTGCAATGATAGGCTTCGTCTACAAAGAGAAGCGACAGTCTGTTCTTGTCCCTCACGGAACCGGCTCCTATGATATTTCCCCTGTCCAGCGCTACCATCAGGAGGTATTCCCCTTTCAAAAAGGAAAGATACAATTCTTCGTCCGTGATAAAGTCAAAAAAATTTTTGATTCCTTCCTTTGTGTACTCCTCCCCCTCATATTTCATAAACGTCCGCCAGATCATCTTGATCGCAGGCTTCCACTCTTCTTCCCGGGCCCATCTGAACTCATAGTATGCCCGCTTACTTCTAATATCCATCACATCATACCATCTCACTTGAAATCAACATTCCCCAATACCCCGGACCGTACTCTCTATCCAGCTGCTGATATCTTCCATAACCTCTTTCCTGTTGATCTCATTGAGCAGCTCATGCCTTCCTCCTTCGTATATTTTCAGTTCCACATGCTCCAGTCCGGCCTTCACAAGAGAATCGTACGCCTTACGCACGCCTTTTCCGCAGGCTCCCACCGGGTCTGCATCCCCAGACACCATAAATACAGGCAGCGTCTTCGGAATGCGCTCCAGACTTTTCCGGTCATAAAGTCTGGCAATCAACTCAAACAAAGTCTCAAAACCGTTGACCGTGAACACAAAACCGCACAGCGGATCCGCCATATAGCGGGCTACGGAATCCCTGTCCCTGCTCAGCCAGTCCCAACCGCCCCGGGGACCGCCCACGATTTTATTGTATCCGCCAAAAGCCATCCTGTCAATCAGACGGCTCTCCTTCCTGCTGCCCTGCACCAGTCTCTGCACACGGGCCACAGTCTGCGCCAGCTTCACCGTAGCAAGAGATTCCATTCCGGTGCCCATAATCACTGCGCCGGCCAGACCCTCCCCATGCCGGAACAGATAATTCCGGGTAATAAATGAACCCATGCTGTGCCCCATGATTACATAGGGCACTCCCTGATACAGAGACTCCGTGCGCTTTCTCAGCGTATGGACATTTTCCACCAAAGCAGAGGCCGGATCTTCCTCACAGAAATACCCGTATTTTCCCTCTTTCCCAACGGATTTGCCGTGACCCAGATGATCCTCGCCCGTTACCGCATACCCTTTCCCGGTGAGAAACCCGGCAAACTCCTCATAGCGCTCCGCATATTCCGCCATACCGTGAACAATCTGCAGAACACAGCGAACCTTCTGCCCTTTCTCCGGGCTGTATCTTACTGCGTGAAGTTTTTGTTTCCCGTCGTGGGAGTCAAAATAAAATTCTTCTTTTACCATGATACACCTCTCAGGCAATCTCCGCGCCGGCAGGCATCTCTTTCTCCGGTTTCACCAGCGCCAGATTTCCCTCTGCGTCCTCCGCGCACAGCAGCATGCCTTCCGACAGCACCCCTGCAAGTTTTGCCGGCTTCAGGTTTACCAGCACCATAACCTTCTTGCCCACCATCTCCTCCGGGGAGTAATGGGGCCTGATGCCGGAGACAATCTGTTTCACCTGACTGCCGATCTTTACCTGGCTGCACAGCAGTTTCTTGGACTTCGGCACCGCCTCACAGGAGATGATCTCCCCTACCTGGAATTGCAGTTTTGCAAAATCATCATAGGTGATCTCCGGCTTAGCTTCCAGATCAATCACCTCGGAAGCCGCTCCGTCTCCGGCATTCTCCGGAGCCGCCTCGGATTCGGCTCCTGACTCTGCCTGCATTGCCGCAAAAATCTCCGCCTCCTTCTTCTCTACCTCCTTCATATCCAGCCTTGCGAACAGAATCTCCGGCTTATCCGTGATCTTCTGTCCGTCCGGCCACAACCCGAAGGTTCCCAGAGTGTCAAAATCCCTCAGGGACGTATTCAGCTGCGCCGCAATCTTTGCAGCGGTCTCAGGCATAAAGGGCTCCAACAAGGATGCGCCTATGACAATGCTTTCCACCAAATTGTACAGCACTGTGGACAGTCTGTCCGCCCTGTCCGGATTCTTGGCCAGAACCCAGGGTTCCGTCTCGTCTATATATTTATTGCAGCGCTTAAACAACCCGAAAATCTCCGTCAGCGCATCCGCCACACGCAGCTCCTCCATCTTTGCCGCCGCCTTTGTCAGCGTGCCTATTGCGGTAAGGCGCAAATCCCTGTCCACGGCCTTTTCCTGTTCCGTCAGTTCAGTCTCCCTGCGGGAAACCACGCCTCCGAAATACTTGTTGCTCATGGAGACGGTACGGTTTACCAGATTCCCCAGTGTGTTGGCCAGATCCGAATTGGTACGCTCCGCAATCAGCTCCCAGGTAGCGTTTCCGTCATTTTCAAAAGGCATCTCATGAATCATATAATAGCGCACCGCATCCACGCCGAAAAAGTCCGCCAGGTCATCCACATAGATCACATTCCCTTTGGACTTGCTCATCTTCCCTCCGTTCATCATCAGCCAGGGATGCCCGAAAATCTGCCTGGGCAGCGGCTCTCCCAGAGCCATCAGGAAAATCGGCCAGTAAATGGTATGGAATCGAATGATATCCTTCCCGATGAGATGCAGATCCGCAGGCCAAAGCTTTTTATACTGCTCGGTGCTGCCGCCCTCCGCGTCATAGCCTACGCCGGTGATATAGTTGGTAAGGGCGTCCAGCCACACATATACTACATGTTTGTCATCAAAGTCAACCGGAACTCCCCATTTGAAAGAAGTCCTGGACACACACAGATCCTGCAGTCCCGGAAGGAGAAAATTATTCATCATCTCATTCTTGCGGGAAACCGGCTGAATAAATTCCGGATGCTCATTGATATGCCTGATCAATCTGTCCGCATATTTGCTCATCCGGAAGAAATATGCCTCCTCTCTGGCCGGCTTCACCTCCCTGCCGCAGTCAGGGCACTTTCCCTCAACCAGCTGGGATTCTGTCCAGAAAGACTCACAGGGCGTGCAATACATGCCTTCATAAGCGCCCTTGTAGATATCTCCCTGGTCATAGAGCCGCCGAAAGATTTTCTGTACCTGTTTCTCATGGTAATCATCGGTAGTGCGGATAAATTTGTCATAGGAAATGTTCAGCATATCGCACATCCCCCGGATGACTCCCGCCACATTGTCCACAAATTCCCCCGGCGTTACCCCTGCCTCCTGCGCTTTCAATTCGATCTTCTGGCCGTGCTCGTCCGTGCCCGTCTGGAAGAAGACGTCATACCCCTGCTTCCTCTTAAAACGCGCAATGCTGTCCGCCAATACGATTTCATAATTATTGCCTATGTGCGGCTTGCCTGAAGTATAGGCAATGGCTGTGGTGAGATAATATTTTTCCCTGCTTTCCATTTACATTCTCCTCTCTCCCATTTTCTATTATGCACTGTTATCCATAAGCAAAACAGTTTATTTTTTTGTCGAAAGTTTGCTGTACTCTCCCTTCCTGTCATAAGAATCCAGCAGATAACTGTCATCCGTAAGTATACAGTCAATCTCCAGCTCATCCTTTCGGAATTTGCTGTGTTTGCGTAAATCTTCCCGGGAACGTTCCTTCCCCGTCTGAAAAGAATTGTTTGTCTGGGCATTAAAAAAGTTCCCCGGCAAATGTCCGGCCAACTGTCCCGCAGTCCCCTTCAGACGCACACGCATTCGCTGCCATACGCCCGGCCGGTCCTTTTCCCTTTCCGCCACTGCGGAGAAATAGGGATTATCCTCTACCGAACGAAACGGAGCAACCGCCGCGGCCGCCTGCGCAGTCTCCAACACGCCGGGAGCCCGAGCCGATGTTTCCGTTCCGGATTCGCTTCCCCGCAAATCAGACCGCCTGCTCTCCGCCCCGTCCCCGGACTCACTTCCTGCCCAGACGCGCAAAAGCAGACGCTTACCGCTTCTGAACGTCTTTTCCAGCCAGGCAGACAGGGAAAGCTGCCCTTCTCCCTGCTGCTTCTGCGCCTCAAACCTCTGCGCGGCAGTCTGCGAAGCAGACGCTTTGCCCACATCTTCTTCTTTTTTATAGTGGGCATGTTCATGCATACAATTAGTGACATGATGCATCTGCGCCCCATGCTCTTCACCGATTCCGTTAAACCGCATACCTGCCTCCACAAAGCCAGCCGGCTTCATCTGTCCGAAAAAGTCAGCCCTTCATCTTCTCCATAAATTTCTCTACATTTTCAGAGATTTTATTTCGAAATATCGCAGATCCGGACACAATTATATTTGCCCCGGCTGCCAAAGCCTCCTCTACATTATCCAGTCTGATACCGCCGTCTATCTCAATATCCGTCCGAAGTCCCTTTTCCTGCACCATTCTGCGGACTTCCCGAACCTTTTCCAGACATTCCGGCATCATTTTCTGCCCGCCGAACCCCGGCTCCACCGTCATGACCAATACCATATCCACCAGTTTCAGGTAGGGTTCCAGCGTCCCAACAGGAGTCCGGGGGCTGATGGCTATTCCCACTTTCCTGCCCAGAAAGCGAATTCTCTGTATTGTCCCTACAATATCCCTTGTGGCCTCCAGGTGGAAATTAATCAAATTAGCGCCGCAGTCCGCAAATTCTTTGACATAGCGTTCCGGCCTGTCAATCATCAGATGCACATCAAAAAAAATGTCGGAGCATTTCCGGAGAGAAGAAATAACCGGCATACCGAAGGAAATGTCCGGTACAAAAACCCCGTCCATTACATCGATATGCAGATATCTGGCCCCTGCATGCTCCAACTCTTTAATCTGTTCTCCAAGCCTGCTGAAATCCGCTGCCAAAATAGACGGCGATAAAATGTTCATCCTGACTCCCATCCGCCCGCCTTCGGCGGGTCTAAAACAATTATCGGCACAGTCTATTTTAGCAGAGATATCACAGCTTGTCCACGTCCTTTTTCAATTGTTCCCACGCATCTTCGTGATTTGTGTAATACAGAGGGCATTTTTTGCCTCCGCAGTCATAATGCCGCAGGATATCTTCCGTATCAAGTCCATAGGCATCCGTAAGCCACGCCAGAAGCGAGATCAGAGAATCATATGTCTCCTGGGTAAACGATCCATCCTCCTTCAAGTAACAGCACTCTATCGATATGGAATCATAATTTCTGGTCATCACAGCATAGGCAATCTCGTCCAAAGGCACACACTGAATAATTTCTCCCTCATAACCGATGATAAAATGAGAGCTGACGCTTATCTCATGCGTATCCTTCTGCTGCTCAAAATAACTGCGGTTCTGGGCCGCGCTGGTTCCCGGATTAGCGGTATAATGAACAAATATATTCTTCACCGACTCCAGAGCTTCCCCAGGCCTGGAATATTCGTTCGGCGTCAGCAGGTTCTCTTCCCAATCAGGATGCCCGGCAAATACTTCCGCAGGCAGTCCCTGCACCATGGAACCGGAAAACCCATCGGCCCCCCCGTTTCCGTCCCGATCCTTCTTTTCGAATCCATCCTGGGTCTGTCCGCTGCCGGCAGCTGCCATCCTCTGGCCCCGGATCAGCAGCGCCCCCGCCAACACCAGAATGCACACAACCCACACACCTGCAACCAGCCGCTGCATCCGAACCCGCCTCCGCTTCAGGGCCGCCCGCCGGGCGTTTTCTCTGGAATGTCCCTGCCGTCTTTCTCCGGTAATGTTCCGCCTCTGCGGCGCTGCGCTTCTTCTGCCGCAGTCCTCCCCGCCGCCTTCTGTTTCCAGCGGAAGATCAACCCTGAATCGCTCGTTTCCGGACTGTCTGCTTACCGTCGCGCCGGGTTCTGCGTATCTTCTTCCCCGCTCTGTCCCGGACCGGACTCTGGACGCCGCCCCTTCATTGAATACCCCGAACTGTTCCCTGACTGCTGCCCCTGCGCCGGATTCTATGTATTGTCTTCTCGCCCCTGTCCCGGACCGGTCCCCCTTACTTCCCCGGGATCCTGCGTACCTTTTTTCCTGAGGCCTGATCGTTTTTTCCTGTCCGCGAAGCTGCGATGCGGCTCTCTCATGCCCGATTATGGAAACGATCTCCGCTTCGGCTGTCTCCCGGCGCACTCTCCGGTTTCCGGAAACCCTGCTTCTGTCCGTCTTCTGCGGACTGCGCTCCTTCCTCTGTATCTCATAATCCATCAGATAGGGATTCCGCCTTGCGGCAAAATCCGTATATTCCTCATTTCTCCGCGCGTTATTATCCTGCCTCATCATGTCCCACCTCTCTGTACTTCCTGTCACCGCTCCCTGACAGAAACTATCATAAAGGGGAAATGTATCATAATTGTTTATTAAATGTTTAAAATTATGCTAAGATTTAATTTCGAAGAACCAGGGCGTTGATTCTATTGCTGATCGTACGCCGAAGAATACTGAAGCACTTCCGCCGCCTCCGGAGGAAATACCAAAAGCAAAGTTCCGTTTTTGACGGTTATACAGCTGTTTTTATCCGCAAATTCATTGCTCACACCCAAGGGAAGCGTATTGGTCAGTACGGCATCCGTAAGCTCATATTTTAATCCGCTTAAAAAAACACCGCTGGATTTTTCGGAATGGGAAAATACCGACACATAGCCGGACAGGCCGGCCGGAAATTCGATCGTCCCGTTCCTGAGCGCCGTTACGGCGCAGTCCGCCCCGAACAGGATTCCCTGTAGACCCCTGTCGGCCAACTCTGCCAACAGCTGCATATTGGCCATGGTGTGATCCAGACGTCCGCCGGCCCCGCAATAGATATGGAATCGGCGGTACCCGGCCTTAATTCCCTGGCAGACAGCCACGCGCATATCCGTATCATCCTTTTCTTTCTCCAGGACAATAACATTACGAATCCCGGGCTCATACGGCAGGGAATCAAAGTCTCCCACTACCAGATCCGCTCTTATGTTATTTTCCTCCAAAAAAGAAAGTCCCCCGTCGGCAGCAATGACATAATCCCCGTCCTGCACCGTAAAATGCAGTCCGTAATTTTCTCCCGCTCCCACCACATAGCAGATGCCCTGCCCTGATTCCATTCTCCGCCAGCCTCCGCTTCCAAATAGTTCGCAATATTTCCCCCGCCGGCAGTCACTGTCTCCGCTGTCTGTGCGCCTCATACAACAATATTGACGCGGTGACCGCGGCATTCAGCGACTCAACCCTGCCCTCCATGGGAATCTTCAGATAATCGTCCGCCCTGGCCGCAAGCTCCGGGCTGAGTCCGGCCCCTTCATTCCCGATCAGGAAAGCAGTCCCGCCGCGATAGCAAAAGCCGTCATAGGGTTCATGACCGGCCAGGTGCGCCGCCAGCACACGCACCCCGCCTCTCCGGAGCTGCTCCACAGTCTCCCCCAAATCCTCTGTACAGACAAAGGGTACCCGAAAAACAGAACCCATGGTTGCCCGGATGGTCTTGGGATTATAGATATCCACAGTACCGGTATTCATCAATATACCGGATACGCCCGCTCCCTCGCCTGTCCTGATAATGGTTCCCAGGTTTCCGGGATCCTGAAGGTTTTCCAGCACCACAAAAAGAGGCGCCTTCTGTGAGAGCAGCTGCTCCAGCGAATATTCCGGCCGCCGGATGACGCAGAGTATCCCCTGGGGCGTCCGGGTGTCTGACATTTTCTCAAATACCGTCCCGGCCACAACCTCACAGCCCGTCCGTTTAAGCTTATCTCTTATCTCCGGCAGTCCCGCCGCCCGCTCCAGGGCATCGGGGGTGGCGTAAACCTCCCTGATGTCCTCTTCCGGAGCCTCCTGGTACAGCTTAAAGCCCTCCGCCAGAAATATGCCCGCCTCCCGCCGCTCCCTGGCCCTGGTCTGCCACTGGACTACCTGTTTTACCTTCTGATTTGAACTGCTGGTAATCATAAAATCATAACCGTTAAATGGCAAGCATTTTGGCGATTTCGTACTGATATCTGTCGATATCTTTCTGCATCGACAGCGCTTCCTCTATGCCGAAATCCGTAAACTCGCCGTATTTATAACCCACTACCCTGTTTGTCTTGCCTTCCAGCATGACATCCACCGCATAAGCCCCCATAACGGATGCGTAATAGCGATCCTTGGCAGTCGGACTTCCGCCCCTCTGCATGTAGCCCAGAATCGTCGCTCTGGTCTCCAGTCCCGTAGCCGCCTCAATCCGCTTGGCCATGGAAGTAGAATGACCTATCCCTTCCGCATTGATAATCAGGTGATGAATCTTGCCCTTCTTACGGCTCCCGATAATGTGGTTGATGATCTCCTGTTCATTGTAATCATAGTTCTCCGGAAGCAGAATATCTTCGGCTCCGTTGGCCACGCCGCACCAGAGGGCAATGTAGCCCGCATGGCGCCCCATTACCTCGATAATGCTGCAGCGCTCATGGGACGAGGAGGTGTCTTTCACCTTGTCGATTGCCTGCATGGCCGTGTTCACCGCCGTGTCAAAGCCTATGGTATAGTCCGTGCAGGCAATGTCCAGATCAATCGTTCCCGGAATGCCCACCGCGTTGATCCCCTGCCTGGAAAGGGCCTGTGCTCCGCGGTAAGAACCGTCGCCGCCGATAACCACAATGCCGTCAATACCGTGCTTGCGGCAGATCTCCGCGCCCTTCTGCTGATATTCCGGCTTCTTGAATTCCAGACACCTGGCCGTTCCCAGAACGGTTCCCCCCTTCTGGATAATGTCGGATACATTCCGGGGCTCCATATCTATAAAGTCCTCGTTCAGCAGTCCGTTGTACCCTTTCTTGACTCCCTTAACCTTTAATCCCCTATAAATAGCAGTGCGCACCACCGCCCGGATGGCCGCATTCATTCCCGGCGCGTCTCCGCCGCTTGTCAAAACCGCAATGGTCTTAATCTCATTTGCCATAGTTCTATCCTCCTGTACCTGTATGCTTTTAGATTTTATACCTTTTTTGGACGGTTTTCAATAGGACTTGTCAATTATTTAACGGATTTTTACATTTTCCGGCCCGAACAGCTCTCCCAGTTTCTCCTGAAGTCCTGCATCGGCCCGGACGCGGCGGTTGGGGGGCAATACCTTGTACGCCCTTGTGTCCTTCACATAAATGACCACATCGTCGTTCCCGTCGGAATCCGCCACAGCCGAAAAAAGGGCCTGCTCACTGGCAAAATAACTGTCCGCGTTATCAAACTGAATCCAGATTCCCCTGGGCATGCCTCTTGGCCCGCTCTCCCCTCCGGCCCGGGAAGCCGTCCTGCCCCTGTCTCCCTGACCATACCCTTCCCTGAATGACTTTCCTCCTGGACTGTAGTCCGACTGTCCAAACCGCCCGCTGAACGGCAGACCGCCCTTTGCCGCCTCGGCAAAGCTGACAATCTGTTCACAGATAAGCTTGCCGTCTCTATCCTCCTCCACGTTCGCCCGGCCCCGGATAAAGACTCTGGCCTCCTCCGTCAGCAGAGAACCGTATTGCTCGTAATCTCTGGGAAACACTACCACCTCCATATTCCCCACCAGATCCTCAAGATTCAGAAAGGCCATAATCTTGTCATTTTTTGTATACTTAATATTCTTGTCCGCGATTATTCCGCCCACCACCACTCTGGCCTGATCCTGTACCCGCACCTTGCCGCTCTCCTCATCGAGCGCGAAATCATTGGTTGTCGCCGTGGTATACTTCCGCCATAATTCCTCATCGGATTCCAGAGGATGGCCGCTCAGATAAATCCCCAATACCTCCTTCTCAAAGGCCAGCAGCATCTCCTTGGGATACTCTCCCACATCCGGCAGCCTCAGATCAAATTCGCTCTTCTGAGATTCCTCCGCAATGTCAAACAGCGAAATCTGCCCTGCCAGATTACTCTTCCTGTCTTTGGTAATGTGATCCATCAGCTGCACATATACGCTCATAAACTGCTTCCTGGTTCCGCCCAGGCCGTCCAGAGCGCCCGCCTTAATAAAGTTCTCTACCGCCCGCTTGTTCACGTCCCTGTCGCTGACCCTGGTAATGAAGTCGTTCAGATTGGTAAACAACCCCCTCTCCCTGCGTTCCTCCACGATGCCCTCAATGGCCGGGCGCCCTACCCCCTTGATTGCGGTAAGCGCATATCGGATATTGTCCCCGCTGACGGAAAAACCGCTCTGTCCCTGATTGATATCCGGCGGCAGCAGGGAAATGCCCATTGTCCGGCTGCTCAGGATATACTCGGATACCTTCTTGGGATTGTCAATGACGGAAGTCAGCAGCGCCGCCATAAATTCCACGGGATAGTGATATTTGAGATAAGCGGTCTGATAGGCTACCACAGCGTATCCCGCTCCGTGGGATTTATTGAAGGCATATTCCGCAAAGTCGATCATGTCGTCAAAGATCGTGTTTGCCACCTGCTCCGGAATCCCCTTGGAGGCACAGCCCGGCACCCCCTCCGCCTCATTGCCGTGAATGAAATTCGCCCTCTCCTTCTCCATGACGGAGTGCTTCTTTTTACTCATGGCGCGGCGCACCAGATCACTCCGGCCCATGGTATATCCGCCCAGATCCCGGACGATCTGCATCACCTGTTCCTGATAGATAATGCAGCCGTAGGTAGGGGCAAGAATGGGTTCCAGCTGGGGGCAGGCATACTCAATCAAGTCCCGGCGGGCCCGGCCTCTGATATATTTCGGTATGGAGTCCATGGGGCCGGGTCTGTATAACGAAATACCGTCAATAATATCCTCCAGACTCCGGGGCCGAAGTTCCTTCATCAGATTCTTCATGCCTGCGCTTTCCAGCTGAAAAATCCCGTCCGTTTTCCCGGCGCTCAGATATTCGTACACCCGTTCGTCATCAAAATCCAGATTGTCAATATCTAACTGTATCCCCCTGGTACCCCTGACGAATCTCACCGTGTCGTGTATCACCGTCAGGGTGCGCAGACCCAGAAAATCCATTTTCAGCAGGCCCAGCTCCTCCAGGGTAGTCATGGTGAACTGGGTGGTGATTGAGCCGTCGCTTCCTCTGGACAGCGGCACAAACTCATCCGCAGCCTCAGGACAGATAACCACTCCGGCCGCATGCATCGAACTGTGCCTGGGAAGTCCTTCCAGCCTTCTGCACATGTCGATAAGCCTGGTTACCTGCCCGTCCTCCCGGTACTGCTTGCCTAATTCCGGGTTCTTTTCCAGCGCCTTGTCGATGGTGATGTTCAATTCCGCCGGAATCATCCTGGCAATGGAATCCACTAAGGCATAGGGCAGATCCATGACCCTGCCCACATCCCGAATGACTCCCTTGGCCGCCAGCGTACCGAATGTCACGATCTGCACTACCTTGTCTGCGCCGTACTTTCTGCCCACATAATCAATTACCTCCTGCCGGCGGTTATAACAAAAATCCACATCGATATCCGGCATGGATACACGCTCCGGATTCAAAAAACGCTCAAACAGCAGATTGTAGCGAATTGGCTCAATATTCGTGATTTTCAGACAATATGCCACGATACTGCCTGCAGCCGAGCCTCGTCCCGGTCCCACCGGTATATCGTTGCTCCTGGCAAAATTGATAAAATCCCACACAATCAGGAAGTAATCCACATACCCCATTCTTCGGATAACGGAAAGTTCATAGTCCAGCCGTTCCCGCAGAGTCTGGCCTGTATTCCCCGCCGGCGCCTCTCCGTCCCCATAACGTTCCTTCAGCCCGTCGGCGCAGAGTTTATTCAGATATCCCCAGGAATCGTATCCCTCAGGCACCTCATACCGGGGCAGCTTGGTCACCCCGAACTCAATATCCACATTACAGCGGTCCGCTATGCGCTGCGTATTCTCCAGAGCCTCCCATGCATAGGGAAAGAGCGCCTTCATCTCCTCCTCGCTCTTCACATAAAACTGCCCGCCCTCATAGCGAAGCCTGTCCTCGTCCTCCAGCTTCTTGCCTGTCTGCAGGCACAGCAGAATGTCGTGGGAATCCGCATCCTTCTCCTCGGTGTAATGGACATCGTTGGTAGCCACCAGAGGAATATCCAGCTCCCGGCTCATTTTCAGAAGCTCCGTGTTCACCAGCCTCTGATCCGGATAACCATGGTCCTGCAGCTCCAGATAATAATTTCCCCTGCCGAAGCAGTCCTCATACTTCCTGGCGGCCTTTCTGGCTTCTTCCGGCATATTTTTTACGATATTTCGTTGAACCTCACCCGCCAGACAGGCGGACAGCGCGATCAGTCCTTCATGGTAGCGGTTCAGGACCTCCATGTCCACCCGAGGCTTATAGTAATAACCCTCCGTAAACCCCTTACTGACAATTTTCATCAGATTGGCATAGCCCACATTGTTCTCCGCCAGCAGCACCAGATGGTAGTATCTGTCCTCCCCGCCGGTAGTCTCCTTGTCAAAACGGGAATTCGGCGCCACATAGATTTCACAGCCAATGACAGGCTTGATTCCCTGAGCCTTCGCCGCCCGATAAAAATCAATGACGCCGTACATAACCCCATGATCGGTAATGGCGGCGCTGTTCATCCCCAACGCCTTCACCCGGGCCACATATTCTTTAATCTTATTGGATCCGTCCAGCAGAGAATACTCCGTGTGGACATGAAGATGCGCAAATGCCATGTGAAACTCTCCTTTTTACCATTTCTCTTTCGAAAACTCTGCCGTCTCTAATGATACCGAAATCCAGAAGATTTGTAAAGTGTTCCTATTAAGAATCCTGTGTAAGCTTCCCCTGCATCGGAAATAGGGCCCGGATTATCCACCCGGGCCCCACAGGAGACGTTTTTCACTTGAGACACGTCCGCCATTCATCTCTATTCATATTGCACAGAGAACTCCTCCTTCTATCAAGGAACAGAGTTGCTCAAAGCCTACAACTCGTCCAGATATATCTGCACCCTGTTCTGGATCTTCTGCACTGTTTCCTCCAATGGGCTGTCCCCTGCAAAATACATCCCTGCCTCTTCGTTCACAATATCCCACAGCGGGTTGTTTCCCTGAACCCAGTTCTTAAACACGGAAGAATATACGATCTCCCGTAACAATGCAATGTCTTCATTGTCCGGTATCACCAGCTCAGGACCACCTGTGTGAAAAACTGGCTTCAAACGGCCAGGTCTGATATACAGATCCGTTAAATGGGCCTCAAAGCTGTCCTCTCTGGACGGAAAGCCGCCATACCAGTATCCCATCATCTCCTGCAGTTCCTCGGATAACAGGTACTCCAGAAAACTCCAGGCTCCTTCTTTCTGTTCGGATGCACTGTTTATGGCAAAAGCCACATAAGCATAGAGTTCATGCTCTCCGCCATTCCAGCCCGGATATCCTACGATTTTAGCGGAGTATTCCGGATCTGTATCGGACACCACGTCCCACACGGTAGCCAGGTTTTTTTCTTCCAGTATATGATCTCCTGACAAAAAATCAGCAAAATATCCCTGTGACACACCTTCCGTACTGTCCCATTTACTGCATTCCTCCAGGATTCGGCGGAATTCTCCATTGTCAAAAAAGGATTCTTTTTTCTCATAATCCACAAAATGTTCTCCGTATCGTATCCCCATGCAATATTGAAGGGCTCTCATGGGCTCCTGCTGCGGAAGAGCCTGCTGTCCCTGTCCCATGCCGAGAAAATTCCATACAGTCCAATTCCCGGCAGTAAACCAGGCCTCCTTTTCGATCATGGTACGGATACGAAAACTAGGAATTACAAACACATTTTTTCCCTTTATGGTACAGGCGTTCCTGACCGGTTCCAGAATGTCTTCCCAGGAAGTTTCCTCACTGGCCGCATAATACTCTGTCAGCTCCTCAAAAGCGCCGGCCTCTGCCAGATTGTCCGCATACAGCAGGGAAATATCAATGATATCTGCCGCTTTTCCCTGCACAAGCTTCATTTCCATGGATTTTGCAGATGGTTCGTAGATCGTTTCTATCCGGTATTCCGTATTACGTCTGTTGTACAGCGTCACCAGAATATCCAGATAATAATCCCCCTTCGTCTTAGTGGCCAACGTGACCGGCTGCCGTTCAGGATACTTCCGGCTGTCTCCAACGGATATAGTGGCAAAAGTCAAAAGCTGTCTTACATCACCCTTATACTTCTGTTCCTTGAACATCATCTGCCAGGACTCTCCGTCACAGAAAAAACAGTCTATGCGATTACCGTCCAGCTGCACACGATCATCATCCCAGCTCCAGAGAACTTCCGCCTCGCCGGTATCCGGTTCATAACTCCACATATCCTCCCATGTGCGCAGACAAATGCCGCATTCATATCCACTGTATACAGCCAACGGACGGACAGGACAGGCATATGCTTCTTTGGCTCCTCCAAGTTCCAAAAACAGAGGGGTTTCTCCGGTTACACAGTACCCGTAAGCCCTCCCTTCTCTTCCGACAGCCACTCCTTCCAGACGTTCCAACTCAGGATAATATATCTCTTCAAGGACTCCATCCTGCCCGAATGCGAAGACATGACCGCCTTCACCGTAATTATACAGAAATACCCTGCCGTCTTCCGTTACAGCTCCCAGTTCCAGACTCCTCCCCAAATCCAATAACTCCTCTGGGGCATAGTCGGCTGACCACAACAATTCCCCATCGGTTCCGTATTTTGACAGGGCATACAGATCTTCTGCTTCATCGGTGTTGCCAGGTCCCCAGAAGATATAGCAGTTTCCTGCTATATCCGCAAAAATCAACTGTTCCCGGACATACTTAGCATCTTTGGCGCCTATTATGTAGTCATCTTCCTGGTATCCGTCGGATATCCTTTTTCTGGATACTCCAGTATAGTTGCCGCCGTCCGCATCAATTCCGGCAGCCACATAATAGAGCCATTCCCCGTTTATTGTGTAATCCAATGTACTGTTTATGAGCAGAAGGTCCGATTGGACTTTATCCACCGGCTCGTCCAGAGGCAGATATCGGAAAACTGCCGCAGCCGTGGTTTTGTTTTCTGTTCCGTATGCTGCCTCGCCATAGGAGGGATCTGACGCTTCTTTCGCGCCATTGTATTCAGACGCAGGCTCCGGGATTTCCCGGAACCCGCAGGAAGTAACTGTCAGAAGCAGTACCAGCGCAATAGAATGATACATTCGTTTAATTTTCATCGATAATCACCGTCTCCTTGATATTGGCAGCAGCATTAAAACTCCCTGCCTGAACATCTGCAGGTTCCTTTTTCATTTTGCTAATCTCTTCTGTGCTCGAATTCTCTTCTGCGCCCGGCTTCTCCTCTGTGCCCGAATTCTCCTCTGCGCCCGGATTCTCTTCCGTACTCAGATTCTCATCTGCATCTCTGCCGGCCTCATCCTCCCCGCCTGTCTGTCCTCCATCCTCTTCTGTACGTATTTCCGCATCTTTTGATGCTTCCTGCACACCTGGGACTTCTCCGCATGCCGCCAAGGATAATACTGTCATCGCTACCCAAAAACCCATAACCCTGTTGTTTCTTCTCATCACTTTTCCTCCTTATCAGCGGGACATCTCCGCTTTTGATATAATGAGTATACAACAGCATTTTTTGTTATGGATTTGTGGATACAGACGTTTATCCGCCAATCACCTCAAATGTAATATCATATCCCAGTTCTTCTACTATGCCGGTATATATCAGCTTGCGAATAACCATCTTTGCGTTTTCCAAAGCCTTATCCAGAAGCCCGTTTTCAATAACCCGCCTCTCCATAGCGTCCTTGCTGTTGGCATCGAACACCCTCACATCTTCAACCTTGAGTTTATTGAACAAGCCGTCTTTCTCATCAAGGGTCTCGATGCTCTCGTCGTCCACTTCATGGGAAAGTATTTCAGCATTTGGGATATGTACGGTTATCTTCTTTTCCGCCTCATTTACTTCTGCCGTCACCTTGCTGATATCCACTCCTGCTTTTATTGAGCCATCCCATTTCGCAATGAATGACTTCGTCGTAAAGGAAAACGGGATTTCTTTCCCGAATAGCTCCGCGGGATCCTCAAACTTTCCGGCATCTGTGTATAAATACTCTATGGTTGCAAGTTCGCCGATATCATGAATTTCGTCGTTTATGACAGCAATGTCAATCTCCCGGGTAGCCTCCTCGTAAACAGCCACCGGTTCCGAAAGCCTTTCAACCTCTTCCTCCAGTTTATGTATGGTCTCCGCATATTTCTCTTTGGCGTTTGAATAGCCCTTTTGAAATATTCCAAAGCCGATGACTGCAATCGCCGCAACAGCTGCCAATACTACAATTTTTTTCCCTTTTGATACCATTATTAATTCCTCCTTGTTATTGTTCAAAACATACATTGTCACAGAACCGCCAGCTACGTTAAAATAGATCACTGCCTATCTCCGAAGTATCTCCTCCCGATACCCCTTCTCAATCACCTTCACCACCCCCAATTCCCGATTGCGCCGGTTCTCCTCGTCGATCACGCCAAGCACTTCCCTGCATTTCACAAAATCCTCCTTCATATAATAAGTATCCAGCAGACTTGTATACAAATCCATCTTTTTCCTGATATAGGGAACGACAGACTTATACGCGGCTTTCTCACAAAGCCGTATTCCCTCTGTCAGCTTTTCGGCGGCTTTCTCATATTCCGCAAACTCAAGGTGCATACCGGCCCAGGGAATAAACAGCTGATCGATCATGCTCAAATCCGAGTACAGTATATTCTGCGCAATCTCTTTGACAATCGACATGTTCAACTCCACCATTTCAGGATCTCTTCCTATCAGCGCCTCAAACCAGGCGCTTACGAGATAATACGACAGCCAGACACCCGAGTCCTGCCGTACATATTCCTCGGCAGTCCGCTTCGCCATATCCAGCAGCCTCTTAATTTTCCTGTACATCCACGGACAGCTTAAAGTCAATAAATGTGCTTTTGACAGCAGCGCCTTTATATACAGAATCTTGCTGTCCTCCACCGTGTCCCTCTTAAAATGCCGGATTGCCTTATCAATGGCATTATTCTTTCTCCAGATATTGCCAATCTGCGCATTGCGTCCATAATAGCAGCCCGTCGTGTAATCGTAATACGTTTCTACAATCGTATAGTACAATCCTTTGACATAGTGACCGGGAAATCTCCGGAACGCCGTTTCCGCCCCCGCCGGCGCGCCTCCGGCTCCCCAGACCGTGCCTGTTTGATTTCCAGATCCATGTCGTCAAAGGCGCGGTACAGCTTCTTCTTTTCTTTCGCCGCCAGGCCTTCCTCCCCTGAGATCTCCTCCCACATCATACGGATATATCTATAGGCGGTGGCATTGTTGTGGCCAAACTGTTCAATGTTGCCGCTGATATAACGGATCAGCTCCTCCGGGTTCCTGAAGCGCCTGACCGCCGCGACGATGGACGCAGTGTAGAGAACTTCCTGCCCAAAGTCCAGCCGTTTCGTATTCGGCCTGGGCGCCCTCTCCAGGATCTTCTGCGCCTCCGCATAATCCAGCCGGTTGCTGATAGCATAGAAGCAGATGACCTCCTCCACCTTGTGGCAATCGAAGCCTCGCAGCAGGCATATCCGCCGCATAAAGTCTTCTGACTCCTCTACGGTCAGACCAAAGGCGAAGCAGATGCGGATCGCCGTCTCCTTTTTGATTCTTTTATGTTCTGTGTACCATTTTCTGATATTTCTCGGCAAGGGGATTTCCTTCTGCTCGAATCTGGATTTGATGAATGCCGTCTTGCCGTCGATATCCTGTCTGTCTCCCGTATATCCGTGCCCTATGAGAAAGGTATCCAGGGCTTCGTCGAAATTCCTGAACATGCTCACCACTTCGGCCAGCGCCGCGCTGTAGTCGATATCGTCCTCCGGGTTAATGTCCCTGGCTCTGTTTTCAAGGGATTCCGTGTATGTATTCATGGATGTCTCACTTTCCTGCGTACTTTTATCAATATTCCATTATACTTCCTGGCGCGGGAATGCACAAGATTTCAAAATCAGCAAAAAGCTTTCCGTAAAAATACCGGTTACTGTTCACAGGTGCCTCCGCAAAGTGTTTTCGTGCGTATTTTGCACGAAAATCACGAGACAGCAGGCGCCAAAATGAGCGTACTTTGCTCATTTCATGACAATAGAATTCTGCTTTTGAATTCTATTGTTTGTGTGCATCAGTTACTGTGAACGGAGTGAACAGTAACAAAATACCCCCCAACGCCATAAAAGAAATGGGTTGAAGGGTATTGAACAACCTCCCTGCCTGGAAAGTCCCATAGTATATAGACGCCTGCCGCCTTACAGGTATTTTTTCAACGCTTCCGCTCTGTCCGTAGCCTCCCAGGGCAGGGACACATCCTCCCGTCCGAAATGCCCGTAGGCAGCCGTAGCGCGGTAGATAGGCCTGCGCAGATCCAGCATTTTAATGATTCCCGCCGGTCTTAAATCAAAATTCTCGCGAATGATCTCCACCAGCTTCTCATTGCCCAGCTTACCGGTGCCGAAGGTCTGCACCATGATAGAGGTAGGCTGCGCCACGCCGATGGCGTAGGAGAGCTGAATCTCACATTTGTCCGCCAGACCGGCAGCCACGATATTCTTCGCTACGTATCGGGCTGCATAGGCTGCGCTCCTGTCCACCTTGGTACAGTCCTTGCCCGAGAAAGCCCCTCCGCCATGGCGGGCAGCTCCGCCGTAGGTGTCAACGATGATCTTGCGTCCGGTGAGTCCCGCGTCTCCCTGAGGTCCGCCAATGACAAAACGCCCCGTGGGATTGATGAAAAATTTCGTCTCCCCGTCAATCATATCCTCAGGCAGTACGGGATCAAATACGTACTTCCGGATATCCTGATGAATCTGCTCCTGACTCACCTTCTCATCATGCTGGGTGGAGAGAACCACTGCCTCCAGGCGGAAAGGCCTGCCGTTTTCGTCATACTCCACGGACACCTGGCTCTTGCCGTCCGGCCGCAGGTAAGGCAGGGTACCGTCCTTGCGTACCTTCGCCAGCTGCCTTGCCAGCCTGTGTGCCAGAAATATGGGATAGGGCATCAGTTCCGGCGTCTCGTTGGCGGCGTAGCCGAACATCATCCCCTGATCCCCTGCGCCGATGGCTTCAATCTGGACATCATCCATGCTGGACTCCCTGGCCTCCAGAGCCTTGTCCACCCCCATGGCGATGTCTGGAGACTGTTTGTCCAACGCCACCATGACGGCGCAGGTATTTCCGTCAAATCCCACTCTGGAATCATTGTAGCCGATCTCTTTAACGGTTTTACGTACAATTGACGGGATATCCAGATTCGCCGTCGTGGTGATCTCGCCGGTCACCAGAACAAATCCCGTACAGCTGGCCGTCTCGCAGGCCACACGGCTCATGGGATCCTGCTCCATACAGGCGTCAAGAATTGCGTCTGATATGGCGTCGCAGAGCTTGTCGGGATGTCCTTCCGTCACCGACTCCGATGTAAATAAATGTTTTTCCATCTTTTTCTTCCTTTCTTTCCAGCCGTAAACTTCTTTTCAGCCGTAAACAAAATAAATCCGCTTCGTAAATAAGCGGATTTGATCTCTGGCATCTCATCCTCTTATTGTTCGAACAAATACTCGCTCAGGTAGGCACCTTCCTCACATGGGGTTGCCGTGGCTTCATCGATCCTATGTATCTCCACCAACTCTGAATAAGAGAACTTCTATTAAATTAACGAATTTATGGTATCACAATTCATTGCGGCTGTCAAGTACAAACCGCAAAATATTCCCCTAACAGTTCAGCGCCCTGTCTGAACTGTTACACATTCCCTGAGGCAACGGTTCATACAGGGCACAGAACCGTTACTCCCCGGGCAATCCGAAAGCGCCCTTCTCAGCTCACCTTGAGTTTAAACTTCTGGAAATCTTTGTCTGTCTCCACAAGCTCAATCTGGGCTCCCAGACTCTGCAGTTTAAGATGGAAATCCTCGTATCCCCTTTCGATATATTTAATATCGTCCACAGTGCTGAAGCCCTCTGCCGCCAGGGCTGCAATCACCAAGGCCGCGCCTCCCCGCAGATCCGGCGCAGTGACGCTGGCTCCCGTGTATTTGCCCACACCGTCGATGATAGCGGTATCTCCGCCCTCCACCTTGATATCGGCACCCATCCGGGCCAGCTCGTCCACATATTTAAAGCGATTCTCGAAAATGCTCTCCGTGACAATGCTGGTTCCCTTGGCCAGGGCAAGAGCTACCGTGATCTGAGGCTGCATGTCCGTGGGAAAACCCGGATAGGGAAGGGTCCTCACCTGGGTATGCATGGGAGGCCTGGCGGCTACCACCCGGATACAATCGTCCGCCTCCTCCACTTCACAGCCGATCTCCAAAAGCTTCGCCGTCACAGACTCCAGGTGTTTGGGGATTACGTTCTTGACCAGCACATCTCCTCTGGTCACCGCAGCTGCGAACATATATGTCCCCGCTTCTATCTGATCAGGAATAATGCCGTACTCCGTGCCGTGGAGCCTGGCTACGCCCCGAATCCGAATCACATCCGTGCCCGCCCCCTTGATATTGGCGCCGCAGCTGTTCAGGAAATTGGCCACATCCACCACATGGGGTTCCTTTGCGCAGTTCTCAATGATGGTCATACCCTCCGCCAAGGTAGCCGCCATCATCACATTGATGGTAGCGCCTACGCTGACCTTGTCCATATAAATATGGCTTCCCCGCAGCTGCGCAGCCCTGGCTTTGATCAGCCCGTGTTCAATGATTACCTCTGCTCCCAGCGCCCGAAATCCCTTCAGGTGCTGATCAATCCCCCTGCTGCCGATGTCGCAGCCCCCGGGAAGCACTACTTCCGCGCTTTTATACCTTCCCAAAAATGCTCCCAACAGATAGTAGGAGCCTCGTATCTTCTTACATCTGTCATCCTCCACAGTCAAATTATGGATATTTCCGGCATTCATTACGATACGGTGCCTGTCTGCCTTCTTCACCATTACACCGATGCCGCGCATGGCATCCAGCATTACGTCAATATCACGCACATCAGGTACATTATCTATATATACGGTTTCCTCCGTCATGGCCGCAGCCGCGAATATAGGAAGCGCCGCGTTCTTCGCGCCTGCTATCTCCACTTCCCCCACCAACGGATTCCCGCCTTTGATCGCATATTGTTCCATCTCATTTTCCTCTGCTCATAAGGCCAATGGTCTTTTTCATTATAACAAAAGCAATGTTACCACATTTTCCCTCATTTGTAAACCGAACAGGCATTCTTGCCCATTATTCCAGATACTTCAGCGGATCAACCTGGGAACCGTTGATGAGTATCTCAAAATGAACATGGGGCCCTGTGCTGACGCCCGTATTGCCGCTCAGGGCAATCTTCTCCCCCTGTTTCACCTGCTGTCCTGCGCTTACAAGTACCTTGCTCAGATGCCCGTACCTGGTCTGCCGCCCGTCCTCATGGTCAATATAGACCACATAGCCGTAACCGCTTCCCCACCCGGCTTTGGTGACCGTGCCGCCGCAGGAGGCGTATACCGCCGTCCCCGTAGGCGTAGCCCAGTCGATGCCCTTATGGTAGGAACTGGCTCCCCTCTTGGGCGCGGAACGCCGTCCGAAGCCCGAACTTTTTCTTCCGCCGGAGATGGGCTTGATGTAAGTGGGCGGAATCCTGGTGCCCCGCTCTACGATTTTCGGCACCGCCGCCATGACCACTTCTTCCTTCAGAATCTCCGTACTCACTTCCTTGTCATTGATATAGGATACCTCCGCAACAACCTTTCTAAACCCTGCGGAAGGCTGCTGATGCACTACCGTGGTAGTGGTATACCAGCTGTCATTGTCAATATACTCGATATCCGCGTCATATATCTCCTCGTAATACTTTTCCTCCACTCTGGTCACGGACAGTTCCGGCTCCGGCACGGTAATCAGCAGCTTCTGCCCTATCTGCAGCACCGAATTTTCGTCCTCCAGGCTGTCGTTCATCCCGATAATCGTGTCCATGGGGATATTCACCTTGATGGCGATCTCGGAGAGCGTGTCCCCTCCGGCCACCTCATAAACGCTGGGCGTCTCCTGCTCCATGATGACCAGACCGATTGCCTCCTCAAGAGGGGTGAGCCTGCTCTCCGGCAGATAAGTCTCGGCGATCTCTATCTCCTCGGAAAAGTCCATGGAAAGAATCCCCAGTTCATAATCCGAGAAATCCTTCCGCGTATCTATATCCTGTTCGCCGTTTAATCCTGATACAAAAGAACGTAATCCGGCCTCCGTATAGACATGCCAGTCTTCCCCGCCGCTTTGGGAAGCATCCACCACCTCCGCAGTCAGCACACTGAATTCCCGCTCCGTATCCCCCTTGAGTTCAACAGTAAACTTGCCCCCGTTCCCGTATTTGTCAAGAGCTGCCAGAAGAAGCTGCCTCACTTCTTCCATACTGGCCAGATTGATCATATACTCGTTCACCTTCAGCGTATAGGAACGGTGCAGCGTCTCCTTTACACTGCCGCTCAAGGCCTCTTCCATCCGCAGGAGCACATCCTCCTCCCTGTCAACCTTTCCCCACAGCACTTCCTCTCCCGAGTACGTCATCTCCGGCTCCATAAAGACCAGGTCTTCACTGGCCGCGGCCACATTCTTCCGGGCCTGTCCGAAAAGCTCCCCTATCCGGGCCTTGTCCCCCAGCGTTCCCACAGCCTGTCCGTTTACCTGTATATGAAAGAAATTCTCTCCCGTCTGCGCAAAAGGCGTATATCCCTTCATGGGCAGCATACACACAAAAATCGTAGCTGCCGTAACCTTAATATATGTAAATTTGTATTTTTTATCATTCCTTTTTCTGTTTTTCATCCGTCTTCCGTCTTCTTTTTACTTGGTTGATTTTACTGCCGCCGACAAAAATATTGTATCAGCATTTCCGCCCTCTGTAAAGAGAACGTTATCAGTATTCCCCTTTATCCGAAAAATATGTCTCGTGATTTTCGTGCAAAATACGCACGAAAACACTTCGCGGAGGCACCTGTGAACAGTAACAAAATATGTGCAGTAATTCAGAAGTCCCCTTTTCCCCTTTCTCCTTCCGGACTCACCAGAAGGTAATTGCCCAGTTCCCGAATCACTTCACCTTCAAAAGGAAGCTCCTCCGAGACATGTACCAGGTACAATCCCTCCCTGTCCGCCTCCTCCAGATACTCTGCATTAATGTAATGGTAACGCTCCCCATAGGGGTTCAGCTCCCTGCCCCCCTTTACCGTTGTCCGCTCCTGATAATACGCGGCGTCGATTTTACAGGCATACTGCGTCAGGATCTCCGCCATGGACAGATTATACTGCCAGTCCATATGACCGGTAATATAAAGTCTGGGATATTCTTCCATTTTGTCTGCCTCCGCAACAGCCTCCAGAAAATTCACGTTAAAATATACTTTGATTTCTTCCGCAAAGGAAGTGAAATAGGTGTACAGAAACAAAAGAAAACATGCTCCGTAAGCGCAGAAAATATACGGTTTTAAGCATTTTATCTTTTCAATTACCGTTTTTATTCCCAGACCGCACAGAAAGATCAAGGGATAGAAAATGATATTGATCCTGTTCACATTTACTTCCCGGGTAATTATCCCCACCCAAAAACCCGTAAGCAAAAATCCCCAAAGCGCCAGTATTCCGGCCTGCCGCTCCCGGTTTTTCTCCCGGAAAAGCTCCCGGGTACAGACAGCGATCCCTGTCAGCACAAAGGGAATGGAGATATGGTACAGCGGACCGAACAGGGGAATGCTGTTAAATAAATGATCCGGAACCTGTATAATGCAGACTTTGATCAGGGCCAGAAGATTATCTGCCAGCTGTGATAAGGAAAAATTCAGGAAAAGAATATCCCCGCTCCTGATACTCTCCGGAAAATAACTCATGGTAAAAAGCGGCGTCTCAATGGTTGGAAGACCAAAAAAGTTAATGGCCATCACCAGTATCTCCGGCAAAGCCACCAAAATAAAAACACAGACGCACGCCAACACTTCCCTCACCCGCAGCTGCCGCCGCCAGATGCACCATACCCCGTACACAGTCAGAAACGGAGTGACGGAATACACGGCAACCCCGTAACAGTAAAAGGTCAATCCGAAAAAAAACATGGATGCATAAAGATACCTGCGTTTCTCCAGACCCATCAGCAGCAGATAAAAGGCCAGCAGGAACACATGGGGAAAGAGATTACAGTCCAGAGACCAGCGACTCTGCATAATCTGCCACGGATTAACGGCTGTCAAAAGCATAATACCCAGAGCCATTCTTTCGGAAAAAAGACGCTTCCCCACCAGGTATGCCAGCACCACGCCGCCGCAGCCGGCCAGAAGCATGGGCAGCCGGACCGCCAGAGTTCCGAACCCCAGCAGGCGGATAAACGGAACCATGCAGTAGGACAGCAGCACACTCATCTGTCCGTATTTCCAGGCGGTAAAATGCACCGGCAGGCGCGTCCCAAACCGATCCGTACCGTAGAGAGACAAGGCCCATGCATCCACTCCCGCCATGGCTTCGTCCTGGTTTATCCCGCCCGGCACACTGCCGAAACAGACGCTGCGCACCAAGACAGCCAGCGCCAAAATCCCCAGAAATATCCAGCGCTGTTTACCGGCTTTTCTCATCAGAACACCCCCGCATTATATCCCTGAAACAAGTAGATAAAAAACTCCATGCCGCAGCGCAGATGGTGCAGAAAAAGCCACAGCTGCGGCACAACAAAAAGCTTGAATATCCACGGCTTCCATCCGCACAGATTCTTCATCATCTGAAGGATTCCCATGGCATACACAAAGAAAAGTCCGTGCATATATCCCCAGGAAAAATTCATGTGCTCCAGCCTGAACCCCTTCTCATACAGAAATAAAAAGGAAAGGAATCCCGCCGCCATCAGCTGCCAGGCCAGCCTGAATCCCCCGTCTCTCTTCAGCTCCCGAAAATTCAGCGCCAGAGTACAGAAGGGAAACAACAGGGCCAGCATAACGCTGAGGGGAATATTGGAAGAATAAATATGCCACGCTCTGCCCAACGAAACTCCGATACCGGTCTCACTGCCTGACGCACTCCCTCCGGTAAATACCCGAAAAAACTGGCCGATCAGCAGAAGTCCCGTAGGCAGAAAGCAGCTCCCCAGCAGAAGCGTATTCCTCCAGATTGCAAATCGGGAACGCAGCAGACGGTACAGCAGCACAAGCCCCACCACCGGAAGCAGAATAAAAGTAAAACTGGGCTTGGTAAAAGCCGCAAGAAAGCTGAACAGCGCCAGCTGCAGCGCCTTTCCCGTCCCGATTTTCTCCTCGTATTCCTCCAGCAGTTCCTGCGTCAGAAAGAAACAGACCACGGAAAACGGGCGCACTGCCAGATAAGTGGCATTCCAGTAGGGATTGGGCGTGAGTATGCCGCTGCAGCGGTAGATGTAATCATAGCCGAAAATCTTGACCTCCTTCGGCCCATAATACATGGAGACAAAAAACAAGGAAAACACCGCAAGAGTCACTCCCATATCCCACAGAAAATTCCAGCGCACCAGCTGCTTTGCGGCATAGTCCCTCATACGCCTGCCAAAATAGCGCTTTACCAGAAATACTCCCAGCGAATTCAGCAGCATGGTGGAAAAAGCCACCGCAGCCTCCGGACCTGCCATGGGCATCCAGAGTCTTGACAGCCAGAAAAAGAAGCGGTAGGGAAATTCATAGCCGCTCTCCAGTCCCTCCGTCTCCAATATATAGGCCCTCATGTCGGAAGTGTACATCCCCTGATACTCCACAGCCTGCCTGTAAAACAAAACCAGCGTCAGCCCGGAATATAAAAGCAGCAAAATGCCGAAAAAAAACACATCCGGATTCACGCCGCGGCGGCCGTCTCTCTCTTTGGTTGTCATCACGTTTCCCTTACCCTTAATCACCCTTTATTTCTGCCGTTTTCCCTTCTTCACACTGTAGCCGAACGTCCCCAGCCGCTCTCCGCAGGCATAATAAACGCCGTGAGAATATACGATAGGATCCGCCTGTTCCAGGTGAAATTTATTCTTGTCATCCATATATTGTGTGTCGGCCTGAACCGCCTCCACCTCTGCCAGAAACAGATGATGGGAGCCCAAAGGCAATACTTCGCGCACCCTGCACTCCAGGCTCACGGGACTCTCCCCAATCAGCGGCGCTCTGACCTTCTCCCCGGGAACAGGGGTCAGCCCCAGCTCCCTGAACTTATCCACATCCCTTCCGCTTTTGACACCGCAGAAATCCGTTGCGAACACCAGTTCTCTGGTGGTCAGATTCACCGCAAACTCTCCTGTTCTCCGCAGAATAGGATAAGAATATCTCTCCGGCCGAACAGATATGCTTATCATCGGCGGATTTGTGCACACAGTCCCCGCCCAGGCGATGGTGATAATATTATATCTCCCGTTTTCATCGGCCATACTCACCATAACCACCGGAAGAGGATAGAGCATATTCCCCGGCTTCCATATATCCTTTTTCCTCTGTTCGCTTCCCTGCATACCCTTCACCTTTACCGAAACTCCACCCTGATGTGAAAAGCCGTCACACCAGACCGGCCATCACAAGCAACTGCAGAAGCACTGCCCCCATAGACAAAATCAGCGCGGCTGCAGATATCCCCAGCACTGCCCCTGTTCTGCCTTTCAGGGATGCCACGGCTCCTTTCAGCTCATTCAGATTCTCTGTCTGCTTGCCGCTCTCCTCCACCAGCACTGCCTGTACATTTCGGTATACCTTCACGCACTCCTTATGTACATTCTCTTCCACCCCGTCCAGCTTTTCGAACACAGGACCTGAGGCCTGCGCTTCCAGCTGCCCGCAGATAAGATCTACCTTCTCCCCCAGAGACTCCGACAGGGACTCAAGCTGTCCCGCAACCGCTTTATCCATGCCGGCCAGCCGCTCCTGGGCCTGTCCCAGAATCGCCAGAATATCCTTCGCCTCCTTCTGCAGACTCCTGATTCCCTCCGCGCTTTCCTCCGCCAGCTGTCCGGCCGTATTCTCCCTCTCCCGAACCTCGGCCACCTTCCCGAAACCGTCGTCAATCAGCTTCTGCAGTCTGGTCACACATTCATTATATTCGGCTATCTGATTCTTCAGCCTGTTCAGCTCCTCCACATCAGCCGCCGTATTCGCCTTGATGATTTCCTGCGCAGTCAGCTTCTGTGCCAGCTTATCCATAAACATGTCCATCTCGTTTCCTCCTTATTTGCAGTTCCGCAGCCAACCGGCCCGAACCTTTCCCCTCACGATCAGTGATCGCCTAATTCCCGACATCTTAACATTACTCTACCATTTTTTACTGCATATTACAATATGATACCAGGGGCAAAGTTCAAAAATCGTCTCGTGATTTTCGTGCAAAATGTACATTACTGTCTTTATTCCCTTTATCTTTTTGTAATATTCACCATATATTTACATTTTATTCATAATTTATCCATATTCTATTGCTATACTATGTTTGTCGTTAAGAAGAGATTTTTACGATATCCCAATACCTCCAACAATATGGCAGTGGCAGATCAGATGGTTTTTTCATAATGGCCCAGATACCGAAAGGTGTCTGGGCACTCCTCATTTAATCGGATAGGGTGATTTTATCCCTGTGCGCCGCTTTAGCGGCAGACTTCCAGGTGCGGGAAGCCGTACTTTGTGCACGGGCCTGCGCATAAAACAAAGAGGGAGCCTGCAGACAAGCTCTCCCCCTCTGACCTTCTCAAAAATCCTCTCCCCTATGGCGAAACATCTGTCCTAATCCCGGCGCCCGCCCGATATGGCAAGAATTTCCTCGTTCAGTTTCAACATCCTGGCATCCAAATCCGCTACCATTTTTGCGCACTCTACCAGCTCGATTCGGATCTCCTCCGGAGCGTCTCCTTCGAATTTATAGTGAATTTTATGCTCCAAGCTTGCCCAGAAATCCATGGCCACCGTCCTGATCTGGATCTCTACCTTCGTATCCACAGTCCGGTCGGACAAGTATACCGGAACCGTCACGATCATATGATAGCTCTTGTATCCGCTGGCCTTGGGAAACGTAATGTAATCTTTCACCGCTATCACACGAATATCTCTCTGCTCGCTGATCATATCCGCAATCCGGTAGATGTCGGAAGTAAACGAGCAGATGACCCGAATGCCCGCGATATCATTTATGTACTTTATCATATTGTCAATCGTTGACTCATGGCCGTCACGCTTCAGCTTTTTCACAATGCTCTCCGGCGTCTTAATTCGGGCCTTAATGTGTTCGATGGGATTGTAACGGTGCACATGCTGAAACTCATCGTTCAATATCTCCATCTTGGTTTCGATCATCTTGAGCGCGGCATTATAGATCAGCGTTACCTCTTTCCAGCTGTCAATGCCTTCTCCGTTGCCTTCTTTCAGTTCCATGTCCGCTCCTTTTATCCGGCACGCGCCATTCCTGACAAACCCGTCAAACCGCAGTCCCGGGCCATCTTCATGCCCTCCATACTTTTCTCTGCCCGGGAACAGAACCTCCGGCCATTGTCCTGCGCGATATACAGGTCCGTTTGGACGCTTTCTACCTAGAATAATGTTATTATACCACATATACCAGCATAAATGTAGATGATTCACAAAAAAATTCCTTATAAAATTCTTTCCCTGACGGCCGCATTTTGCCGTACCTTTCATTATATGGTTCTCTGCGGATAAATATTCGTTACTGTTCACTCCGCGGAGGCACCGGTGAACCCGCTTTGCCAGATTGCGGATGCGCTCGGTGTCGTTCACTCCGCGGAGGCACCGGTGAACCAAATATTCGTCTTGCGTTTGCGGTTAAAATCATTTACCATTAGATCAGAATCTATTTTTTCCTGTTGAGGCTGATGTGAAGCCCGGCAAAAGACGGAACCAAAATAAGGAGGCTAAAATGTTCAGACTATGGGCAAGAATATTCAAAGACGGACATCTTCTCAAAGATACCTGCATAGAGGACGGCAGAAAGGACACACGCACCCACAAAGTCTTCCACGCGCTGGACGAAGTATGCTGCCAGTTTGACCTTGGCCGGCCGATCTGGCTGGACAAGACCATCTCCGATTTTAAGCGCCACAGCAAAGTGCGTTTTACGGAGGACAATTTTATAGAAGGAATAGACTTTGATTATTTGGAAATTCAGATTATTGAAGAAGATTAGTATTGACTTTTTTCCAATCCGGGTATAATATCAATCTAGAACACATAGTTTTCAAAACTACATTTACCAGATTTGATAATTAGGAGGTCTTGTTATGCAAATTACGATAAGAGAACCCGGAAGCGCAATTACTCACTTTATCGGAATGATGATGGCTGTATTTGCGGCAGTGCCCCTGTTGATAAAAGCCGGCATATCCTCCGGCGGACAGAATTTTACCGCAATGGCAGTGTTCATGGCAAGCATGATTATGCTGTACGGAGCCAGCGCTGCCTACCATTCCGTCAACCTGTCCGGAAGATATCTCCGGATCTTCAGAAAAGTGGACCATATGATGATTTTTGTCCTGATTGCCGGCTCATATACGCCGGTATGCCTCATTGTGCTGGGCGGGGACACCGGATACACGCTGCTGGCCCTGGTCTGGGGCATCGCATTGGCAGGCATACTCATCAAAGCCTGTTGGATCACCTGCCCAAAATGGTTTTCTTCCGTAATTTACATCGCCATGGGCTGGGTATGCGTGCTGGTGTTCGGCCGCCTGCTGGATACACTGTGCCCGGCCGCTTTTCTGTGGCTGCTGGCAGGAGGAATCATCTATACTGCGGGCGGTGTAATCTATGCGCTAAAACTCCCCCTGTTCAACTCCAGGCACAAGGATTTCGGCTCCCATGAGCTATTCCACCTGTTCGTCATGGCCGGAAGCGTATGCCATTTCATTTTTATGTATTTCTATGTAGCCTGAAAATCCCTGGTGAACGAACAGGGGCAAAATACCTTTCCCCGGAGAGTCTTATCTCATAGGACGTACTTTGCGCACCTGGAATTTTGCCGCTGAAACGGCGCACGGGCCGCACGGCAAGTAGGGATAAAGTCTCCCCTGCTTGATGCGCAGCCCGTGCAGTAAGCAGGGGAGAAGACTCTTCCCCTGCTCGATTCATCCCCTGTACTTAGGCGTCATATCCGTTTGGATTGTTCTTCTGCCACCGCCAGGAATCCTCACACATCTCCCTGATGCCGTACTGCGCCTCCCAGCCCAGTTCTTTTTTGGCCAGACCCGCGTCGGCATAACAGGCCGCAATATCTCCTGACCGCCTGGGTTTGATCTCATAAGGAACCTTCATCCCTGTGGCCTCCTCGAAATTCCTGACCATATCCAGCACGCTGTACCCCACGCCTGTACCCAGATTGTAAATCTTCAGTCCCGCCTTCTCCTGAATCTTCTTCAGAGCCTTCACATGTCCCATGGCCAGATCCACTACATGAATGTAATCCCGAACTCCTGTTCCGTCAGGCGTATCGTAATCATTTCCGAAAACCCCCAGCACGGGAAGCTTGCCTACAGCCACCTGTGTGATATACGGCATTAAATTATTCGGTATGCCGTTAGGATTTTCTCCCATGGTTCCGCTCTTGTGCGCGCCGATGGGATTGAAATAGCGCAGCAATATCACATTCCACTCCCTGTCCGCCTTCTGGATATCGGAAAGTATCTGTTCCAGCATGGACTTTGTCCAGCCGTACGGATTGGTGCACTCTCCCTTGGGACAATCCTCCGTGATGGGAATCACTGCGGGATTGCCGTATACCGTGGCGCTGGAGGAGAAAATGATATTCTTTACCCCATGCCTGCGCATGACATCCACCAGAGTCAGCGTACCTGCAATATTGTTCTCATAGTACTCCCATGGCTTCTGCACGGACTCTCCCACCGCCTTCAGGCCGGCAAAATGAATCACCGCGTCTACTTTCTCCTTTGAGAAGATTTCTTCCAGCGCATCACGGTCCAGAATATCCGCCTTGTAGAAAGGCACTTTCTTTCCGGTAATCGCCTCCACCCGCTCCAGGGATTTCTCGCTGGAATTGCTCAGATTGTCAATTACTGCCACATCGTAGCCTGCCTGCTGCAGCTCCACCACTGTATGGCTGCCGATAAACCCGGCCCCGCCCGTCACCAAAATCTTCATCGTTCCCTCTTTTCCGTACGGCCCCCGGCTCTGCCCCGCCGTACTTACTGCTGGTCTTTTTTACAAAATAAGTATACCCCAAACATGCCTTTTTCTCAATACTCATATGTTGAAAAAAACTGTCGGAATGTTATACTGCAGACCGCCAGGATTTACAGTGATGCCTTCGGGAAAATACCTGGCGGGCGGTCTGCAGTCGGGTTGCACTGCAAATTCAATTGGTGTGCAGTATAAATAAGGTAACAGTTCAGACAGCCCCTCTCGCGAAGTCAGAATTGCGCTCTGTCTGAACTGTTACTAAATAAGAATTCTCCTTGCAAACGAACGCCTTTTCTGCTATCGTAGATACAGCAAAAAGAAAGACGCCGCACGGGACAGATGCGGCACTATAATAAATCCGGCTATAAATGCCGACAGCTAACTTTAGACAGCATCTGCTCCCCAAGGCACCCCAGAGGATTTACGGACGCATCCCTTCCGCGGGCGAAAATTCTCTGCCAATCCGGGGGCCGTACGGGGCAGATGCGGAACTATAATAGGAGGTATAATGATGGATCTGAATGAAATATTATTCTGGGGAGCGGCTATCCTGACCATAATAACCATATACAAAATGTATTTATCCACAAAGCTGGCGGCTATCTGCCCCAGAGAATTTGCCGTTCCGGAAAACGTCTACAGAACGGCATTTGTCCTCATCGCTTTGGCGGCCGTGCTGATACGGGTCTACCAATTCGGCCGGATTCCGGGCGGATTCAATCAGGACGGCGCCATGGCTGCCGTAGATGCCAAAGCGCTGGCGGATTACGGCACGGACCGTTTCGGCATGCGCCTTCCCGTGCACCTTACCGCCTGGGGCTACGGACAGATGAGCGCCCTGCTGTCCTATTTGATGACCCCCTTTATCCGACTTGCCGGGCTGTCTCCTCTCACGGCCCGGCTGCCCCAGCTGCTCGTCAGTCTCGGGGGCCTGTACTGTCTGTATCTGTTTGTCAGGAACGCCTTCGGAAAAAACGAGGCGCTGACGGCATTCTTCTTCGGCGCAGTGAATCCCTGGCATATCCTGCAGAGCAGATGGGCTCTGGACTGCAATCTGTACCCGCACTTTTTCATGATGGGCGTATACTTTCTCCATCGCTCGCTTTACGGGAAATGGCGCCGCCTCCGGCTGTGCATCTCCATGGTGATGTTTGGGCTGTGCATGTATTGCTACGGTGTCTCCCTGTACACACTGCCGGTATTTCTGCTGGCGGCCTGCGTATATCTGCTCGCATCAGGAAAACTGCCTGCCTCCAGGGCCGCCATGGCCTTTTTTGTCTATCTGTCTGTGGCATGGCCGTTTATCGCCGTCATGGCGATCAATTACTTCCGTTGGGAGACAGTGGAAACCTCTCTTTTTACGCTGCCCTTTTTTCCCGACAGCGTGCGCTCCAACGATATTATCTTTTTTTCCGATCATATCTGGAGCCAGCTGGCCGACAACTTCCGTTCCCTGCTGAATACCACTCTGCTGCAGAAAAAAGATCTGCCCTGGAACGACGTTGAAGGATTCGGCACCATGTACCTGTTCTCCATTCCGTTTGCCCTGACAGGCCTGGCCTGCCTGCTGGGAAAACAACGCAGAAAAACCGGCAGCAAGCTCGTTCTGTTTTTCCTTGCCGCCGGCATCTGGTGTGGTCTGGCCACCAGAAACGTAAATATTAACCGTATAAATATTATCTATTACCCCATCATTATTCTGGCCGGCATCGGTATTTACCAGGTGTTTTGCTGGATTTCCCTTCCCCGTTTGGGATGGGGTCTGTTTGCGGTCTATTCCCTGGCCTTCGTGCTGTTCGCGCATACCTACTTCACGGACTATGCGGAATATATCAACAGCTGCTTTTTCAAAGATTTCAGCGATGCCGTGGCCTCTCTGAAAAACAGCGACGCCCGGAAACTTTACATTACACCGGACTGCAGGCACGAAGGACCGTCGCCCGCCAGCGAAATCCTCACTCTGTTCTGGCACGAGATCGATGCCCTGTACTACCAGGGCCAAACGGTACCCCCTGACGAACTGCCCTACGCCGAAAAATACACCTACCAGCTGATGAGCGATATCATCATTGACCCCTCCGAGGATGCCGCGTACGTGATTACCGCCGACGATCTGGCATACTTTGACAGCAGCCTCTACGAATTCACGCAGTACGGCACCTATTATACCGTCACCGCGAAATAGCGCCGGACCGACGCCCTTTCCATGAGCGCCTCCCGAAATATATCCCGGAGACGGCAACCGCCGGCACAAACAGGCACAGCCCCGGATAAAATCCGGGGGAAACATAGACAAAGCGCAGTTCATGCTCTCCCGCCGGGACATCCACCGCCAGAAATGTTCCGGCAAATCGCTCCGTCTCCGCGATTCTGCCGTCCACCCAAACCTGCCAGCCATTGTCATAGGGAACGGAAGTCATCACTTTCTGCCCCTCTGCAACGGAAACTTTCCCTTTGATTTTTCCGCCGCTGTGCTCCGTAATCTCCATACCGCCTTCCTGCAGCTCCCGCAGCACCGGTTCCAATACCGACATGTCCAGTTCCGCAATCACCGCGCCGTTTATGCCCACATCTCCCCAGGCGCGATTTACCCTTATCGTCACCTGCTCTCCCGGCTCATAACTTCCGATATACAGGGAACAGGTGGTCTCTGTAGAAAAATAATTGCCGTACCAGACATCATTCACATAGACATCCGCCCATCCGTAGCCCCAGGAATCCAGGTAAAGATACAGGGGATTCCCGGTCAGCGCATTTGCGGTATAAATCCAGCCCGTCTCGTCCTCCCTTTTTTCCCACGTCAGTTCTCTGAAATATTGTTCATTCTTACCCGCTATGGCGTTTAAGAATATATTCTGATTTATGCAGGGATCTGCGTTTCCCGAAAACAGCGGATCCATGTCCCTCACATACGCAGCATACACCATCGGCAGAGCCAGCCTGTTCCCATATACCGCCGCCCCCTTCCCGCCATCCAGAAGCGTATCATAATAAGCAGGCTCCCGGCGGTCCGAGATTCTGTATGCCACGGCGAACAGACTGTCCAGCAGAGGATTGGAACCGTATCCGCTGTTCCAGATATGGGACTGGGCCATACCCAGGGACCTGGTCAGATTATTCACCGCCGTATTATATGTGGACGAATAATGAGTCATGCCGTTAATCCCCAGCAGCATGGCATCATTTTTGGAATATTCATAGGTAATATTGACGCGGTAGAGCCCCCCGTCCCTCTCCTTCACCCAATCCGTCAGCGGTTTGGTTTTCTCTATAAATCCATCGTACTCTGCCGCCTCCGCATAGGGAAACTGGCTGTTCAGTCCGTCAAGAATGGCCTGTCCGTTGGATCCCAGATCCAGCAGGTTTATCACTGACACGCCTCCCAAAAACAGATACGCCGCCCACACCCTCCGGCGCTTTTCCCCTATCCTCTTCCCTGCCCAGCCTGTACACAGAGCACAGCAGGCCCGAAAGGCCATATAAATCAACACAAAACTAAACAGAAAGCCGTATCGGTAGGGAAACCATATAGGAGGACGAAAACCATGCCATGCCAGATTAATCCCCTTATAATAAAAGCTTGCCCCCAAAATCACCAAAAGCAGCAGCGCCCCTGCTTTCTCCCTCAGCGTAATACTCATGCAGTAAAAAAATACCACCGCCAGAACCAGCACCGTCACACCGCAGTACACTGACGGCAGACCGGAATCCGTGACACTGTCATAGGCTCCGTTTCTGAACTTGCCGAAAAACTCTGCCAGTGAAAAATTGGCTTCGAAACTCAACGTGTAACCGCTTCCTCCGGAAAGCTTCCCCTGCAGCAGATCCCTGACCGCAGGCAGTAGCAGCGGCGCAGATAGCCCCAGCGACAGACATGTACAGACGAAAAATCGTACTATGCACTTTCCGGCCGCCTTTAAAGAGCGCCCTGCAGAACCGCATACCAGACGATACAGAAAATACAGCCCTGTAAAAATTCCCACCATGTAGCCGATGTAGTAATTGCTGACAAACACTGCGGCCAGGGCCAAAGTATAGTTTAACCCCAGCTCTCCCTCCGTCAGTTTCTCCACGCCCAGCAGCACAAGCGGCAGCAGAATCACCCCGTCCAGCCACATGAGACAGAGAGAATACATCATATTGTATGAGATCAATGCGTAGCAGGCACAGAACAGCCACATGACTGGAACAGGAGCGCTTTTCCCCCCGGATGCGCGCTTCCACAGATAATTGCCGTATACGGCAAAGCTCAATCCGCAAAGCCCGATCTTCGCCACGGTCAGCAGCGTTATCGCCTCATCCATCCGCTCCAGTGGAAACAGACAAGTCAAAAAGGACAATGGGCTGGCCAGATAATAGGCAAACAATCCCAGAAAATTTCCGCCCATAGACCGGGACCAGCAGTAGAACAAGGAATTATCCCCTGAAAACAGGTTTCTCAGGTAAGCATAAAACTCCAGATATTGATCCTTCATGTCCATGATAAACAAAGTCCTGGCGCCGAAAGGACAAAATCCTCCCTGCCAGAGTAGAACCAACAGCACCGCAGAAGGGATACCAACAGCCCCCAAATATAAAATGCCGTCTAACCTGATACCACCTGCCAAAATTGCTTTCCTTCTTCCTGATTCCATATATCCTCCACCTTGCTTATGTTCCGGTTGGGCGTCTCGCCCCTTCCGTTCCTCCACCCCCTCTGTCCCGACTGCCTGCTTCCTTTTTCTTTTCTTCAAGGCCCGATTCTATCCTGTTTCCCGTCATAGTATTCACTATTCTCCGTCTTCCGCCTGGGCCTCCAGCACAGCCCGCACAGTCTGCTCCAACACCAACATATCCACGGGCTTGGCCACATGGCCGTTCATTCCCGCCTCCAGGGCGTCCCGAACGTCCTCTGCGAAGGCATTGGCGGTCATGGCGATGATGGGAATCTTCAGCGCCAGAGGATGGACAGATTCCCGGATGGCCGCCGTTGCGTCATAGCCGTTCAGCACCGGCATCTGCACATCCATCAAGATCACCTGATACTGACCGGGAACCGATTTTTCAAAGGCCTCCACTGCCAGCCGTCCGTTCTCGCAGATATCGCAGGTGGCGCCGGACATGCGGAGAAGCTCCCGTAAAATTTCCGAATTGATCTCATTATCCTCCGCAACCAGAATATGCATTCCGCGAAGGGAACTCTGGTCCGCTGCCGGTTCCTTTTTCTCCGCAGAGCCGATGTTCTCCCCCAGCAGTGCCTCCACTCTCTGACGGAAACTGGTCAGGAAGAACGGCTTGGACAGAAAACCGTCCACGCCTGCGGCCCGGGCCTCCTCCTCAACCTCAGGCAAGTCATAGCCGCTCAGCATGATCACGGGCTCATCTCCTGACCCACTCCTGCGGATGAGCCTTGCAGTCTCCACACCGTCCGGCCCCGGCATCTTCCAATCCAGCAGAATCATCTGATAAGGACATCTCTCCTCCAGGGAACGCTTTATCATGTCCAGAGCTTCGCCGCCCTCCCTGCAATCGTCTACCGTCACACCCGTACCTTCCATGGCCAGCCGGATATTCTGACAGACCGCTTCCTCATCGTCTACTGCCAGCATCCTGGTAATGCCATGGTTTTTCCAGAAATCCAGGTCCATGACCTGTTCGCCCGTCTGAAACTCCAGAGACACCGTAAAGACAGAACCCTTCCCTTTCTCGCTTTCCAGAGAGATTGCTCCCCCCATGAGATCCAGCAGGTTCTTGGTGATGGCCATCCCCAGTCCGGTTCCCTGAATCTTATTGGTAACGCTGTCCTCCTCTCTGGTGAATGCCTGGAAAATCTTCTGCTGATACTCCTCGCTCATGCCATAGCCGTTATCCTCCACAATGAAACGAAAACCGGCCCGCTGACTGACCGTCTGGGGAAGCTCCTCCACCGTCAGGGTAACCCTGCCTCCGTCCGGCGTATATTTCACCGCATTGGACAGAAGATTCAGCAGAATCTGATTCAGCCGCAGTTTATCCATCACCACATACTCATGCTTCAGCGCCTTGCTGTACACCTCAAAAACATGCCCCTTTGCCTTCATCTGGGGACGGATGATGGAGTCTATATTCTCCGTCAGTTCAACGATACTTTCCTCTGACATGTTCAGGGCAGTCTTGCCTGCCTCTATTTTGCTGATGTCCAAAATATCGTTGATCAGGCCCAGCAGATGCTGACTGGAAGCAGTAATCTTCTTCGTGTACGCCATCACTCTCTCCGGATTTTCCGCATCTCTGGCAAGCAGGGTGGCAAATCCCACGATAGCGTTCATGGGAGTGCGGATATCATGGCTCATACTGGAAAGAAATGAACTTTTGGCCCGGTTAGCATCCTCTGCGATCCGAAAGGCATCCTCTGCGGCGGCCTTGGAACGGGCCAGCATGGCATTTGTGGCTTCCAAACGCAGATTCATCTCCTCCACCCGGCGAAGATTCTCCTGCTCCTGCCTGAACAGCCGTACACTGTTTCGCTGCTTTCCGATGAACGAAACGTACAGCGCCATCAAAACCAGAAGGACCATCCCCAGAAACATCTGCATTCTGATAACCGCCGAGACCATATCCACTGTGCTGGAGGCCACAAAATCAGCAGGAATCAAAAAAAGCAAAAGCGTATCGTATTCCCCCAGGGAAGTAAGGCAATAATAATATTCGGTACCGTTCAGGCGGAAATTCGCGCTGAGGGTGCCCTGTTCGGCAAGGGCCGCCTTTATATCCGAAATTTCCTGACCCTCCATCTCCTCCAGCACCTTGATCACATTGTAGGCCTGGATGGTATTTCCGTCTGCCATATCGTCATGCATCCTGGTGCCGTTGGACTTCAGGATATAAGTCTCGTTCCTGCTGCCGTAAGCTGCGCTGTCATAGTACCGTACAAAAAAAGACACATCTGTCAGAAGGATGACATGGGTGAGGATGACGCCGCTGTTCTGAATCCGTATGGGCATTTGCAGTTTCTGCACGAAGGCCCAATGGCTGCCCTGGCTGGCAATATTGTCTGAAATGAAGGTATACTGCTCTCCGCCGTCTGAAAGCAGATCAATATCGGTCCAAACCCCGTGCTTCCCGGCCGCGTCATAACCGTTTCCCTGACTGTCCAGCAGCATCAGCATGGAACTGTAGCTGTCTGCGGCCAGCAGCCGTTCCAATTCCTGTATGGCCGTCACGGTATCCTCCTCCCCCGAAAACGCCCGGCCCTCCAGCATGTTCACCGCCGCGGTGAGATAATTCCAGTGCGCACCCAAAGCATTGTCCAGATTCTCCCGCACCTGGCCCGTGAGTTCATTCAGCTGAGTGGTTCGCTCCACAAAGATCTGATGTCTCAGATATCCGGCGAAATAAGAGCCGCCGAACAGCAGAAACAGAAAGAGGCAGGCGGCAGCTGCCGCCGGTAACAGGAAACTGCTTTTCTTCCTTTTTGATATCATACCGTTAAAGCTCCTTCTTTGTTACGGTTCACTCCCAGGGATTCCCTCCGGGAGAAACCTCTCCCTGCTGCACCAGCCATTCCCTGAGAATGCTCCTGAGTGAACCTTCCCGGATCTCGGCTCCGTAAGCGTCCGCAGCCTCCTGGGTATACCCCTGGGTCAGAAATGCGATTTCGTAGAACACATCGTCTTCCAGCTCCCGTTCTCCCCGGGTCACCAGCAAATAGGGGAAAGGATTCCCGCTTCCCTCCGGATCGAATCCTGCCCGGGCCATTTCCTTTGCCTGGGCCCCGGTCATGGACATAACCGCGTAGGGGCCGTCCACGCCGGTGCAGATGGTTGCAGTTACATCACTGTCAATTTGTCCCGCATAAAGCTTTCCCGTGATGCCCGAGCGCAGCTCCGTGCCGTCTTCCTGAACCAGACCTAGGGGGACCATGGCCGCATCCGCGCCCGCCGCGCTGCCCAGAGCCTTGCCCACCAGTTCGGCGGTCTGCTCCAGAGTGAAATCTCCGACGCTCCTGCAGAAATACATCTGCTCCGAATTTGCCAGCCATTTTTTCTGCAGCTCATCCATCCGGGCGATGCACTTGCTGCCGTCCATGCCGTTCTCTCCCCGGAACCATTCCTTATAGGCCTGCCCCATGTCCGCCAGAACATGATCCCAGTGGGCATAGGTCATCCTGAAAGCCCTGCCCTGCCGCAGAGCCTGCTGGGCATCATAGATCAGCGAATCCTCCGGAACATCCGCATGGCTGAGCACACTCATGACACAGGGCGTCTCCTGGCTGATGAAGGTAGCCTGCCCCTCGGGCGAGAACAGCAGAGTCAATAATTTCACGGCATTTTCCAACTTTTTCTCATTCCCCGGAAGCGTGAGCCTTTTGCTGATGCCGAAGTAAAAAGCGGGACTATACATATAAATATTCTTGCTGCCGTCCTGGCTGATAAAGGGCATCATGCCCAGCTTGTCGCCTGTGTCCGGCAGCTCGGTGATGCTGACCAGCTGCACTGCCGTACAGAATACGGCTTTCCGGTTGCCCAGATAGTCCAGGATCAGGTCCGGATTATTCCGATCTTCAGGATCCGTATGAAACATGCCGATGTCGATATAGCGCTGGACATATTCCATGGTGCCCTCCCACATGCCTTCCGCCGCGGCTTCCCCGGCCAGAAAGTCCCGTTCCCAATTCACCCCTTCGGGAGTGGTTAGCCAGGAAGTCTTGGCCAGGTTGAAAACCGTGGAAAAGGGACCGCCGGTAAGCTGTGTTCCCAGCACGCCGGGAATCAGCCCCGCCTCCCGGATCTCTCCGCACAGAACCTCCAGTTCGGCAAAATCCCGAGGCAGTTGCCATCCGTGCTCCTCCATCAGAGTCTTGTTGTAGTAGATGCCGTACATGGCATTGCTGGTGGGCAGCAGATAGACGCCTCCGTCGATAGACACCTGATCCAGAATGGCAGTGGAGAAGTCATTGATGAAAGCATATCCTGACAGGTCCGCCAGGCGCTCCTTTGCCAGCTCCTCGTCCAGAATCTGTGAGGTGATAAAAATATCCGGTATATCGTCTGCCCGCATCTGGGTCCAACTGTATCCGGTCATGTTCCCTCCTGTGTAGGAGAGGAATTCCAGCTCAATATCCGGATAGGTCTCTCTCAGAAGCGTCAGGAATTTCTCATGTTTTCCGTAGCTGCCCCAGGTGCCCCAGGTAAGGGCATCGCCGTTTTCTCCTTCCCGCTCCTTCCCGGCGCAGGCAGACAGCATAAAAAACGCCATGGACAAAACCAGTATACCTCCGAAAATCTTCCTCATTGGAGACAGCAGTCTCCTTTCCTGATTACGTTTCCGCATGATAAATGCCCCCAGAAAAAAATCTTCACAGACGCTTCCAAAAACCTGTAAAACAGCCCGGAAACGCCTCCAACATATTTTATCACACAAAACTTGGCCTAGTCAACTGCCTGATACGCCCGCGCGCTCCCTGATAAAAGCAATAGAGTGCTCCCGGGCCGCATGGCTGTCCCCTCCGTCAAATCCATGTCCCGCGCCCGGGATGACGATGAGCCTGGCGTCCCCTGATTTTCTTCCCGTCCTGCCTCTCAAAAATCATTTCCTCTGTCATTCCTGTCCCCATTCCTTCGTCCTTCTTCCCTAACTATCTCCCCGCTCCATACGGATACCCGGCGCTGCCTTTTCGAAATTCCAGATTCTGCGGATTGCCAAAATGCCGGAAAAATACCACTAACAGTATAACATTTCCGAGACAGATATGCAATCTGTCCCGCTTCCCCAATACTGCATTTCGTAATATACTTGTAACATAAATCTGTTTCGAATAAACGCAGAAGTTATGACAATGTATAAGTGAAGGGTCAATGAATTGCAGCCCTGACAAGACGTCTTAAGGAACTGCCTTCCCGGGAGGAACAAACAGTATGACAAAACAAGAGCTTGAAATCTGCATAGACAAATATAACAGGGATGTATACTCCTTCTGCAAGTATCTGACCAGCAATACGCAGGAAGCCGACGATCTGTATCAGGATACATTTCTGACAGCCATGGAATGCAGGGAAAAGATCGATTACAACCGTCATCCCAAAAGCTATCTGCTTTCCATTGCCCTCCGCATCTGGAAAAACAAAAAGCGGAAGTTTGCATGGAGGAAGCGCATTGCGGAGGCCCAACTTTTAGTGGAGGAACGGGACGCGGAAATTAGCGAGTCCCCTGAGCCCACACCGGAAGAAAGTATAACCAGGCAGGAGGAAGACGTGGCTGTCCGTATGGCTGTCAATGCACTGCCGGAAAAACTGAGGATTCCGGTGCTCCTCTTTTATATGGAAAATTTGTCAACCGCGCAGATTGCCGCAGCCATGAAAATCCCTGTGGGAACCGTGCTCAGCAGATTGCACCAGGCCCGGAAAAAATTAAAAAAAGAATTGGAGGAAATCATACATGAATGAAAAATTGGATGCTGCATTAAGACATGCCCTTACGCCCAGAGACAAGGCTGATTTTCAACTGAACCGGAAAATTCTGAACAGCGCGGCAGAACGGAGAACAATAAACGAAAAACAAAAAAGGCGAATAAGCCCTGTGCCCATCCTTGCCTCCCTAGCATTGTGCATAAGCTCCGTAACTGTATATGCGGCATGGCAGTATCTGTCGCCTTCCGCAGTTGCTGAGGATGCAGGGGACAGAACGTTGGCGGAAGCGTTCTCCGGCAGCGGGACTGCTCCTGCCGCCCCGCCCCAGTGCTTCGGAGAGTACCAGGTCACGCTGCTGGGCCTTATTTCCGGGGAAATGCTCTCCGACTATCCCCATTACCACAACGGCAACCTGGCGGCGGACAGAACCTATGCCGTCATTGCCATCGAAACTGCCGACGGTGCACCCCTTCCGGATACTTCCCAGGAAGGCTATGGAGAACTGGAATTCTTTGCCTCCCCCCTCATCGGCGGTTACAATCCTGCTCTTTACAACATGGCGTCCATGTCCGGCAATTATACGGATGTGACGGAAGACGGTATTTTGTACCGGCTTCTGGAATGTGACAATGTGGAGATTTTTGCAGACCATGACCTGTATCTATGTGTTTCCCAGGGCGCTTTCTATCAGAAAGAGGCTTACTGCTATGATGAGACCACAGGAAAGATCAGCAGAAATGAGGAATACCGGGGGCTGAATGCTCTGTTTGACCTGACGGTGGATCCTTCAAAGGCTGACCCGGAAAAAGCGGCCGCTTACATGGCAGGTCTGGGAGCTGCGTCCGATCTCCTGACAGAAAAATTGAATGCAGTATTGGAGGATTCCTTTGAAGTGAAGGCTGAGGAAGGAAACAGGGAGGGCGCGGAGGCTGCTGCCTATGCCCTGCAGTTTACAGGCAATCCCTATGCCTGGGGAGAGGAGAGCCTCACGGAAGGAACGGACAGCTCCGGTTTTACAAAGAGCGTGTACGCGAATTTCGGAATCAGTCTGCCCCACAGTTCCGCAGAGCAGCGTAAGGCAGGGACAAAAGTGGAATCTTTGGCAGATGCCCAGCCCGGGGACCTGCTCTTCTACGAGACGCCTTCCCATGTGGCAGTTTACCTTGGAGACGGCCTCATCGTCCATGCCATGCCTGAAATGGGAATCTGCGTCTCCGAGGCTGATTTTGACCGGATTGCAGAAATCAGGCGGATTACCGCACAGGATTAAACTTCCGGATTAAACTGAAAAACAATACTCTTCAGGCGATTGGGAGAGACGGCGGAACGGATTAAAGCTCCAGTCCGTCAAAAAAATCCGTTTCCGTCCTCTGCTCCCCCATGTATTTCAGGAAAAAGGCCTTCATTTCAGGGCTGTTCTCCCCGATGTCCCCAAGGATTCCAGGGAAATTGTCCTGACTGATGCATCCAAGCTCCGCAAACAGGCTGTAATATTCCCGGTGGCTGCCATGCTCCTCCCGGACCACCTGCCAGGCCTCCTCCCCGGCCTGCCCCTTGGTCAGACTTCTCAGGTACTGTTCCAGTTCTGCCCTCAGGGAGGAATCCAGGCCATGGGAATGAAGGAGCCGCAGGAATGCCAGCCGCACCTTGACTTTTCTTCTGGCATTGGTGAATTCCTCCAGATCCGTGCCGATGTAGTCCTCCTCACCGTAAACGGACTGGCTGATATACCCTTCCGCGTCCGAAGCCCGCAGGATGGAAAGCAGCCGGATATCCCACTGCTCCATCCATTCCCCGCTGCCTGCCCCGCACAGGTTCAGCAGATAATAAGCATCCATCATGGTCACGGCTGCTGCCAGAAGTTCCGCGCAGAAAGCAGCTTTTCCCCTTACCGCGATTCTCCCAAGGCTGCTGCAGTCTTTAAAAGCCGCTCTCCCAAAGCGCACCTGCCGCCCGGGAAAGGAAACCTCCCGCAGGCTGTCACAGTGGGCAAAGGCCCAGTCCCCCACCTCCTCCACAGAATCGGGCATCACAATGGTACAAAGGCTTTTCCGGCTCAAAAACGCTTTCCTGTCAACAGCGGCCACAGCGCATCCCTCTATCTGTGCGGGCAGCGCAAGATTTGCCGCAAATCCCTGAAAACCTGTGATGACGGCCCTGTCCTTCTCTATCCGATAACGGATGGTTCCGTTTTCCATATCCAATCGTTTTTCTGTCATATTTCCACCGTTCTACAGTCTATAAATCCAACTCCGCAATTCGTTCCCGCAGACTGTCCCTGCGCCTGGCAAGCATCATATCCTCGCTGAGGCGGGCGTAATCCGGGCTTCCGAAAGCAGCGATAAAGCGGGCACTGGCGCTGTTGCCGGTAAGCTCCGTCAGCAGTATCAGCATCTCATTTCCCTCACCGAACGCCTCCTCCACAAAGGAAAAAAGCGCATGGAGCCTGGCCTGGATTCTCCGGGTCTCCTCTTTTGTCCCTGCGGTTTTTTCAGAAAAGCATTCCTTCAGAAAGTCATAGGATGCCTGACTCCCCTCAATGCCCCGGGTCCGCAGTTCCCTGTGCCCGTCCTGCAGAAACCCAAGGATATTTCTGTGCTTCCTTCTGTCCTCTTCAGACAGGGAGTTGGCGCTTTGCAGGCTGTCCAACAGCTTCCTTCTTCCCCGGGCCAAATCCTCCAGACGGGCCAGAAACTGCGCCCCGCTGCATCCTTCCTGGGGCAGGCAGGCCATGCCTTTCAGCACATTTCTCAATTCTGTCAGAAATGCGGCCTGCTCCACCGCTTCCTTCATCTGTCCCTGCACTGCGTCCAACAGCATCCCCAACAGAGACAGCCGCTCGTCAAAGGCAGCCGCCCCGGCCCTGGCCGCAGCTTCCTTGAAACGGCCTTCCAAAATGTCCGTGATATTGTAGTCGTTTTTATATCTCTGATACAGCTCATAATAGGCGCTGAAATCCTCCGCCACTCTTTCATTCCGCAGGTACTGGGCCGCCAGCGCTCCGTCCACAGGCAGCCCCTCCTCTTCATGGAGCGCCAGAATCTCCGACAAATCCTCCCAACCCCTGGCAGTCACAAAGCTTCTCCCCCGGGCGGTGGTCTCAATGCGGAAGAAATGTTCTTTCTTCAAGTCCAGATAGCTGATAACGGCATGATGAATCCGCTTCTCTGAGGCATACATTTTCCAGACCCCATAGTCAGGCTCCACCTCCATCACCTTCAGACGGTCAAGGGTAGCCACGTCGAACTCCCGGACAGACCTGTTGTACTCCGGCGGATTTCCAGCGGTTACAATGACCCATCCCCCGGGGACCCGATGGCGGCCAAAGGTTTTGTACTGAAGGAACTGCAGTATGGCCGGCGCCAGGGTCTCGGAGACACAGTTGATTTCGTCCAGAAACAGAATGCCCTCCCGTATGCCGCCGGACTCCATGGTATCGTAGACGGAGGCAATGATTTCGCTCATTGTGTATTCCGACACGCGGCAGGCAGCGCCCCCGTAATTCTTATCGGCAATAAAGGGAAGCCCCAATGCCGACTGCCTGGTGTGGTGGGTCATGGAATAGGATACCAGGGCAATGCCCATCTCCTGGGCAATCTGCTCCATAATGGCCGTCTTGCCGATGCCCGGGGCGCCCAGCAGAAAAATGGGCCGCTGACGCACTGTCGGTATCCTGTATTCCCCAAATTCATCTTTTTTCAGGTAAAGTTTTACCGTATTTTCGATATGTTCTTTTGCCTGCCTTATGTTCATGACTGTCTCCGTTTCTCTCCTGACTTACTGCCCCACCACTGCCTTTATGCTCCAGGGCGGCACAGGGGCGCGGTTTTCGTCCTCCTCCAGAAAGGCGAAAACCGTCTGGTAATCCGGCGCCCTCTCCGGATAAATACCATAGCCGTCCGTAAAATAAATCAATCCCTTCAGATTCTCAAATTCTCCTCTTTCCCGCAGTTTTTCCACATACTGAAACACCGGCCGGAAGTCCGTGGCGCCGAATCCCGTCAGCTTCCCCTCCCGCAGAAATGTCTCCAAATCCTCCCGGCAGGTAAGCTTCCTGTCATCCTGCACACGGTTGTCGCACTGCAGAATGTGTACATTTATCCTGGTGAAAAAATTCTCAAAACCGTTGAGAATGGTATAGGTCTTCCTGAGGAATGCCTTTACAGCTTCCCCGTCGCAGGAGGCAGATGTGTCGATGGCTATGACGAACTCCCTGACCTTCCTGCTCTCCCGGTACTCCAACGGCTCGATCAGGGGCAGATTCCCGTAATGCTCCAGGCCGTAGGTATAGTAAATATAATCGAACTCCTCCCGGCTCACCGTCAGTTCCTCCCCCAGTACCGCAAATCTCCGCAGAATCTCGCCGTAATCATACCGCTCCCTGTCAGCCTCCTCCAGATTCTTCTCCAGGCTTCTTGTGCCTGCCTTTCCCCTGGCGAAGGACTGCAGTTCCGTCTTCATCTGCCTGCCCAGTTTCCTCCACTGCTCCGCCCCGGACGCCGAAGGCTGTCCCCTTTTCCAGAGCCTGTGGCTGTCCCGGAAGGAAAACATGCGCAGCTCCCGCATTTCCTCCGGGGAAGGGGGATTTTTCTGAAAATACCGATAGAGCTTCTCCGCAGTCAATGCCCCCGCCTGCTCCTTGAGAGCACGGAATCTCCTGGCGGCAGCCCCGTCCGCAGCCAGGGCAGTTCCGCCCAGGCCCAGTTCCAGAATCACGTCCTCCACTGCCAGGTCCGCAGCCAGATCCCAGATATCTGCATCCAGTTTATCGTACTGAAATTGATGGGAAAACACGCAGTGCAGCAGCAGGTGGAGATAGGTCCTGGCCACAAGGCCCGGCTCCCTGCCGTAGCACGCCAACACGGATACAGGGTCATACAGACAGAAATGCCCGTCCCAGGCAAGACCCGGGGCTTCCGGAAACGGCATGCCTTCTTTCTCTTCAGGCTGCGCGCTTTCCCTCCGTTCCCACACCGGAAGCGCAGCCAGCACAGGAGCGAAAAATCTCAAATGCATCAGAATATCGTCCCTGGCCAGACCCATGACCTCCCCGGCCAGGGCGGAAATCGTCTCCCTGCGGGAATCCTGCGCCCTGTTCCTTCCGCTCTCTTCTGCCATCTCTCCGCCTCCGCTTTCCCATATCTGCCATTTGCCGTGTCATTTTGTCCATAGATTCGATATAATCCCGAAAAATCAGGAAATCCATCCTACAGACAAATCCCCGGATAATCCCTGTAATTTTTGAAAAATTCCAAAAACCCGTCCTCCACCGCTACCCGGTCTATCTGTTCTTCCGTCAGGTCATAAAAATATTTTCCGGTTTTTATATCCACGGAAAGGCTGTCCAGTGGAAATCCTTTGTGCCGAATCCCGGAATGGGGCACTGGGGTAAGCAAAAAGAATTCACTGGCCAGACTGTCATCCATGGATTCATAGATATGCTCCGCATCCACAACCAGGCAGACGGCATTCCGGTATCTCGCCTTCAGATTTCCGTATTTTTCTGCCATGGAGCTGTAGTACTCCAACATTTCCCCGTCTGTGAGATACCGCCCGTTGACGGTCCGCACATGGACGCCGGGCTGAAGTTCCTCCGGCAGTCCCTCAAAGTACAGGCCGGAATCGCAGGAAAATACCGGAATGCCATAAAACAGATGATAAGCCAGCGCTTTCTTCCTGGCATTCTCCAGAGGCGTACAGCCGTCTTCCGGCACATCCGGCGCTTCCCTTTCCATATCCTCAAGCCCCAGAATCTCAACCTGCAAACCACCCAGTCTGCGCCTCATGGATTCCAGTTTTGCAGGATTGCCCGTTCCGTACAGCAGTTTTTTCATTGATTGCCCCCTTCTTTCGTCTCCACGCCGAACAGATACACCGTACAGCCCTGTCCGCAATGCGCCGGAAACCGAAATGATATCCCGTTGTATATGAACGAGTATACCATAATTTATGAGATATTTGTTTATCTTTTTGGGATTCCTCCTATATTTTTTAATCCCCGCATGGCATTCCCTGTCGTCTCATGCAGATAAAGTTTCGAAAACAGAATGGCTATGTGTCCGGCTTTGTGGTAAGATAAGGAGGAAACAGCCCCCAGACAGAGCGAAAACAGACAAGGAGAACTTACATGGAACAGCAAAAATTGCAGTTGGATAATCACGATAGCAGGATAAAATATTATGAACTGTTGCTTGAGCGGGATCTGGATAATATCCCTTCTCTTCCCCTTCCTGATGGCTATCGATTTGTCTTTTATAAAGACGGCGACAGGGATGACTGGATTGCCGTCGAGAAGTCCGCAAAAGAATTTTCCTCTTATGAACAGGGACTGGAAGCTTGGAACAGATTTTACGGAGGCCGGGAAAACACCCTTTTTAACCGTATGGTTTTCATTGAAAATGCAAACAGAGAAAAGGTTGCCACTGCAACGGCGTATTATGATATCACCGGACGGGACAGTTCCGGTTCCGCCTGGCTGCACTGGGTAGCGGTTCGCAGGGATTATCAGGGAAGGGGACTGGCAAAGCCCCTGATTTCCCATGTACTGGGAATCATGCGGGAATTCGGCTATACCCATGCCAAAATCCCCACCCAAACCACCACCTGGGTAGCCTGTAAGGTTTACCTGGACTTCGGTTTCCTTCCCCTGCCCCAAAATGCCGTCAACAGCCGGGAGGGATGGCGGATTATGAAAGCCCTTACCAATCATCCTGCCCTGATCGGTTTTGACGCCGCTGCCGTTGACGAAATGGTAAAGGATGCAGCAGGCTGATTTCATCTCCAAAGTGACTGCGCACCAACTCTAACAGGAATTGAATTCCTGCCATTTCCGCTCCAATTTCCTCAAAATCGTTGCGCCCGGACACCTGGACTATGTTATACTGAATCTGCTTCGAAGCAATACATTTCAGGAGGTGACGGCTAAACCCATGAATCACTATATTCTGATATGGTCAGTCTGTACCTTTGTGGAAAGTCATGTGCGGGAAGAGATTCCCCTGGAGGAGCTGGTTCGTCAGACCGGATTTTCCCTGGCCCATATCCGGGATGTATTCCGCAAATGCACCGGAAAGCCGCTGAACCGGTATGTGCAGGAGAGAAAAATCGCCAATGCCGCCCAGGAACTCCTGGATACGGACAGAACAATCCTTGATATCGCCGTTGCCTACGGCTTTTCCGGCAGGACCGTCTTCTCCCGGGCCTTTCGTCGGTATACCGGTTATACACCCTCCCTATTTCGCGCAGAAGCCCCTCTGCTGCCCCGGGTGCGGCTCTGTGCCGGGGTATACGGCGCAGCCCTTCCGGACAGACAGTAACCGTTCAGACAGAATACCGAGCTGTTACGACAGATAATGCAACCTCTGCGATGATACGAATATTTCGGTTTGTCTCATTCTCAAGCGTCAGCTGAAGCTCCTTTATGTCCTTCCTCATCAATTCCACTGTTCCTTCAAACTTCTGCTCAAGTTCACATACATTCCACTTTAGTCCTGCCACGTCCCCCTTTATTTCTACTACTTCCCCCTTTAGCCCTGCCACGTCACCCTTTATTTCTACTACTTCCCCCTTTAGCCCTGCCACATCCTCCTTTACTCCTGCTACATCTCCCTTTATTTCTACTACATCTCCCTTTAGTCCTGCTACATCCTCCTTTAGCCCTGCTACATCACTCTTTACCCCTGCTACATCCCCCTTCAGTTCCTTTACGTCCTTACTTATGGGTTCTACCGTTTTTCCCACAATTTCAGCTATCATTTGCAGATCTTTTTCTTCTAACATACCAACACCCCTTTTCATTAAACCATTTTTTACCAACATCCCCATGCTTCTTCCACAGTCCATGGTTCTAACCGTCCTGGTGACCTCCAACATTCCGGGCTTTTCCTTCTTTATTGTCACAGGTTCCTTCCCGCCTCCCCATGAAACAGACATGTCTAAACAAAAAGAAACACTGTCTGCCTGAATTCATTCGAAATCCCCTGTCTTTATAATTTTAAGCTGAGTTTTAAATATAGATTTCTGATAAAAAAACAGAATATCTGACCTGCGACAGTGGAATCCGAAAAACTGCCACCCTGATTAGAACTTATACTGTGAAATGAGTTTAACATACAATCTACTGACATGCAAGACTTTTCTTTGCTCTATATATCATTTTTTTAACACTTTATCATCAATCAGGCTCACCATATTTCTGTGTCTCTACTCTCTAAAGCTTATCACCCTTTATTCGTGACAGCCCTGGAAGAACATGGGCAGAATATCTACTCTTACTATTACGGTCTTTCCTTTGAGGAAACACTGCAGCAGCATGGGACAAAGCCATAAATTATAATAATGCCTTTGAATTACCATAAAAAATCAATAAAATTAATATTCATATTGACATCTAAAATAGATACTGTTAAAATGACACCAAATAAAGGAAGGATAAGCCCGCCATGAAATTTTCCATTACTTCAATTACCATGAACAGAATGAACCAGCAACAGCAGCTTATTGTCAATACTGACAACGGGCTTTTTAGGCTGTGTTCATAACAAGTGCCTTATCCTGGTTAATCTGAACCGAACGGTCGAAAGCTCAAAACGAGTTTTCGGCCGTTTTTTATGCATACGGGCACCCCGGGGAAATATGTCAGCCAAAGCTGACAGGTACCCGGCGCACGAGCCGCGCAAGTAACGGAGAGGGCGGTTCCTCTGCTCGATTTACAGGTTCATTTGTTCAGGGATTCGGAAAGGAGATATACTATGCCGGAACAGTCAGAGCTTCCCCAACTTGAGAGGGAAGCAGGTGATAACAAAAACAACTAACAGAAAGGAAAGACGAATATGATATGTAAACGATTAACTCCAAATGAACGCCCTATTTTTCCAAAACGGGCAGTGATTACGGCAGGTATGCCTTATGGAAATAAAAATCTGCATTTTGGCCATGTAGGCGGTATGTTTATCCATGCGGATATTTTTGCACGGTTTTTAAGAGACCGGATCGGAAAAGACAATGTAATCTTTCTTTCGGGAACGGATTGCTACGGTTCGCCCATCATGGAAAGCTACCGCAGGCTGCAGGAAGCCGGGTATGAAGGTACTTTGGAAGACTATGTGCGCGGCAACCATGAGGAGCAGAAGAAAACCCTGGAAAACTACGGCATCAGTCTGGATTTCTTTGGAGCATCGGCTCTGGGAGAAGCCGGTTCCATTCATAAACAGGTATCGGCGGAAGTGTTTCGCACTTTATACCAAAACGGATATATCCGAAAAATGACCATGCCTCAGTTTTATGATGAAGAAAAAAAGATGTTTTTAAACGGAAGACAGGTGACAGGGAAATGTCCCATACCGGGATGCACTTCGGAAAAGGCATATGCCGACGAGTGTTCGGCAGGGCATCAGTTTCTGCCCTCGGAACTGATCAATCCCGTCAGCTGCTTATCAAATCAGAAACCTGTTCTCAGAGACGTGGAGAACTGGTATTTCGATTTGGAATATTGTATATCTGCAGTAAAGGAATACAATGATTTCCTTCGGAAAAACACAAATACGCGCAAGTATCAACTGGAAACCGTAGAGGAATTTTTGAAAAAACCTTTCCTTTACGTACCCAGAAAGTATATCGGTGACCTGGCGGAATTGGCCGCTAAGCTGCCTCCCCATGAATGTGTTGATGAGGAAAAGAAACCTTCTGTTGTGTTTGTATTCGAAAATCTGGATGACCGTGACCGGGCGAAACAGGTATTGGACGCAGGCGGCATTCATTATACTTCCGGAAAGACACTGGTTCCTTTCCGGCTGTCCGGTAATGTGGAATGGGGTGTGCCGTTCCCGGAGTGTGAGGGATTAAAGGACCTTACCTTCTGGGTATGGCCGGAATCGCTGTGGGCGCCCATTTCCTTTACCTGTGCCTATTTGAAAAAGCAGGGAAAAGAAGCGGACCTGTCCCGGTGGTGGTATGATGAGGAAGCAAAAGTGTATCAGTTTATCGGAGAGGATAACATTTATTTCTATGCCATTGCTCAGACAGGCTTATTTACAGGATTGCAGGTTCCCAAAGGGGAAGTGCCGGATATGGAGACAGTGCACTTGTCCCATATCATAGCCAACAGGCATTTGCTGTATATGGATACAAAAGCCAGCAGCAGTTCCGAATGTAAGCCTCCCATGGCAGACGAACTGCTGCAGTATTACACAAAGGACCAGCTGCGTATGCATTTTATGAGTCTGGGTCTGTCCTCCAAGAGCACAGGTTTTAAACCCCAGGTATTTATGAAAGAGGAAGAGAGAACCGGCGTAGATATGGTTCTGAAAGACGGTAATCTGATTACCAATGTATTTAACCGGCTGATTCGAACCTGTTTCTATGGGATTCAGAATAATTGTGAGGGAAAAATTCCCATAGGCGAAGTAAACGAACAGATAAAACTGATGACGGAGAAAGCCGTTCTGGATTATGAGCGTCATATGTATAACCATGAGTTTCACCGGATCTCCTATGTCCTGGATGACTTTATCCGGGGAGTAAACAAGCACTGGGTAAACAATGTAAAGATTGCGGATGCCGCCAATGATACGGAATTCAGAAAACAGCTTGTGCTTGACTGTTTTTACGCCTGTAAGGTTATGGCAGTACTGGTTCATCCCATTGCGCCGGAAGGATGTGAAATGTTTCGGGAATATCTGAATTTGGGAGAGGAACTGTGGGATTGGAACACTATACTGGAACCGGTTTCTTTTTATATTGCAGATGTGGAAAATCATAAATTGAAGTATCTGGAACCGAGAGTGGATTTCTTTAAAAAGCATGACTGCCAGCTGACAGAAGTGTAAATTGAGCAGGGGGAGAACACCCCCTGCCGCGAAGTGAAAAAGTGCGCCCGGTGAATTTTGCGGGAAATCAGGGCCCCGTCCTCCTGGCTTCCCCGGCCCATTTAGTTTTCGGCCCTATCGTGATTTACTCTGTCCAACAGTTCAAATTTCTTTCCTTTTACAAAACGGTCAACTTCAGCCAGATAACCGGAGACCCTGCGGAGTCTTCTGATATCAGAACTTCCGCAGCAGGGACAATCGCTCGCTATTCTGCCAACATATCCACATCGGTTGCAATTGTCCAGCGGAAAATTGATTCCAATATAATTACAATCATTTTCATACGCATACTCAATAATTTCTCTCACCGCTTCGACATTACTATCCGGCATTTCCTCAAGTTCAACATAGGTAATAGAACCTCCATTGCATAGATGATGAAACATTCCTTCGAATTTAATTTTTTCCACAAAATCAGTTTCCACATCCACCGGAACATGAAATGAGTTCGAGTAATATCCTTTCTCGGCTACAGGCATATCTTTTCCTGCATGAACCGCGTCATATGCGGCAAAACTTCCCGAAACTCCCTCTGCCGCAGAGGCGAGAAGCGAAAAATTCATCCCCGTTTCTTTAATGAAGAAATCCGTCATCTCTCTCATCACATGAACAATGTGAAAAGCCTCATCTAAATAAACTTCCATATCGGACAGATGATTCCATTTCCTGGCATGAATTACCGACAATGCATCCCAGAGACCGATAAAGCCAATTGATAAAGTTCCATTTCGAAATGCAAGCTCCGCATCCTGATATTCGGAATCTTTATATATTCGACGTTTATATACTTCGGAAAAATCAGCCTTGTCCATCAGCGCTTTATAACGAAATATCAGAGATTCTTTTGCGTTACTCATTGCGCCTCTGATTAAGGAAATGAAATGTTCCACATCATTTACGGAATCATACGCCATCTGTACGAGATTAAGAGTTACGCAGGCTATTTTGCCCCGTTTCAAGCCGCTCTTTTCGCCATATAAATTATCAACCACTCTGGTACGGCATCCCATGATGCCAATTTTTGTCGGATCTGCATTTCTGTTGCCGGAAGAATCACAATTGAAATAGGTTGGCACCATCTTCCTGGAGGTTGCCTTCAATGCTTCCAGATAAATATCATGATTCGGCGACATTTCGTCTGCGTTTATTTCTTTATGCAGTTTAAATACAAGATTCGGAAAAACAAATGGATTTCCGCTTTCATCCCCCAGACCATGTGCTTTCAGAAGCGCCAATGCCACTTTCCGCCCAGCTTCTGTTGCAGTAATGCCAAAATTAAATGTGACATATGCTTTTTCGCAGCCTTTTCTGCTATATGTATTCAGATCAAAGAATAGTTCCCTCAGTTCTTCTGTCAGTTCTTCTACTGTCTCATCATTTACATATACAGACATGTCGGCATCAAAATTGAGGAAGCCTATACCGCCCGCCTGAATATTCGTCAATCCAATAATCTCCCGATTCAGTTTCCGAACCGCTCCCCTGAAGGTATATGGTTTATTGCCTAATAAATCCGAAACATTTATTCCAATACAATTATAACTTGTGTCATAAAATTCCAGATCATGCATATGACACAGCCGCTGTTCATGCGCTTTTCTATGCGCTTCCAGAACAATCTCTCTTAAAATTCTGTTCTTTTCAGAAGCTTCTCCTGCTTTGACAATTCTTCCACATGCATTCATTCTTGAATTTGCCAGTTCTCTTGCTGTCCTCATCATATCGCCCTTCTTATCTTTATTGATTTTCCTACCATTCCTTTTCGGAATGACATAATCACCCAATCTGCAGTTTTAACTCTACCCATTCTCCAGAAGTCTCCCGCTTAAACATACGCTGGTTACTTGATCCCACATAATGTATATTCTCCGATTTCAGATCCGCTGCAAAACTTCCGCATTTAACATAGTTGACCATTTGAAACACTTCATCCGGTACTTCTTCCTTATTCCATCCGGTATAAATACAGATATCGAAATTGATCTCTGCAAGCATTGCAATAAGCTCCTTCAACTCCTGCCACTGTTCCAGCGGTTCTCCGCCCGAAATAGTCAGCCGCTTATTGTGGCATTGCTGAATGATGCGGCCTGCAATCTCAGCCACATCCCATAATTCCCCATTCCCCTTCTTTTGGGCAATTTTATTGTGGCATCCTGCGCAATTCATACTGCATCCCTGTAAAAATAAAACGCTTCTCATTCCCGGCCCGTCATCACAGCTGGTTTTTTTCCATCCGGCAATTTCTAATTTTTTTCCATAAAGATCATTCTCCCTTATCCACCTTATATTTTTTTGTATAAAAATGCGCGCCCCTATTTTTCCAGCGTTCCGTATACAGCGCCTGTTCCCTGAAGAAAACTTCCTGAATAGATAATCTTTTCCCAAAACTCTCTTCACTTAGCTCTTTATAATTATACATGGTATTCAATGTATGTATCATATCAACCACCACTGCCTTTGACTCCGAATCCATATAATTCCACGCATACGCCAAATCATGTCCCAACTGTACATGCCGGTATATCAACCCATCTCTTCGATAGAACAGCGAGGAACCGTCTCTGTTTGATGTGGGATCACAGGACTCTCCCAGAAGAAAATCCGGAGTACAGAGCAATTCTCCTGCAATCTCACTAATATGCTCGTAATTTATTTTTTTATTCATTCCGGACTCAATTCGATATATACAATCTTCTCCCAAACCGCTCCTGATGCCCAATTCTTTTCTGGTCAATCCATATAAATCTCTTAACTGTTTTATCGCCCTGCCGGCAGCAGCTATTTGATCAACAGCTTTAACTTCCTCACCCTTTACGTTATTTTCCTGCCTGCCTTCCTTTTCCTGTGAAAACTTCTGAAAAATCTGATTCAGTATATATTTTTCATAAGCTTTATTGACAGACTCCTTTGTTAAGGATTTTGTTTTTACCGGCTCAGCCGCCTCATGATAATACCCAGTGGCCAGCTTATGCGCCTCGATATAGAAATGTATCGTATTCACAATACATTCCTCGTACTGCAAATCATAACCTTTCAAAAATCCACAGCGATTTTCAGAGGTAAACTCTTCCGCCTCTTTTTCGAAAAAGGAAGGAATGAACTCAGCACACTCCTCGATGATATTTAGTTCCTCCGGAATGGAATCCGTACCTAACAGCTGACTGGGCGATAGGTGTAAATAGCCTGCCAGTTTATTCAGGTTTTGTGCATTGAGTTTTTTGATTTTACCATCCCTTATATTTCTAATGACAGAAAAGGACAAACCTGTTTTCTTTGCCAATTCATTTATGCTGATTTTGCGATCAGCCATTATCTTTTTAACATTTCTGCTCAGATTACTGATCAAATTGCTTTCGTCGCTAATCATATTCCTTCTCCTCTCTTTCGGTTCTGATCATTCATCCCCCTGACTGTTTCGATTATAATTTCCCCGAAGAAAATAGTCAAATACCCCTGCTTAGTTTCGCGTCTGTTTTTCCTGATCATTCACTTCCCTACATCAGCCACAATCCCTTTATTTATCTTGATTATCCTCATATATTCATTTGCCCTTTATTAAAATAAAAATATTTCAAGCACCCCCATGCTTAATTTACCGCGTGTATTTCTCAGGCCTGCCACCAAAAAATACAGCCACCTGTTGATCAGGCGGCCTAAGTTATTCCCTATATTTTGTTCTTAATACTTCCTTTACTCCACAGAAATCATTTCATCCGCAAACCGATTAAACTCCAGACGGTGAGCAACGCTGAGTACGGTGGCACCCCTGGACTTCTGCTCCTCTCGAAGCACCTTCGCCATGATATCCTGGGTGGCCGCATCCATCTGACTGGTGGCCTCGTCCAGGAGAATCACCTTCCTGCCGTCCAAAAGACACCTGGCAATGGCAATCCGCTGCCTTTCTCCGCCGGACAGAGCCATGCCCTGTTCCCCGATTTCCCTGTCCAGTCCCCCCTGGATCCGGGTCAGAATGCCGGTTCTTTCCGCGGCGTTCAACAGCTGTTCTTCCGTAGCATCCGGTTTTACCAACAGGAGATTATCCCGTATCGTCCCCTGGCGCAGCACAGGCTCCTGAGGAACATAGGAAATGGCCTGACGCAGCTCATAGAGATTGATTTCCTTCACAGATTGCCCGTCCACCAAAATGCGTCCCTTATCCGTCTCATAAAACCGCAGCAGCAGCTCCAGAATGGTACTTTTTCCAATGCCGCTGGGACCCGTGATCCCCACCCAGTCCCCTTTCTTTATCCTGAGGCTTTTATGGCGCAGAATTTCTTTTTCAGTGTTTGGATATCTAAAAAACACATTATCAAATACAATTTCCCGTTCAAACTTCCACCTGCCGGTTCCGGCGCTGTCCCGTTCGTCCTTCAGTTCCAGATAACCCTGTATGGCGGACACCTCGCCCCTGGCTTTTTTATACTCATTGTATGTAGAAATCAGACCGGTAAAAATATCGTGTATTCTGGAGGCATAGCTCACTGCCGCCGTCATGTAGCCGATGGAAATCACCTGGAGAGCTGCCAGAAGCGCTGCCATGATAAAAGTAGCCCCATGGAAAAATCCCGGCATCAGGGTATGGGATATGCCGCCTGCAAAATTGTCGAAAAAAGCCACTTTTCCCCAGATTTTCAGCACGCCGCTCTGGATTTCCTCCACCTTCCGGTCCTCCTGTTCCTCCGCCGCCTGGGCCTTCACCAACCGTATGGAGCGGAACGCCTCCTGCATCTGCTTCTGGTATCCGGCATTGAACTCCACTACTTTGGCAATCAGCCCCTGGAGCCTGTTTCCCACCAGCCTCATCAGCACCAGGCTCACCGGAATATACAGCACCTGAAACAGAGCAATGAGAACATGAATCCGGCACAACAGAAGAAAAACCAGAACTCCGCTGACTGCATTGGACAAAAGCTTGGGCAGATCAATGGTCCAAACCGCAATGTATGACACTATGTCGGCGGAAGCTTTCTTTGCCAGCTCCGCAGAGTGATTTTCGTCAAAAAATGCCATGGGCTGATGAATAAGCTTGTCAAAGCACTCCAAATTCACCCGGGCAATCAGCCTGCGGCTCTCAAGCATCAGGTAATACTGATACCAGTTGTAGCCGAAAGTCACCATTACGGGAATACCGCAGAAAGCAAGGACGGCAAGAATCACCTTCCCTGTTTCTCCTGCCGGAATGTAGGTGTCAATCACTGACGGCATCATCATCACCGGAATCAAAGATACTGCCTGCAGCAGCATGGACAGAAAAAAGGACATGGCGGCGATTCCGTACACCTTTCTTCTAAGCAGACTTTTTCTCTCTGTAATCTTCATCATGACAGTTCTCCCTCCCAATCCGAAAAACATGTTGCTGAGCAGGCGGCAGATCTGTTATGGAAAATCCAGGAAATCATAATTCAGGATTTCCTTTGCCGCCGGGTCCGTCTCACTATATTCCCGAAACCGTCTTTCTGCCTCCTCCCGGATTCCGCAAAGCCGCTCCACCACAGCCCGATGGCCCTTTGTTTCCTGAAGCTTTCTTGCCATACCGGCCGCAAAGCCGCTGAGGAAATAGTCGGCCTCACCGCAGAAAGCCGTTCTCCCCAGGCTCTCCAGGGCAGCGCAGACCGCAAGGGCAGCCTCCCCCTTTTCTTCCGGGGAAAGCCCCCGGCAGAACCATAGTTCACTGCACTTTTTATTCACAGCCAATGCCCCCTTCCCGTCCCGGAACAGCCTGCCGTGCTCCTCCAGGAAATGCCTGATTTCCTCTTCAATCCGGGCAGCGTCATAGCCTATAAGTTCATCAATGGACACTGAAAAATAATGGGCCAACATGGGCAGCAGCGAGATATCCGGCAGCGTTTCTCCCCTCTCCCACTTGCTCACGGCAGCGCAGGACACACCCATGGCCACCGACAGCTGCTCCTGGGTAATCTGTCTGCTCAGGCGCAGTCTCCTGATATTTTCACCGATATAGATATTCACGGCCTCTCCTTCCTTTATTTGTCTTCAGACACCCCTATGTCGGGGGCTCAAAGTCATGTATTGACATGCGGACATGCCATACATAATGTCTTGACCCTGATATCATTATATTGTTGGTTTCTGATTATGTACACACCACTTTACAAGTTTTTTAATAAAAAAAGTATCGTACAGGACTTTCTGATGT